>JAJYKY010000020.1 GCA_021788195.1 bacterium | reverse complement strand
TAAGCAGACCTAACTCCTGCCACTTTTCAGCCATCTCTTCCTTCTCCCTCTTATTAGTTAAACCGGCATTTTTTGCCGCAGTCATAAGTTCCGGCAAACTGACCCGGACACCTTTTTCCCTCAGTACCTCAGCCAGGATTTTCTTTTCCACTGCTGATAATCTCATCGCTTGCCGTTCGTAATCTTCAAAGGCCCGCCAGGTAATCGGAAAAGCCTCCTTGGCAATCCGTGCCATGGCTTCGGCGTAAACCCGAATTTCGTATTGCGCGTGAGGATGAGTCCGAAGTTTACTGAAATGCATAAAATTGTGCAGGTCAATTTTCCAGTACCACTCGGTGTAAAAATTCGTTCCTAAAACTCCCCTGGCAATTTCTCTGGCCACCATCGGTTCCCCGGAACGGATCGGTTGTCCGGTCCCGTCATCATTTAGCAACCCTTCATATTTTGCGTATTCTTCCTCACAAGTCTGTTTTATCACCGAAATTTTTTTCAGAGCCTGGTCGTGTTCCAGAGCTTTACCCCTGCCCTGTTTATTAGATTTTGATTGTTCGGCCAAGACTTCGGGCTCAGGGACATAATATTCTTTCGGAAGTTTGGAATACCGGCCGGAAATTTCGTTAATTTTAGCTGTCCGGTGCCGAACCCACTGCCGGGCTGTTAAAATCGGCATCTTGGCATGAAATTTTAAGCTGGCCATTTCAAAGGGGCTGGTGTGATCGTTTCTTAACAAGTAGCGAAGAAGTGTTTGCGTATCCGAAACCGGTCGGGCATCACGGCCGTACGAAACCCGGGCAGCCTGTTCGATTGCCTCATCGTTGCCCATGTAATCAACGAGGTAAACAAAGCCGTGGTCCAAACATTTAATCGGGACACCCAGCCATTTCTCCGCTCCCTCACTAATCGGCCGCCCTGTCCGGCTGTCGGTTGTTTCCACTTTCGGCAAAAGTTTCAGTTCCGTTTCCTGGTTCGAAATCATAAACCCTCCTTTAAGGTAAAAACCGTTTGCCGACCAGATTATCTGAAGATGTTTTCCTTTTCAATCAGATCTTTGTGGATCAAAACCTAATGGTGCCCGGTTGTTCCGAAACCGCCGCGGGATCTATGGTTCATCTTTTCCGTTTCGATAAACTCCACCTTGGAAACTTTGTAGAAAATCCCCTGGGCAATCCTTGTTCCGGCGGTAACTTCAACCGTTTTGTCCGTCAGGTTAAAAACAGAGATTTTCATTTCGTCTTCGTCGCCGCAAAAATCCGGGTCAATTGTTCCCGGAATTACCAGCAGACCGAATTTTCCGGCTGTCGAGCTCCGGCTGGTAACCAGAAGCAGGTGGCCCCTGGGAATGGCCACTCCGATATTACTGGGAAACGCAGCTACTTCGTGCGGCCCGATTTTTTCGCTGTTGCGGATATACAAATCGAAACCGATCGCTCCGGCAGTTTTGTATTCCGGTATCGGCAGAGATTTATCGAAGCGCTTAAGTTTAACGCGCATTGAGTTTTTCGGAGACCTTTTTAAGAATTTCCAACGCTTCTTTGAGGGAAATCGGTGGACCGCCTAACCGGATCAGCCTGTCCAGAGGACTTTCTTCAGCCGGTTCGGAAACGGTAACTCTCAACAGTTCTTTTGGGTCTTGGGAAACAGGCTGGATCCCGGGATTTATTTCAGAAGAGCAGGGCATATATAAATATACCAGCCGCGAAAACGGCGCGGCAAGAGGGTCAGAAGCGATCAAACTGGGGCAGCCTAAGGTTTAACCTGTCCGCTATGACTTTGTTCCGGCGAAGACGGACGAGTCCAGGAAGCAAAATCACACTTAGGGTAATTGGCGCAGCCGTAAAAAGTTTTCCGGCTTTTAGTTCTTTTTAAAATTATGTCTCCCCCGCATTTCGGGCATTTAATATCCAGTTTCTTATTGTAGGTTTTGGTAAATTTGCAGTCCGGGAATTTGCTGCAGGCTAAGAATTTACCGAACCGCCCGATCCGGACAACCAGCGGACTGCCGCATTTAGGACAAACCTCGTCGGTCGTCTCCGTTTCCACCTTCACCCGCTGGGCCGTCTCAGCAACGTTCTCTAAAAGTTTCACAAACGGGTCATAAAAATCCCGGATTACCGGGACCCACTTTTTCTCCCCGTTGGCGATCGCATCAAGACTATCCTCCATTCCGGCCGTAAACTTATAATCCAGGATCCCCGGAAAGTTGGCTATTAAAAAGTCGTTGACGGCAAACCCGAGAGCCGTTGGGATTAGTTTCCGGTCGGTTTTTTCAATATAATTTCTTTCCAGAATGGTCGAAATGGTCGGGGCGTAAGTAGACGGCCGACCAATGCCGTATTCTTCCAGAGCCTTAATTAAGGTCGCCTCGGTATAGCGGGCCGGCGGCTGGGTAAAATGCTGGGAAGGGGTCAATCCTAATAACTCCAGGCTTTCGCCCGCGGTTATTTCCGGTAACTCCGGTGTCTGATCTCCTGTATCCGATTTTAGAATTTTCTGCCAGCCGTCAAACAAAACTTTACTGCCCCCGGCCCGGAATAAATAATCACGGGACCCTTCGACTCGAACTTTACCCTCGCTCGGGGTGGTTAAGGCTGTAATCTCTATAGTTGTCTGGCGGTATACGGCTTCAGCCATCTGGCAGGTCACAAACCGCTTCCAGATAAGTTCATAAAGTTTTTCCTCGTCATGGTTAGCCACCGCCGTTTTTTCCGTTTCCTCCCAAACTTTGGCCGGACGGATTGCCTCGTGTGCTTCCTGGGCCACTTTTGATTTGGTTTTGTAAAATTTGGGGGTGCCGGGAACATACTTTTCTCCGTACCTCTCACCGATAAATTTCCGAACGGCGTTGACGGCTTCGATCGCCAGATTGGTCGAGTCGGTCCGGTGGTAAGTAATCAAACCTTTTTCGTACAAAGACTGGGCCACCTGCATTGTCCGTTTGGCACTCCAGCCAAAAAGATTACTGGCCGCCTGCTGTAAAGTTGAAGTCGTAAACGGTGGATAAGGACTCCTCTTGATTTCTTTTTCCTGAATATCTTTAACCCGGAACTCGGCTTTCTCCAGCTCCGCTTTAATAGTCGTTGCCTCTTTTTCATTTTTGATCTCGGCATTTTTGTCGCCGGTTTTTACCAGTTTGGCCTCAAACTCGCCGTTTTCGTTTTTCAGTTTGGCAGCAATTTCCCAGTATTCCTCCGGCTTAAAGGCAGTCACTTCACGCTCCTTTTCCACAATCAACCTGACGGCCACACTTTGCACCCGCCCGGCCGACAGCCCCCGACGGACTTTACGCCACAAAAGCGGCGACAGCTTGTAGCCCACCAGCCGGTCCAAGACCCGCCGGGCCTGCTGGGCGTCCACTAAATGCATATCAACACTTCCCGGATGGGCAAGCGCCTTCTTTATGGCAGTCTCAGTTATTTCATGAAAGGTGATCCGCTGGAATTTTAAATTGTCGCTTAGCACTTGCGACAGGTGCCAGGCGATCGCCTCCCCTTCCCGATCCGGATCGGTGGCCAGAATAATGTTTTTTGCCTCCCGGGCCGCTGACTGCAAACGGGCAACGGTCTCTTTTTTATCTTTACCCACCTGATACTGGGGAGTAAAATCATGGTCCGTATCCACGCCCAGTTTGGCTTTTGGCAAATCGCGAATGTGCCCCATTGAGGCTTCAATTTTGTAATCTTTGCCCAGAAAACGGGACAGGGTTCTGGCTTTGGTTGGTGATTCGACGACAATTAAATCCATAGGGTTAATGCTCTCCAATCGTAACATTCCTGTCAAGGGGAATTTCTCAGCCGGAAGACCGGTCCGTCACTTTTGATCATCTTTGCTATCTCCATCTTGCTCAGAATTGTCCCCAGTCTTCCGACCGGAATCTCTGCTTTCCGGGCAATTTCATCAAACCCGAGCGGCTCGAAGTTCAGGAGGTCAATGACTTTTTGCTCCTCAGGACTATCACCAACCGGAACTTTGTACCCCTGGCCAGAAAAGGTTGATTGATAACCCAATTCGGCAAGAATGTCATCGACTCCGGTTACCAGTTTGGCTCCCTGTTTTAATAGATAATTAGTCCCTTCAGCCATCGGGCTGTTTATCGGTCCGGGAACGGCAAAAACCTCCCGGCCCTGCTCCAAAGCCAGGCCGGCCGTAATTAAACTTCCGGAATCAATTGCTCCTTCGGTTACCAGAACCCCCTCGGAAAGGCCGCTTATTATCCGGTTGCGGGCCGGAAAAATCCCCCGGTTAACCAGCTTTCCCGGCGGGATTTCGGAAACAACCGCTCCGCCGGAATCTAAAATCTGCCGGTACAGCCCGGTGTTACGCGGCGGATAAATTATATCCACCCCGGCGCCCAAAACCGCCACCGTTTTTCCCCCACTATTAATAGTTGTCTGGTGAGCGATCGTATCGACGCCGATAGCCATCCCGGAAACGACGGTAAAGCCGTTAGCAACCAGGCTTTTTACCAGAGACTGGGTCACTTCCTCCCCGTAGCCGGTAATTTTCCTGGTACCGACCACGCCGATAACCTTTCTTCCCCATAATCTATTTAAGTCGACCTGACAAAGAGAGGTTTTGTAAAAAAGAATCACCGGCGGATCAGAAATATTTTTTAGCCGCTCAGGATAATCTTTATCCACAATTGTGGAAAACTTTATCCCCCTCTTTTCCAGATCGGAAAGGTAGTTGTCGATAATTAATTTTTTCCGCTGTCCTAAAAGTTCGTTCAAAGCGCTTTTGGGCAAACCGGTCTGGGAAAGTATTTCTTCCGGAGCTTCCCAGGCCTTCTGGAAACTGCCAAAATAATCCTTGAGAAGTTTTACCCGGGCATTGCCGATTCCCATAACCGTCGAAAACATCAGGAGATAATAACGTTCGGAGGGTTTCACTTTAGAAAATCTTAACTTATTGGTGGTCGGAAAACCACACATCGAGGGCTTTTTTGGCAATCGGGGCAGCCACATCCGAACCTTCGCCGCCTGCTTCCACTAATACCGTCAGACTGATTTGAGGGTTCTTTGCCGGGGCAAAGACCGTAAACCAGGCGTGGGTCCGGTCTTTAGGGTCGCCGAACTCTGCCGTCCCGGTTTTGCAGGCCGTCTGAATTTTCCTGCCCTTGACAGTATAGTCAAAAAGGGGCCAGCCGGTTCCGCCGGGACTGCAAGCTTCAACCATTCCCTCTTTAATAAGAGCAAGGTTTTCCGGTTTTATCCCCAACCCCCGACAGTTTTCCTTACCGCCCAGTAATACCTGGGGCCGACACAGTTTCCCGCCGTTGGCTACGACATTAGTCCAGGCATTGACCTGCAATGGGGTAACCAGAAGGTCACCCTGACCGATAGCTAAATGGTAGGTATCGCCCAGATACCAGTCCCGGGCGTTTGCTTCCCGCCAGGCTTTGTCCGGAACCAGGCCGGTGGCCTCGCCCGGTAGATCAATCCCCAACTTTTGGCCCAGGCCGAATTTCTTCGACCAGTCAGTAATCGTCTCCGCTCCGGTCGCCTCACCTGCCTTGTAAAAAAAGATGTCGTTACTCCGTTTTATCGCCCCGACAATATTCAAAAGACCTTCCGTCCCGCCCCCCCGGGACCATTTCCAGTTGGAAAAAGTAAATTTCCCGACGGTCAAAACTCCGGTGTCCTCAATTTTAGTTTCCCCGGTGATAGCTCCGCTTTCCAATGCGGCAGCGGAAACGACGACCTTAAAAGTCGAGCCGGGCGGAAAAGTTCCGCCGATCGCCCGGTTAAAAAGCGGCTGCCGGCTGTCGGAAAAAAGGGCTTTTACCGCCTCGTCGCGCCACGCCGCGCCGGTTGACAGGTTTGTAAACAAATTTGGATCGAAAGAAGGCCCGGAATAAAGCGCCAAAATCTCCCCTGTCTGCGGATCCGTTGCCACCGCTGCGGTCGGCCGGTTCTGCAAGTTTTCCGCCAGAACTTTCTGCAAATCCAAATCCAAACTCAAGTGTAAATCCTGCCCGGGCACCGGATCCACTCTTCCCAAAGACCGAACCTGAGCTCCGACGGCATTGGTTTCATAAAGATTCTTGCCGTCTCTGCCTGCCAACAAACTGTCATACTCTGCCTCCACCCCGGTTTCTCCTTTGCGGTCCGCCGGCGTCACGTAACCTAAAACATGGGCGAATACAGCTCCGTAAGGATAGCTCCGAACAGTGAGAACGCTACTTTCGGTTGACATCATGGCTTCCTCCTTCGAAATTACTTTCGCATCGCAGTTGTCCGTTAAACAACTTTTGGATAAATAAACGGGGGCATTAATAACCAGCGGATTGCCGTTTCGGTCAAAAATTACTCCCCGATTTGCCGGAATCTTTTCTTCCCGAAGAAGATTACCCGAAGAAAGGTTCCGGTAGTAGCTGCCGGAAAAAACATTAGTCACCACCAGCCGGGCGGCTAAAACCAGAAAGGCTCCAAATACCAATAGCTCGAGGATTAAAATCCGCCAGCCGGGATTAAATTGTTCTTCGGATAAATTCATAAATTATTTCCAGAAAAATTAACAGCACTATCAGATTGGCCGCGCCCAGCCGGTACCGTTTCCTGTAAATTTCCAGTACTCCGGCCGAAAATAAAAAAAACAGCGCCGAAAAACCTAAAGTACCGACGGTTAAATCGGCTGTCAACCCGCCTAAGAAAGCAAAAAGATACGCTTTTGTCGGAGAATCCCTGTAGGCCACCCAGCCAACCAGGGGCAGAACCAGACTTGGGAGGAAAAAGGCCGTCCCCAGCGCTGACAAAACAAAAGCTAACAATAACTGAACGGTAAATTTCATTTGACGATGAAGACAAAACTCAGATCCGAAAGATTGACCGGGCTAACGACCTGTGCCTCCCGAAAAACATCACTCTCCCGACTCTTGATTTTGGTAATCTGTCCGATCAAAAGATTGGGAATAGGAACATCGCCCTCTCCGCTGGTCTCGACAGTATCGCCGACATCAATCGGTTCCGTCTGGGCCACCTGGGTCAGAAGCATCCCGGTATTAAATTCCCCGGCGATAAGGCCCCGAACCTCACCTATTTTGGCCGGAATTTTTGATCCCGAAGCTGTGGGACGGCGAACGACAGAAGTTTTTGGGGTTGCGCTGTCAACAACTCCCAGAAGCGTTTCCCCGATAACAACCGTCTGTCCCGGTCGGACCCCGGAATCAGTTCCGGCCGCTATTATTATTTTGGCGCTGTCAGCCCCGATAATGGCTGCCGGCAGGAGAATAAATTTTCCGGCCGGAAGTATTCCGAGCTGCTTGCGCAGAGCCGCATTTTCTGCTGCCAGACTTTCCGCTTTGACTTTTGCCTCCAGAAGTTCCCGGTTTTTGGTTTCCAAATATTTAATCCGCGCTTCTCCGGATTGCCAGAAAGTTAGAATCCGGAATTCATCAGTCACTTTCTGCCGGCCACTGTAAAAAATATATTCCAGAGGGACAAAAGCCGAATCGGCAATCCTTCGGACCGGATTTAGAAAATGGGCCCGATCCAGAAGGAAAAGACCGACCGACAAGACTAACAGAAAAATAAAGATCTTCTTCTGCATCGCTCATTACTCATTTTTCATTTCTTACCGTAGTCCCCCCGTTACCCGAACCTGACTTAAAAGTTTTTCGTTTTCCAAAACGCGACCGCAACCCCGGACAACCGCGGCCATCGGTTCAGACGCAATCCAGACCGGAATTTTCGTTGTTCCGGCGATAAACCGGTCGATACCCGGAAGCTGGCTGCCACCGCCGGCCAAAACCAGGCCCCGTTCCAAAACGTCGGCCACCAGTTCCGGCGGTGTCTCTTCAATTAAATCCCCGATGGTATTCACAATTTCGTTTAAAACCGGAGATAGAGCCTCGCGGATCTCCGAAGCCGTTACCCGCAAACTTTTAGGCAATCCTGTTTCCAGGTCCCGGCCGCGGATAACGGAATATTTCTCCCCATTTGCTTTTTCGTCAGCGCTACCGATAGTAATTTTCAGCTCTTCGGCCGTCCGTTCACCGATTAAAAGTCCGTATTTTAAACGGAGAAAATTAATAATTGCCTGGTCCATTTCCTTACCGGCTGTCCGCAGCGACTTGTTGACGACAATTCCGCCCAGGGCGATAACTGCCATTTCGGTTGTCCCGCCGCCGATATCCACCACCATCGAGCCATGGGTATCGTCAATATTTACCCCGGCCCCGATCGCGGCTGCCATCGGTTCTTCAATCAGGTAGGCTTTGCGGGCGCCGGCATTAAGCGCCGCCTCCTGAACCGCCCGCCTTTCGACCTCGGTCACTCCGGAAGGAATCCCGACCACAACCCGGGGTTTAGGTAGTTTCGGAAACACGGCCGGCAAACTGTGGACTTTTTCGATGTAATATTTAAGCATCCCGGCCGCCGCGTCAAAGTCGGCAATCACGCCGTCGGAAAGCGGGGAAATCGTCGTAATGTTTGCCGGGGTCCGGCCCACCATCTTTTTGGCTTCGCTGCCGACGGCAATCATTTTCTTGGTTTTTTTCTGCATCGCCACCACGGACGGTTCCCGGATAATAATGCCTTTGCCGCGAACTAAAACCAGAGTGTTTGCCGTTCCTAAGTCAATTCCCAAATCATAGGAAACCAGACCGAAAATTTTATCGATCATGCCCAAAAATACTAACACTTTCAGGGAGAAAAAGACAGTCGAAGAGCAGACGGATATCAGACGAATAACCGACGATGATCAGATACCTGCCTATCGGCAGACAGATCTAAAACTTCTGTTTTCCGTCCGTCAATCGTCTGCCAGTCGTCTGTTCTGTCTGCTATAATCTTCCCATGGATTTAATCGCTATCGTCGATGCCGTCATTTCCTGGTCTTTTGCCCTGCTTTTTTTCCTGGTTCCGCTGATCTTTACTTCCGCCACTTCCGAACTTTTTGAATTTAACAAGATGATGCTTACCTACGCGCTGACAACCGTTATCGTTTCGGCCTGGATTATAAAAATGCTGTTGTCGGGAAAAATAATTTACCGCCGGACTTTTTTGGAAATTCCCCTGATCCTGTATCTTTTAAGCCACATTATTTCTACGGTTATTTCTCTTGATCCGCACACCAGTATCTGGGGTTATTACAGCCGGTTTCACGAAGGCTTGCTAGCCTCTTTTTCCTACCTTCTTTTGTACTTTGCCGCTGTCTCCAATCTTAAGGCTGGGATGGTCAAAAAAATTTTTGCCCTGTCTTTTATCTCCGGGTTGATCGTGGCTCTTTGGGGCATCGGCGAACATTTCGGCGGATCGGTTTCCTGCCTGATTTTTACCAATAAATTTGACGACGCCTGCTGGATTCAGGATGTTAAAGACCGAGTTTTTGCCACTCTGGGCCAGCCCAACTGGATGGCCGCCTATCTTGATGTCCTCATTCTGATGCTGGTGGGAATAGAGACAGGAATCAGGAAACAAGGGGAAAAGATTATCAACCGCCTTAATCTTGTCTTAATTGCCATGTTCTTCGTCGCCTTGTTATTTACCAAATCCCGATCAGGCATTTTAGGCCTGATCGCCGGGCTGGGTGCCTTTGCCGTTTTGTTCTTTGCTAAAAACCGCCGGAGAATCCAGATTCCTCTCCCCCTGATTCTTGCTTCTCTGTCTTTTGTCCTCGCCTCCCTCATCTTCGGCTTACCTTTTTCCCAGATTGAAAATCTTAACCTGGAACATTTTCTGGCCACTCGCGGGAAAACCGTTGCCGTCGCTCCAAAGCCAGCCCAGCCGTCAGGCTATATCGATATCGGCATTTCCGAATCGTCCGATATCCGAAAAATTGTCTGGAAAGGCGCTTTGAAAATCTGGGAGCGGTACCCGATTTTTGGCTCGGGCGTGGAAACTTTTGCCTACGCCTACTACAAAGACCGGCCGGTGGAACACAATATGGTCTCCGAGTGGGACTTTTTGTACAACAAAGCGCATAACGAGTACTTAAATATGTTGGCGACGACGGGAACGGTGGGGATGGTAGCCTACATGTTAGTCATCCTATCCTTTATCTTCTGGATAATTTTCAATTTTCAATTTTCAATTCTCAACAAATTTTCAAATTTCAAATTGGCTTCGCGCTTCTTCGGAGCTCAAACTTCAAATTCCGGAGAGCCGTTAAATGCCAGCTTGGTACTCGGTTTGTTTGCCGCTTATGTTTCCATTCTCGTCACTAATTTTTTCGGCTTTTCCGTCGTCATTATCGGCCTTTACTTTTTCCTGATCCCGGCCTTTTCTCTGGCTTTGCTCCGGCCGCTCCCGGAAAGCCTGTCCCCCACCAAAACCAAACCGGGGCCCGTGGAATACGGTCTGATTTTAGCTACCGGAGTAGTCGCCCTGATGATCTTCAGCCGGCTTTTAAATATTTGGAACGCCGACAGCGCCTACGCCCTGGGCAACAATTTAGAAAAAGCCGGCCAGTATGTTGATGCCTACAGGAATGTTGACCAGGCTGTCAGCCTTTCGCCGGGCGAACCGCTTTACCGGGATGAACTCTCCTACATCGAAGCCGCCTTAGCGACCGCGGCCGCCAAGGAAAAATCGGCTACTCTTGCCGGAGAGTTAACGGATCAGGCCATCAAAAACAGCGATGCGGCTATCGGGATTTCCCCTAACAATGTCACTTTCTGGAAAACCCGGACCCGGGTTTTTTACCAGCTGGCCACTATTGACCCGCGATACGCCGCAATGGCTGTTTCGGCGATCCAGACGGCCGTCGAACTGGCCCCGACCGACGCCCGGATCCATTACAATTACGGTCTGATTTTGGGTTCGACGAAACAATACGCTGCCGCCGTTAAAGTTTTGGAAGAAACCGTGGCCATGAAACCCGATTACCGCGATGCCCACTATCTTTTAGGCACCTATTATAAAGAGGTCGGCAAAACCGATCTGGCCCGGCAGCAGATGGAATTTATTCTCCAAAAAATCGGTCCCGACCCCGAAGCCCAAAAGTTTCTGGAAGAAAACAAGTAGCTCAGCTATTTTCCGGTAACCCGCAGACGACTTTCAAAGAATTTTCCGTCGTAGTCGCCGATTCGAATTCTCGGGAAAGAAAAGAAATTGCTGCTGTCTTCCCTGGTTCCGGGAACGGTGGTGGTAGCGGTCCAAAAACCGGCTTTTTTAACCAGATCGGCGACGGCCTGATTATAAAAACCGTAGGGGTAGGCAAAATGCACGACCGGCCGGGAAATGATGGCTTCTAACCTTGTCTTACTACCGGAAATTTCGTCCCAGGCTATTTTTTCCGAAACCGAAGTTAAGGACAGATGGTGGCGCGTATGGGCGCCGATGGTGATTAAATTCGCGGATTCGGTGGCAATCTCTTTAAGCTGCCAGGTAAACATGTAGTTCGGCCGGTCTAAAAAATCGGAAATCACATAAATCGTGGCTTTGGCCTGGTATTTTTTCAGAAGCGGATAGGCGTCGGTATAAAAATCCCGGTAGCCGTCGTCAAAAGAGATCACAACCGGCTTCGGTGGTAAGTCTTTCCGGCCCATAATTGCTGCCCGAACCTGATTAAGATCAACCGTGGTATAACCGTTGTCCCGTAAAAACCGCAGTTGTTTTTCTAACCAATACGGAGTAACCGTCAAATGCATCCGAATCGTATCCTTCGGATCATGATTGTATTCAATATAATGGTAGAAGATTATTGGGACGTTAACTGTTTTTGTTTTCGGCAAAATATAA
This sequence comes from bacterium, assembly GCA_021788195.1. Lineage (GTDB taxonomy): Bacteria > Patescibacteriota > Microgenomatia > JAMCZE01 > JAMCZE01 > JAJYKY01. The sequence goes on along the minus strand of JAJYKY010000020.1, from coordinate 464 downwards.
CCGGAAGTTTTTAAAGGCGGGGTCAGCAAAGTCTCGGGTTTCTCCCCTCCCGGCGGAACATATCTTTCCACCCAGGGATCAAAACTTATTTTGTTTTCCCCGGGAAAAGAAGGCAAAGATAGCCGCGGCAGTAACGGTAAGATTACCATTATCAGGCCGGTCAGGCCGACCAAAATTGCCAGCGCCGGAGTTATAAACCAGCCGGAGGATATTGGTTTTCCCAAATTTTTGACGGCTTTAACTTTTCGCACGCTTCTATTTTAACCGTTTTTGACAAAATTTGCAGGCAGCTCGTCTTGCGCTTACAATGAATTATCTGTCAATTTCGGGAAATGAGAAAACTGTTTCTTTTTGGTTTGGTGGTCAGTGGCTTATTCTTTATAGCTCATTTTTCCTTTGGCCTTCGTCCCGCCCTTGCTTCCTCCGAATGTTCCCGCTGCAGTATCGTCAACGGCTGCGAATGG
>JAJYKY010000019.1 GCA_021788195.1 bacterium | reverse complement strand
AACGATTGAAAGCGCCTTGAAAAGCGCGAGAAACATGGGTTCAAGCCAGTTTGACCTGGATCACTTTCTTCGCTACGACCGCAGGTTACCATTACCTTCAGACTTTCGGATCGATATTGTTCTGAAGGCAATGCGGGACGAACAATTGATTATTGAAGCCCAAAACAAGCGGTTTTACCATCCGGAATTCGCCCCGCGAGGCTAAGAATCAGATTTTCGACAAAAACGGATCGGCTCATAACAGCGCCCGGAGAGATAGTCTTGCGTTTCAGATGAAACCCTCAGTTCCTTCTCTTCTCTCCGGGCGACTTTTTTTGCCTCAAAATCGCACATAACCTATAACTCTTGACAAAGTGTTTTTTGCGTGATATACTCTCTTTCTTAATCCAAAAGATTAAGTCTTTTGCACTTTTTGCAATTCGAGACAAGCACTGGTGCTTGCCTCACAAAATACCCTATCTCCAGGCAGGAGGAGGATGCCAAACAGGAACGGCGACGGACGGGCAAAAGAGATCTAAATAATTTAGATCTCTATCTACTTTCTAACCGCTCGCGATCGATGATCGAGTACTGGGATCCAAACCTGGAGAACGATTGGTCAACCCAAGCCAAAAAAAGAAAGGAGAGAAACAGTTGCCCAACAGGTGTTGCGCGGGCCGCGCTAAACCACCCTGAGGTAACTGCTCGTTTATTTTTCTTTTTTATTATTTTTTTTGATCGGCCGATCGTACTACCCGCTGACTTGGCATGGCGCCCTTTAAATGTTTAACCCACGATCACGGGCTCCAGGCACACAGCGGCATCCACTTTTACCCACCTTCCTGGTGCACTGAGTTTTTTGCTTCAGTGACATTCCATAGGTGGGTTTTCTTTTAGAAATTAGAAATTTATTTCCCTCTTGACTCTCCCCTGCCCTCACCTTTATACTCTCCCTCAGTTTTCCTTTCGCACTTTGTTTTTAGGACTGAGACAATCGCGTCAAAGTCTTAACTAAATAATTTCGGTATCAGGGTGGGACGTAGCAACGTTGCACTTTCCCCTTGATATATTCTCTGTTCCTTGTGGCCACCAGGATCCGCTCGAAGCAGTTAATGTCTGCGCCAAATTTAGGGATCTGTTTAGGGATGATGGGTGCGCCTCCTTTAGGAAAAAAGACTCGATTGAGTACGACAGCAGCACGAAAAATCCTGGTGGAGCCCAGCCCGAAAGCCGGAGTTAAAAAGTGATATTTACAATCTCCTCCCCTCACTTTTTACTCCGGCTCTTTTTTTTGTTTCTCCTCTCTTTTTGAAAATTGAAAATAGAAAATTGGCTCTTGACGCCCGTTAAACTCCGCGCTTATACTCGTTTCCAGGTACTTTTCAGCTAAACCAGTTCCCCGACCGGTTGAAGGCGACCGTGCTGCCGTTTCGTGGTGGTTTGTCGGAGAACAAGGTTTTTTGCACGCAGGATTCAGGCAACGAGTTTCACCCAAAGCCACAAGCTTTCAATGGAAAACTCCCCGCTGTTGAAGCGAGTTATGCCTGTCCCTGCAGAACCGGAGAACCCGTTTCTTGTCCACACGATCGTCGTATCCCTAGGATTCACTTCTAAAAAAGGAGGTGCTCCCAAATCCGTACGTAGTGTAAGGTTCTCCGGCCAATTTAGGCGAAGCTCTGACTCAGCATGATTTTTATGCTCCGTTACTCTTCGCCTATATTTTTGCCTCCATTTACTCCGTCACTTGTTCTCTCTTCTCTCCGGCGGCAGGAGTTGCAGGCGCCACGGGCACACCGGTCGGCTGGTTTGGATGGTCTCCCGTTGGCGGCCGGGGTCCCGGCGGAAAGTTCCGGGGGCCGTGAGGTTTAGGCCGGAAATTTCCCTGAGGCTGGCTAGGCCTGGGCGGCCAGGGATAATTATTTTGCTGCGGTGGCCGGGAGACCTGAGCTGGCGAAACTACCGGTCTGGGCGTCGGCGCTGGTGGTTTCGGCCCAACCGCGACCGGTTCCGGGTTAATGACCGGCGGGGGCAACGGAGTTTCCAAAAGTTTGGTGTAGCGCTCCATCGAGGCCCGGATCACTTTCTCCCGGTTTTGGTTAGCGCAGTCCGGCAAGGGCAGAGTCTGGGCCAGAAAAGTTCCCGAAGTCGCCTGTTCAATCGACAGTCGGACGGCAATCTGGTAGCGGGCGAGGTTAACCAGTTCTTCCTCCGTCAACGCCTTGCCAAATTCAACAAACATGGCTTTGGCGTCAGCTGCCCCTAAAGTAAACGCCACCAAGGACCCGACATTACCGAAAACCGCTTTCTGGATCGCCTCGTCCAACTGAGCGATGTACTGATTGGCCAGGACCAGATTCAGGTGGTATTTGCGGGCTTCGGACAGAATTTTGATAAAGGAAGTCGTCGCAAAGTTCTGAAACTCGTCAACATAAAGGTAGAAATCTTTCCTCTGTGCTTCCGGCATTCCCACCCGGTTCATGGCTGCCAGCTGAAACTTGGTAATAAATAGAGCCCCCAGGAGAGCCGAATTGTCTTCCCCGAGCCGGCCCTGGGACAAATTGAGAATTAAAATCTTTTCCTTCTCCATAATCTCGGAAAGGTCAATCGTCGATGTCGGATACCCGACAATATTTCTGATCCGCGGCGAGGATAAAAATTGCCCCACCTTATTTAAAATCGGAGAAATCGCCTCCTGGCGGAAACTTTCGGCAAAGGCGTTATATTCTTTGATCCAGAAATTTTTCAACACCGGATCGTCAAGGTTGTCGACTAAGCTTTTGCGGTACGCGTTATCGTTTAAAATCCGGGGAATATCCAAAAAAGTCGTGCCCGGTTTTTTGACCAGAGTCATAATCGTGTTGCGAAGAATGTATTCCAGCCGCGGCCCCCAGGAAAAACTGTAGAGTTTGTGAAAAATGGAAACAATGCCGGAAGAGACAATGTCCCCCTGCTCGTGGTTCTGAACTTCGAGCGGATTTAAATGAAAGCTACGCTCCGCCTGGGCCGGGTCGAGATAGGCCACATCGTTTATCCGGTCGGCCGGAATGTAATTCAGGATTGTTTCGGAGAGGTCGCCATGGGGATCAATAATCGCTACGCCATGCCCTTTGCGGATATCGGAAATCGCCATATTGGCAATTAATGTGGATTTCCCGGTCCCGGTTTTCCCGATAATGTAAAAATGCTTCCTCCGATCCTCCCCGTCTTTGATTCCGAAAGTGGTTTGCTTATTGCGGTACTCGCTCCTGGCAAAAAAATTGATTTTCTGTTTTTCTTCCTCGGATAAATTCAAAGCGACCGGCAAATTAACCGGCGGGTCGGTAAAGGCTTCCCCGCCCCAGCTTAAATTCTTAATCTGGGAAGTTTCCGTATCCGGCAAATGAAACAAAGTGGCAATCTCGTCCACGTTTAAATACTGGTACTTGGCCGCCGGCAAAAAAGACCGGGTCAAAAAGGGCGTCAGCAGACTGCCGCCGAAAAAAGCCGGTTTTTTTAATGACAGACTGTTCCCTTCGCCTAAGCCCATGCTGCCAAAAGCGCTGGAAAGGTTGGCAATGATATTTTTGGAAACGGCCGGGTCCGGACTGTCGGCAAAAAGACGAAGCGACACTTCAAAGCCTTTCTGGGCAATTTTTTCTTCAATCAGTTTTGCCTGGGGGTGGGGCCGGAATTTCCCTTCCGGATCAGGAATACCCCGGGTCAGAACTCTTCGTCCGACGCCCTGCCAGCTGCCGCCGTTAGCCAGATTAATCTGAAACACCACCGTCTCCTCGCCGGCCGATTTGGACAGAGCCCCCAAAACCGCGGACAGAGAATCGGTTTCCTTGTCCGATTTGTAAGTCCGCAGGGGAAAGTAAAACGGGGCGGTTAAACCTAACTGAGCCACCTGGGGACTGCTCATCTTTATCTCCGCCAAATAATCGTTGTCCAGCCGGGCGACTTTAGCCTTCGGATAACTGGAGGCAATCTGGCTTTCAAAATAGGTCGCCATCCGGACCGGGACAATGGCGTAAAAATGGACCCGGGAAGCGACGGCCGCCATTTCAAAAGTTAAATTTTCCACCCGCCCCTGCCAGCGGTCCAGAAACGAAGCCTTTTTTATCTGGGAAATAGCTAATAAGCACCGGGCAAAATCCTCAGCCGAATGTTCGAGGTCTTTAGGCGGCCGGATTTCGTAAAAAACTTTATCTGGAAGCAAATTGTCCATAGAACCGGGAAATTTTCTAAAATCATTTTAGCAGATTTTCCTCTCTTTCGGAAAGATTATCCAAAATTTTTCATTCCGCCCTCCGCCGCTATCTCCCTTTTTATAAACCGGTAGGCCGAAGAAGGATCGACCGGCTCCGCCGTCGGGTAAACAAAAGCCAGTCCCAAGGCTTCAAAAATGGCAAAAAATTCTGCCCAGGAAATATCCCGCGACGGTTTGGACTCGCCAAAAAAGGCTTCGTCTCCGGCCACCGGAAATTCCAGCCTAATCCCCACCGGATCGGCCCCGGCGGTAGGTGAATCGATAATCTGCGGTTTGGCTTTGTACTTTTCCGCCCACTTTTGGATTTCCGCATGATTAACTGTTATTTTCGTCTCGTCATCCATACGCTCATTGTTCTCAAACACCGAAAGTTGCCGGTTTGTCTTTTGCATGGACAAAGTAAGAGTTTTTGCTAAATTATTGGTCTAAATAGGTTCTCTGGCATTAAAAATATTTTCCTTGGGAGGAAAAATGAACCTCAACAACCGCCTCTTGCGAAAAAGGTTCGGATCTGGCATAAAGGGCTGGCCTGCCCGAAAAATATGCTCCGGCAGGAGAATCCCGCGGATTTTTTCCGTTTGCAGATTAATATTTCCGAAAACGTCCGGGAACTTTCGTCTCGCCCCGCCCGGTTACCGGCGATTGACCCGGCCCGCCCGCTTTCTCTGCCGGAACAGGCCCTAAATGAAGCCATCACCCAAAGCCCTCACCGCTATAACTTATTTCTTTGGGATGCTGACAGCGTTGACCGGACGAGGTCCCTCATTCTTACCGCAAACCGCCGGCAAGTGACCGGCCTGACTTCCGAAATCGTTCTCGACACTCTGAAAACTCCTCAGGATCTATGCCTTTACGTCCGTCTGCACCCTAAACCGCGAGATTTTGTCGCTAATCATCCGGAAGTAAGCGACGCTGCCGGGAATTTCCCCGCCGGAAGGACTCTTGTCTTGCCCGGAACCATTGAGTCCGCCAAATTAACCACCGTCCAGGATTGGATCGAGATTCTTAAAGCAAATCCCGAACTTTGGCACCACCGGGCGATCGGCCTTACCGGAAACCGGACGGAAGCAAAATTTTTTTTTCCCGCTTTGTACCGCTTTTTGGGGAAAAACTTTGCTCCCGATATGGCGATTTTGTACCGGAAATATATTTACGACACCTTGGCGGCGATCGTCAAAACCTACCCGCCCGAACCGCTTATCCCCGCGCCAATCTCCCGACCGGCGCGGAAAATTAAACCTAAACGGTTCCCCTTTGCCGACCGGATAATCACTTTCGGTTCCCACAACGAACGGATTACCGGAATTGTTTTATCTGACCTGGGATTACTAACGGCCTTTACACCCCGGAACTTTCATCTCCGGGTTAACGGAGCCCGGCGCCACAGCATTGATTTTTTCCTTCCCGGGAAGGTTTTACTGGATTATCACCCTTACAATTCCTATTACGACAAAACGAATGGCCTGAACACTCTTGAAGAGGTAGCCCGGGAAAAAAGGCTGCACATCACCAACCCGGAATTCAACGGCGCGGCTTTCTATTTGATCTCCCGGCCCGAACAGCTTTTCAGCGTCTTAACCGGCCCCGAACTTTCCCTCCCTCTGAGTCGGACGGAATTTCGCCAAATCCTGGCAGCAGCCCGGGCTAAAGCCGAAGAATTTGACCGGTAATACGTTTTTCTGATCTTGCCAAGTCCTTACTTTCCTCTCCCTTGACCTTAATTCGTGCTTCCTAAACTTTCCCCGCCTAAACCTAAAGGGGGTGAAAGTTATGCCAGGAAACCACAAAAAGGCGGAAAGCCGGGAAAATAAATCCAGGAAAAGATCCCCACGAAAAACTCCGAAAGAGGCTACCGTCGGAGCCGCTCTTTCGGATAAAAAGCGCCGGGAAGCCATTATGGACAAGCTTCGGGAGTGGGAAGACAAAGCCGGGGAAAATGTTGATGAGCTCCGAGACGAAGGAACTTAAAGCTATTTTTCCAGCTCTTCAATATTGTAAACGTGGAGGTATTCGCTTTTTTCGTAATCCAAGATTTCCTTACCCTTAAAAAGAAACCGGAGTTCTTTTTTGGCAGCTTCCGGGCTGTCGGAAGCGTGAATCAGATTGTGCGACTGACTCATCCCGAAATCGCCCCGGATCGTTCCGGCTTCGGCCCCGCGGGACTTGGTAATTCCGACAATCAGGCGGACGGCCTCGATGCATTCGACCCCCTCCCAGACCATCGCCACGACCGGGCTGGATTTCATAAAATTCTTCAGATCTTTAAAAAACGGCTTGCCGAGGTGATGGGCATACCACTTGTCCAAAATCGCGTCATCCAGAGCCACCATTTTTATGGCGCAAAGTTTCAGGCCCTTTTTCTCGAAACGGGAGATAATGGCCCCGATGAGACCCCGTTGGACTCCATCCGGTTTGACTAAGACAACGGTTTTTTCCATTGACTGGTAATTTACTACATTCTCTCCGGAGCCTCAACACCTAAAAGCTCCAGACCATTTTTTATTACCTGAGCCGTAGCGGCGGTTAGAGTCAGTCTGAACTGTTCTGCCTGACCAGACCCGATAATCGGTGCCGCGTTATAAAAATTGTTGAATCTCCTGGCCAGCTCATACAAATAGGTCGCGATCACGTTGGGCCCGTACGTTTTTGCGGCCATCTCCACTACTTCCGGATATCTGGGCAAAAACCTTAAAACCGCCCTCTCTTCCGTTTTCAAATTCAAAATTGAATCATTAAAAATTGATTGAAAATTGATTGAAAATTGAAAATCTGCTTTTCGTAACACGCTCTCCGCTCTTGCATACGTGTACTGCAGGTACGGACCGCTGTCCCCTTCCAGGGAAACGCTTTTTTGCAGGTCAAACAAAGCGTTTAAGGCGGGTCCGGTTCTTAACACCGAATATTTGATTGCCCCGACGGCGACTTTTTCCAAAACCGTATCCGACACGTTTTCGAAGTTCTGCCGCAGAAGGGTTTTGACATCTTCAATCAGCCCGTCAACGGTAATTAAGACTCCGGTCCGGGACGAGATTTTCTTGCCGACCAACTGGACCATCCCCATCGACAGGTGGTATTCCCGCCCGGTAAATTCCGGATTTAAAAGTTCCAGGGCTTTAATAACCACCTGAAAATAACCTTTTTGCTCATTGGCCACGACATGAATGTTTTTATCGAAGTGAAAATCGGCAAACTGTTCTTGGGCTAAAGCCATTTCTTTCCCTTCGTAAGTCGGATTGCCGTCTGCCGTCACAAAGACCCGGGTGTGCAGGCCGTATTTTTCGCCCGGGAAAATAATCGCCCCGGCACTTTTTTCAAAAGTTTTTCCCACATTTTCCTCGACGATCTTTTTGCCTTTGCCTGCCACTTCCGACTCAAAATAAAACCGGTCAAATTTGGTCCCGAACCGGGCGTAAAGTTCATCGTAGTAAAACAGGCTCCAGACCCGGGTCCGTTCGTAAATTGGCCAGACACTTTTATCGTGGTCGTAAAGTTTTTTGTTTAAAAGATCAATCTTTTTCTTTTCCTTGGAATTTTCCTCCGACTCTTTCACACCGCGGACATATCCCTCGCCCAGGAGGTGGGCTTTTTGGGGAAGCGGCAGCTTTTCCGCTTGGTCCCAGGAAAGTTTTCTTTCGGCGAGGATTTTCTCGGTTCCGAAAATGGCTTTGGCTACATGCGGTCCGATATCCCCCTGGTAATTGGCCCGGAAGATTTCGGCGCCGTTTGCCGTCAGGATTCTGGCCAGCGCCTCACCGGTAATCAGGGTCCGCATATGGCCGATATGCATTTCCTTGTGGGTGTTGGGGTGGGCATATTCAATCATGATTTTCTTCCCGGCCAGGGTTTTTCCCGTTCCGTATGTTTCCTTTTTCTCTCTAATTTCCCCAATTTCTCCGATGAAAACCTCCGGCTTCAGAGAAAAATTAATAAACCCTTGTCCGGCTGCCTCTATTTTTTCTACGATCTCTCCCAGGTTTCCATTTTTTCGCAGTTCGATCGCAATTTTCCCGGCCGCTTCCCCTTGATCTTTTATTCCTGAAGCTAATCCCTTAATTCTTAGCGCAATATTAGTGCTGTAATCTCCGTTTTCCTCATTGGCCGGATGCTCCAAAATCACTTCCTCCGGGGAAATTTCCACGACCAAAGCCGCCTTCACCGCCCTTACCACGGAATTTCTGATCTGATCAGCAGGTTTCACTAAGAAGTATTATCGCACAGCCGCTGCTTATTTGTCAGTAATTTTATGGGGCTGCCGAGCCGGCTGGACCCAAATTAAAACAGATTTAAGCTGCCGCCCGTTTTGACTCCTGCATGTAGAAGCGCAGTCGGTTCCCGGCAAACATCATGTCAAATTCCCCCAAAGCCCCGTTTCTATGTTTGGCCACCAGAAGTTTTGTCGGAATTTTACCGGTATCGTGAACCACCTGGCTTTCTTTTTCCTCGTCCGCCCGGTAAATAAACATGACGACATCCGCATCCTGTTCGATGGAGCCGGATTCCCTAAGGTCTGCCAGTTGGGGAACTTTTCCGCCCCGCGCTTCGACGGCCCGGGAAAGTTGGGAAATGGCTACGACCGGAATCTTCAGCTCCCGGGCAATATTTTTTAGAGCCTGGGAAACGATGCTGACTTCCGCAACCCGGTTGTCTAACCTTCGTCCGCAGTCGATTAGTTGCAGATAATCCACGATTAAAAGTTTCAGGCCGTGTTCCGCCTGGAGCCTTCTGGCCTTGGTCCGCATTTCCATGATGTTGATCCCGGGCGTGTCGTCGATAAAAATCGGCGCTTCGGCTAAAATCCCCATCGCTTCCTGCAGTTTGTCAAAATCTTCATCTTCGAGGTGTCCGGTCTTTAATTTCCAGGCATCAATATCCGCTTGGGCCACCAGCAGCCGGTCCACTAGTTCTTCCTTGCTCATTTCCAGAGAAAACATTCCCACCGCGCTTTTTTCGTGAATTGCCGCGTGGGCCGCAAAATTTAAAGCAATGGCGGTTTTCCCGACACCGGGCCGGGCCGCTAAAATCAGAAGGTTGGAATCCTGCATTCCCGCCAGGCAGTTATCCAGATCCCGAAAACCGGTCGCCACTCCCCGAAGCCCGCTGGCTCCCCGTTTTTGCAGTTCATCCAGCCGGTCAAAACTTTCCGCCAAAGCGTCTTTAAGGGGAATAAAATTTCTCTGCAGACTTTCCTGGGAAATGGCGAAAATTTTCTGTTCGGCCGTATCCAGTAAATCCCGGAGCGGCTTGGCTTCATCAAAGGAGTTTTCCGTGACTTCGGCCGCAGTTTTAATCAGTTGCCTTTTGGCGAAGTAGTCATGAATAATCCGGCCGTACTGTTCGACATGGGCGCTGGTCGGAACCTTGTTCACCAGTCCTGAAAGATAACCGGCTCCGCCGATTTCTTTTAAGCGCTTGTGTTCTTTAAGTTTTTCTTTAAGGGTAATCAGGTCAATAGGACGGCGTTCTTCAAAAAGGGACAACATGGCCGAGTAGATTTCCCCGTTTACTTCTTCGTAAAAATGCTCGGGCCGCAAAAATCCGGCGACTTCCACAATCGCATCCCGGTCAATCATTATTGCGCCAATGACAGACTCTTCAGCATCAATCGAGTGAGGCGGCACTTTTACTTGAGGCATACTCTTCCTTTTCCAATTTACAATTATTTATTATTTGAGCAGCACTACCTGTAACTCTTCGGGCAGTTTATCTTTCGTGATTGACAGTTTCGGTTGCAGCGCTATCCCTTCCTTACCCATATCCCGGAGGAACTTTTCCGTTTCCCCGGCCGGAATGACAATCCGCGGCGTCAACTGGGCAACAATCTCCGGAGAATTTCTGGTGTCCAAAAGCAGGATATCAACATCGCCCAGGCTTTCCGCCTGATCGTTGGTAAATTTATCCGTTATAAGAGTTAGCGCGCAGATCCGCACATTGTCCACCGTCAGGCAGTAAACTTTCTGCGGCACCGCAATCCCCAGGGCAATCACCCCCCGGACCTCGTATTCGCCCGGACCGGAAATAGTAAAATCTTCAATTTTCAGGCTTCCGGTCGCCAGATCAATTTCCGCGATAGCTTCCTTCCCTTTTATTCTGAAACTGTCGTCCTTTATCTTTGTAATTTCCATAATCGGCAATCGCCATTTGTTATACCTTAACTTGCGTTCCTTGACAAGAACGCATTTCTTATTTATTATCAGCCCGATGGATGAGAAATTCGCGACAATCGGTATCGGTGTCGCCCTGGGCGGGATTTTAGCCGGCGGTATCATCTTCGGCCCGAAGATCCTCGAAAAAGCCAAATCTCTGTCCAAGCCACCGCTTCCGGCCACGCCGGTCGTCCCTATAAATCAAACCAGTACCCCTTCGGCCAATCTGAGCAGTGTTTCTCTTGACGTTCCTGACGATAATTCTTCGACCACCGATAACGCCATTACCATCAGCGGTAAAACAGCCCCCGGCCAATCCGTTTTTATTTTCGGGCCGGCCGATGAAAAGGTTGCCACTGCTGACGCAGCCGGAACTTTCTCCGTAACAAAATTCAAACTGGAGGAAGGTGACAATCCGATCAGCGCTACGATTATTGACGGGAACGGGAATCCGGTAACCGTCCAAAAAAGTGTCGCTTTAGAAATAACCCAATAAAATGAAAAAAATAATTCCCGTCTTATTCTTAGCCGTCATTTTTACCAGCCCGGCATTGGTTGTGGGTGCCGTGTCCACTTCGTCAGCCTCTCCGTCAGCCCGGACGAAACCGGCCGAGGGAAAAGCCCAGGAACTTTTGGACCGGGTGGCAACCAAAGTCGCTGAAATGACTGCCCAACTGCGGCGTACTTACGGCGGAAAAATTTCTTCAGTTTCGACCGACAGTTTTACCCTGACGACGCCGGAGGGCGATAAAACCGTTACGACCAGCGACGCGACTTCCTTTTACCGGATCCGGGCCGGCAACCGAAGTGAAATCACTTTCACCAATTTAAAAAAGGGCGATGATGTCTTAGTTATCGGAACGGTTGATCCGCAAACTACCGATATGACCGCCCGGGAGATTATTGCCAAAATCAAACGGGAAAATATTGTCGGAACAATCACTGCTCTTAAGAAATATGTCGCTACCGTTAAAGAAGGGAATGGTACAGAAACTCAGATTAACCTTTCCGACGCCGTCTCCTTAAAAAAGATCGATCCCGCTACCGGCAAAACTCCCGTTGCCAAGCTCGCCGACTTTAAGGAAAACAGCCTGGTCATGGTCATCGCCTACGTTTCCGGTAAAGATACCGATCCCCTCTCGGCCCTCAAAGCCGTCGTCATCAATAAATAGCGAGAAGCGGTGGCGAGCCGGCAGGGCCTTAGATTTTGATATATAATAGCGCCGAATGATGCTTATCTTCCGGCGTCGCTGGTATTTTTTTGTGGCTGTCACCCTTCTCTCGCTTGGCGGGTATTATTGGTTTGTTTTTAAACCCGGCCAAAACGCCGGTAAACCCGCTTATACCGTCCGACGCCAAAACCTCCAAGAGACCCTTTCCGTTTCCGGCCAGATTGATTCCGAGGAAAAAGCCGCTTTGAAATTCCAGACAACCGGTTACCTTTCCTGGCTCGGGGTTAAAGAAGGCGACCCGGTAAAAAAATATCAGACCATTGCCTCCCTTGATCAGGAAAGCGTCAAAAAAAATCTCCAAAAAGATCTTAACGACTATTTAAGCAACCGCTGGGATTTTGAGCAAGGCAAAGACAATTACAGCGGCCAGGCCGTTACCCCGGCCATCCAGCGGATTTTAGACAAAAACCAGTTCAGCCTAAACAACACCGTTTTAGATGTCGAAATCCAAAACCTGGCCGTGCAATATTCCAATCTCTGGAGTCCGATTGACGGGATTGTTACTCACCTGGATGCGCCGAATGCCGGAGTCAATGTCACGGCGACCACCGAGTTTGATGTCGTCAATCCCCGGAAAATCTATTTTTCCGCCTCGGTGGACCAGGACGACGTCGTTAAACTTACCGCCAGCCAAAGCGGGGAAATTATTCTCGATGCCTACCCTGATAAAACCATTCCGTCGGATATTACCGCGATATCTTTTACTCCGAAAGCCGGCGAGACCGGGACGGTTTACGAGGTGAAGATGTCGCTTCCTGTAGATAATTCGGACTATTCCTACCGCTTGGGTATGACCGGTGATGCCAATTTTATCATCCGGAAAGCCCCAAACGTGATTGCCGTACCGACTAAATATATTCAGTCCAATGATGACGGCTCAAAGTACGTTTGGATAATAAAGAACGGCAAAAAAACCAGACAGAATATTGAGACCGGCGACACTTTTGACACCGATACCGAGATCAAATCCGGACTGGCCGTAGGGACCCAGGTAACTAACTAATGTGATCAAACTTCAGAATGTTTCCAAGACATACACTCTCGACGGCGAGGATCAGAAATTTCTGGCCCTGAAAGATGTCAATTTAACGATTAAAAACGGGGAATTCAGCGCCATTACTGGACCCTCGGGTTCGGGAAAATCAACTTTGATGCACCTGATCGGCCTTCTCGATCTTCCTTCTTCCGGAAAAATTTTTATTGAAGAAACTGATGTTTCCCGGGTTTCCGATACCCGGTTATCGAAACTTAGAAACGAGTTTATCGGTTTTGTTTTTCAGCAGTTTAATTTGCTGCCCAAACTGACCGTTCTGGAAAATATTCTTTTACCGACGGTTTATGCCCGGCAGAAATTATCATATAACCCCGAAGAAAAAGCCCGGTATCTTCTTAATCGTTTTGGCATTGCCGAAAAGGCCCGCGTTTTTCCCAATAAACTTTCCGGAGGCCAACAACAGCGGGTCGCCATCGCCCGGGCCCTGATTATGCAACCCAAACTGGTCTTGGCCGACGAACCGACCGGGAACCTTGACACCAAAACCGGCGACGAGATCATGAAACTTCTGACCCAGTTAAACAAAGAGGAAAAAATTACGATTGTTATTGTTACCCACGAACCGGACATTGCCGCGAAAACAAGAAGAATTATAAAAATCCGTGACGGAATGATTGAAAAATAATGGATTACTTTAAATTTATTCTTAAATCAGCCTTATTTGATTTTTCCCGCAACAAAGGCCGGACCTTTCTGACCTCGCTGGGGATTCTTATCGGCGTCTTATCGGTAGTCCTTTTGACAGCCTTCACCCTGGGCCTTAAAGAATATATCCGCCAGCAGTTCGAGAGCCTGGGAACCAGCCTGATTTATATTATGCCCGGCAATATTAATTCCGGCGGGAT
>JAJYKY010000042.1 GCA_021788195.1 bacterium | reverse complement strand
CCATTGTGGGCCGCATCGCTGACGATACCGGTCGGACCGGCGTAAGGCGCGGAAACCCGGTTCACAATCGGCCGGTCCGTCGCCAGTTCCCGAAGGCGCTGGCGGCTTTCATCAAATCCGGTGGCAATAACCGTAATTTTTATCTGATCCACCAGAGTTTCATCAATGGTCGCTCCGAAAATGATATTGGCATCCGCATCAGCCGCCGCCGAAATGATTTTGGCCGCTTCGTCCACTTCTGTCATCGTCATATCCCGGCCGCCGATAATGTTGTACAAAACTCCTTTGGCTCCATCAATGGTAATTTCCAGAAGCGGCGAGGAAATTGCCTGGCGGGCCGCAATTCCGGCTCTATTTTCGCCGTTACCGACCCCGATTCCCATCAGGGCCGACCCCGCACAGTTCATAATCGTCCGGACGTCGGCAAAATCAACATTGACCAGGCCCGGCATGGTAATCAAATCGGAAATACCCTGTACCCCGGAAGTCAAAACCGAATCCACCATCTTAAAGGCTTCCAGTAAAGACACTTTTTTGTCTACGACTTCCAAAATTCTCTGATTGGGGATAACAATCAAGGTATCCACTTTGTCCTTCAGGTTAAGGATCCCTTCTTCGCCCGTCACCATCCGTTTGGTGCCTTCAAAAATAAACGGCTTCGTGACCACCGCTACCGTCAGCGCACCGGACTTTTTGGCGATATCCGCGATAATCGGCGCCGCTCCGGTTCCGGTTCCTCCGCCCTCACCGCAGGTAACAAAAACCATATCCGCATCGCCCAGCTTCTCCTTGATTTTTTCCACAGATTCTTCAGCCGCTTTCTGGCCAATTTCAGGATTCCCTCCGGACCCCAAACCCCGGGTCAGATTTTCTCCAATCTGAATTTTGGTTGCCGCCTGGCATTTGAGTAAAGCCTGGGCATCAGTATTAATGCCGACAAAATCCACACCCGTTATCGTTCCCGAAGAAATCATGGAGGTAACTGCGTTGCAGCCGGCGCCGCCGACACCGACAACTTTTATTTTGGCAAATCTGGCAAGATCAGGCTTTATTAACACGCTAAGTTTTACGGCAGGAAGCCCTTTATGAAATTCCCCAGTTTCGGCAGGAATTTTAGGGGCAAATTTTGGGCCATATTAGCAAACGAGGGGACTCTTGGCAAGTCCCTTCGGGGAATCGCGTTTGCTTTCCCATATTGAATCAGGCCGACGACCGTTGCGTAGCGGGGGCTGGCTAATTCGTCCACTAATCCGGTTACTCCGGTAGCGGAGCCCAGAACCGGAACCCCGATCCGGCAGGGCATTTGTAAACGCGTCCGGCAAACCTCCAAGACTCCGACGGTTTCGGCTCCCCCGCCGGTTATGACTACCCCGCTTGGGGTCAGTCCGCCAAACCCGCTTTTCTGAATTTCCATACCGACAAAAGTAAAGATTTCCGAAAGCCGGGGTTTGATAATACCCTCAACTAAAGTCTTCCGGCTTACTTTCTTCAGCTCCTCCGGTAGTTCCAATTGGCTGATATCAATTTCGTCAGCACTCTTTTTGTCCGTCTTTTCCTCTTTTACCAAAGCGTCGTCACCGGTAACCGCATATTTAGGCTTTTCGCCCAGCATCAGTTTGATTTTTTCCGCCGATTCCAAAGACACTCTTAGTCCGACAGCTAAATCATTGGTCACGTTTTTGGCCCCGACCGGAAGGACGGCAGAGTATGAAAGAGCGCCGTCGGCATAAATGGCAATATCGGTGGTCCCGGCACCGATGTCCACCAGAATTACCCCCAGTTCTTTTTCTGTTTCCGATAAAACTGCCTGGGCTGAAGACAGTCCGGCATAAACCATCCCTGAAACATCAACCCCGACTTCGGCAATACATTTGGCCAGATTCCTTAAGGCTGTCGTCGCCCCGGTTACAATTTGTGCTTCCACTTCCAGCCGGACGCCGGTCATCCCGATCGCGTCCTTAACCCCTTCCTGGCCGTCAACCGTATACCCCCGGGGGATAACATGCAAAATTTCCCGGGATGAAGGGAGCGAGACTGCTTTAGCCGCTCCGATCACCCGTTTGACATCTTCGACCGTTATCTCTCCTTCCGGCTCGGAAACAGCCACGACACCCTTGCTGTTCAGGCTCTGGATGTGCGATCCGCCGGCCGAAACAAAAGCTTCTCCGATCGAGACCCCGGCCATCCGTTCAGCAGAATCGATCCCTGCCGAAATTGCGGCAACCATCTCGTCGATATCCACCACCTGCCCTTTGCGCATTCCCCGGGAGTCGACGGTCGAAACCCCGACCACGGAAGCCTTATTTTCCTTATCAACAGCCGCAATTACGGTAGTAATTTTACTGGAACCAACATCAATCCCGGTAACAAGTTTATCCCGCGGCATAGCAGAGTTAATACCTGAGCACAGGCTTATTAAATCTCAGGTCAATTTCCTTGGGTCTTTTCTGTTCCATTGTAACCCTCTGCCAAACAAGTTGTAAAGCCTTAACCGTCAGCGATAGGTCTTTGTCTTTGGGAAAATAAATTAAAATCCCGGACGAAGAGGCGATCAGATAATCCTGGGCTTCCAGAGGCAAACTATCAGGAGAAATATTGACCCTGGCCATCCGGACGGCTAAATCACTCGGCAAATCTGTACCCGAAAAAGGACTTAAAAATGTCGTTTTAACAAAAGGCAAAGTCCCTGCCGGAAAAATAAAAGGCCGAAATTTTCCTAAAACCAGCAACGCCGGAACAAGAATTAATATCAGGGCAGGAATTATTAACTTTTTCATTCCGGTCTTTCCAACATCCGGCTAACGGCAGCCACAATTTTCTCTGC
>JAJYKY010000001.1 GCA_021788195.1 bacterium | reverse complement strand
AATATTGATCCCCGAAAGTTTTTCTCCAGGCTTCTTCTGCCCGTCGAAATAAGAAATATTTATGGTTGATTTTCGGGTCCCGATAGTGTTTAATAACGATGCTATGGTAAAGAATTCTCCCGCTAATTCTCCGGTTTCTGACAGTAACCCGAAGCTTTCAGCCGTCCGTTTGGCCATGGAACAAATTGAAAAACAATACGGTAAGGGCTCGATTATGAAACTGGGCGAGGCGGCTCCGAAAATGGCGATTGAAGTAATTCCTACAGGATCAATTGCTTTGGACCTGGCGTTAGGCGTGGGCGGGGTTCCCCGCGGCCGGATTGTGGAAATTTACGGCCCGGAATCCTCGGGAAAAACGACTTTAATGCTGTCGATTATCGCCCAGGCCCAAAGGAAAGGCGGGGTGGCGGCGTTTATTGATGCCGAACATGCCTTGGATCCCGTCTGGGCGGAAAAATTAGGGGTAAACCTGAATGATCTTTTAATTTCTCAACCGGATACCGGCGAGCAGGCTTTGGAAATTGCTGAAACTTTGATCCGTTCCGGCGGTGTCGACGTTTTAGTGATTGATTCGGTTGCGGCTTTAACTCCCCGGGCGGAAATTGAAGGGGAAATGGGTGACGCGATGATCGGCCTTCAGGCCAGACTAATGTCTCAGGCCCTGCGAAAGTTAACCGGCGTGATTTCCAAATCCAAAACGACGGCGATTTTTACCAACCAGCTCCGGCAAAAAATCGGCGTAATGTTCGGCAATCCGGAAACAACTCCGGGCGGACTGGCCCTCAAGTTTTATGCTTCCATCCGGATGGATATCCGGAAAATCGAACAGCTTAAAGACGGCGACCAGGTAATCGGTTCCCGCCACCGGGTCAAGGTCGTTAAAAACAAAGTCTCCCCGCCGTTTAGAGTGGCAGAGTTTAGCATTTACGGCACCAGCGGTCTGTCTTATGAAGACGGTTTAATTGATGTCGGGTTGGAACTGGGTTTAGTAAATAAATCCGGAGCTTTTCTTAAGTATAAAGAGACGATGTTAGGCCAGGGGCGGGAAGCGGCCCGACTCGAACTTTCGGAAAACAAAAAACTGGCTAAGCAATTGGAAGAAGACATCCGCAAGCAGATAAAGTCCGGTGTCCCGGCAGAAAAGGTCATGCTCTCCGAAGACGGACATGAAGAGGGAGAGTAAGGTTTATTCAATAGCCTCAATTTCTCCGCTGACGGTTTTGTCGGCAATTTGGTAGGAAAAATTTTCTCCGATATTTTTGTTCAGAATGGATTTTCCCAAAGGCGATCCGGCCGTCAAAGTTTTCACTCCGGGCAGTTCTATATTGGTGTTTACCAGATAAAATTCCAGCTCTTTCTTTTCCGGCTGAACGTAAGCCAGACGGACAAAGCACGGCGGAAGAACGGCCTGTGGCCGGCTGGTTTCGGATTTGAGGATTTCTTCTTTTAGGCCGATTGCAGTATGGAGCGATTCTTTAATCATGCGGGCAACGGCTTCAGCGTTGGCCCGGTCCCCATTAGCCGACCAGCTGCCCATGGTAATTTTGGCATAGTCCTGAACTGTGTTTTGAGCACTATTTAGCCGCTTTTCTCTTTCCGATATTTCCCGCTCCAATAATTCCAATAAAATATTCTTTCGTTTTTCAGTCATGTTTCGATCATGTCTTACAAGGAAAATTATTGCAAGGTCTGTTTTTTGTAATATAATCACGTTATTCTTAAACCCTGAAAAGTTTTTTTGGCGCATTCGGCGCCTTTTTTGGTGGCTTGATGGTAAGATAAGAGGGATGGATGACAAAAAGTATGTTTCCCGGGGCGGGATAAAATTAGAACATGCCTTAAAAGAGTTTAAGGTTAATGTGTCGGGGCTGACAGTCCTGGATGTCGGAAGTTCTACCGGCGGATTTGTGGATTGTTTACTGCAAAACGGGGCGGCAAAAGTTTACAGTCTGGACACGGCCTACGGTGAGTTAGCCTGGAAACTGCGACAGGACCCGCGGGTCGCCGTTTTGGAACGAACCAATATTCTCTATTTAAAAACTTTCCCGGAAATAGTTGATCTGATCACCATCGACGTGACTTTTACTTCCCTTGAAAAAATTCTCCCGGTCGTAAAAAGATTTCTTAAACCAGGCGGGAAAGTTATTGCCCTGGTGAAACCGCAATATGAAGACCAAAAGGTGGCCCTAAGAAATAAAGGAATTATCCCTGACGATGTCCGCGGTGAAATTCTTAATAAGGTCATGCAAAACGCTCAGACTTTCGGATTTAAACTCTTGGATAAAACTGAGTCTCCGATTTTGGGCGGGAGCGGGAATGCGGAATTCCTGATTAATTTGCAAAATGCAGATAACCAGACTTGAGTCGCAAAAGAAGGATCCGAACCGGGTGAATGTTTATGTCGACGGAAAATTTGCCGCCGGTCTGAATTTAAACGAGATTGCGCGCTTAGGCCTTTATAACGGCCAAGAAATTACCCGGACGGAACTGGACAAAATTGTTAAGGAAAGCGAATTCGGGAAGCTTTTTAATGCTGCCGTCAATTTTCTTTCGTTTAGACCGCGCAGCGAAAAGGAAATCCGGGATTATTTAAAGAAAAGGATTAAGGGAAAAGAGTCAAGAATCAAGAAAAAAAAGGAATCACCCCCTGATTCTGAATTCCAGAAACTAAACCCTTCCACTACGGAGGTCATTACTAAACTCTCGACTCTTGGCCAAGTAAATGATGAGGCGTTTGCTCGGTGGTTTATCGACCAGCGACATGAGTTTAAACTGGAAGGCGAACGGGCCATTAAATATGAACTTTTAAAAAAGGGTGTAGACCGGAAACTTATTGATCGGGTTTTTGCCTCCTCTGAAGATGCCGGGAATAAAACGGAAACCGAGGAAACTTTAGCTAGGCGGGCCGTAAAAAAGAAGTTCAAAACCGCTGATTTTTGCGATCGGAAAACGAAAATTAAAGCCCAGCGTTTCCTTCTTTCGCGGGGCTTTAACTGGGAGACGGTCTCTTCCGTTATTGAAAAGTTGTCTAAAAAGGACTAAAATAAAAAAGTAATTAAGAGAGCAGAAGAAAATGAAGAAAGCTCAGGAATTAATCCAAAAAATTCTCAGCCTTCTGGGTATTTCCCGCCCGTAAAATACGGGTTTCCTTTCTTTGCTCCAGGTAAATCTATTATATGGCTTTATTCCGTCCGCAAAATAGTAAGGTGAAAATTTCCGATTCCTCTGACCATGATCTTTCAGGTTTGCCTCCGGAGGCCAAGGAAATTGTTTTAAATGCCAAGGCGCAGGCCCTGCAAATCAGAGAAGAAGCCGAGGCAGAGGCCAGAACTCTCCGGGCCGATTTAGCGATTTTAGAACAGAAACTTTCACAAAAAGAAGAGTCTCTGGAAAAAAAGTTTTCGACTTTGGAAGAGCGGGAAGAGGAATTGGCTAAAAAACGGGAAGAGATAAGCGAACTGAAGAGAAAATATTCCGAAGAACTGGAGAGTGTTGCAAGAATTTCTGTTCAGGAAGCCCAAAGGAAACTGCTTTCGGAAGTGGAAGACAAAGCCAGGGCTGAAGCGGCCAAACTGATTACTGCCACGATTACTCAGGCAAAAGAAGAAGCGGCGGCCAAAGCCCGGGAAATTTTAGCGACGGAAATGGTTCACGGAGCGATTGACTATGTGCCTGAATTTACTGTCTCGGTCGTTAAACTTCCTGACGAGGACTCCAAAGGAAAAATTATCGGCAAGGAGGGCCGGAATATCCGGGCATTTGAGCTGGCAACAGGTGTAGACGTAGAAATTGACGAAGAAAATCAGATCAGGCTTAGCTCTTATGATGGCGTCCGGCGGGAGATTGCCCGGGTTTCACTGCAACGGCTTATCGCTGACGGGCGGATCCAACCGACAAAAATTGAGGAAATCGTGACTCATGTCCGCCGGGATATCGAACGGATTATTCACGAGGAAGGCTTGAGGTTAGCGCAATCGGTCGGGGTTTACAATCTGCCGGCGGAAATTATTGATCTTCTCGGAAAATTTAAATATCGTTTCTCCTACGGGCAGAACCTGATTGCTCACACTTTGGAAGAGACAAAAATCGGGGTTGCCATTGCCCAGGAAATGAAAGCCGACGTTAATACGGTTCGCTTAGGTTGTCTTCTTCATGACATCGGCAAAGTGATTGACAGTGAGGAAGGGTCCCACGTGACTTTGGGAGTAAACCTTTTAAAAAAATTTAATTTTTCCGAGAAGGTAATTGCCTGCGTGGCTCAGCATCATGAGGATGAACCTTTCAGCAGTGTTGAATCCATGATTGTTTATCTTGCAGATGCGATTTCCGGATCCCGGCCGGGAGCCCGCTACGAAGATCTGGACAAATATATCGAAAGACTTTCCGGCCTTGAAGAGCTTTGCAAAAGTTTTGCCGGGGTTACTGAGGCCTGGGTCTTTCAGGCCGGGCGGGAAATTCGGGTTTTAGTTGATCCCGGAAAGGTTTCCGATAACGAGACGGTGATTCTGGCCGAAAAAATTCGCGAGAAAATTGAAGAGCAGATTAAAGATTTCCCCGGCCAGATTCGGGTCACGGCCATTAGAGAATTTCGGGCCGTCCAGACGACCAGTTAATTTTGTCGCTTCCCCTCTTGACAGTGTTTAAACAGAATGCTATCTTGCCTATTGCAATGCTCCAAAGTGAATTGGTTATCATAACAGGACAAAATACTACTTACAACATCACGCGGCTGATATCCACGCCAAAAAATTTGAACTCTGACAAAAATCCATGGACAACCTTTTGTGAGAGGAGGTGAAAAGTTAAATGACCAAAGCAGATTTAGTAGATTTAGTCGCCAAGAAAGCGTCGCTCACCAGCAAAGCCTCCCGGGATGCCGTTCAGGCAGTGTTGGACGGAGTTCGTGATGCTTTAAAACGCGGTGAGAAAGTGGTTGTGACCGGATTCGGGACCTTCTCCGTTCGGAGTCGGGCTGCCAGAAAAGGACGCAACCCGCAAACCGGAGCCGAAATCAATATTCCGGCCCGGAAAACCCCAGGCTTTACCGCCGGTAAAGCTTTAAAGAAAGCTATTCGCTAAACTATTTCCGGATAGACTTTGGAGGCCGAGAACTTCTCGGCCTTCGGGCGTGGTCGGTGGTAAAATACTCCCCGTGAAATATTTTATTCAGACTTTTGGTTGTGCGGCCAATACGGCGGATTCGGAAAGAATTGCTGCCCTGCTAAAAAAACGCGGAATGGGCACGGCCAAATCCCTGCGAGAGGCCGATTATGTCGTCATTAATACCTGCATGGTTCGGGAAAGTGCGGAAAACAGAGCATACGGACTTCTTAATAATCTGGGGGGACTAAAATTAAAAAAAGAGAAATTAAGAATTGTGTTGACCGGCTGCCTGGTCGGTATTGCCGTAAGAGACACCACGGGAAAAATGATGGAGAGACTTCGAAAAAAGTTTTCCGTGGTTGACGAATTTTTAGCAATTTCCGAGGTGGGTTTTGATAACGTTCCGGTAAGATCTGATAAAACTCATGCCCTGGTTTTGATTTCTTCCGGCTGCAACAATTTCTGCACTTACTGTGTGGTGCCCTTTACCCGGGGGCGGGAAGTCAGCCGGCCGTATGGGGAAATAATTAAAGAATGCCGGGAACTGAAAAATAAAGGTTATCGGGAAATAACTTTAATCGGACAGAATGTCAACAGTTACGGAGCGGACTTAGTGAAAAATGGCCAGGAAGCAGTCTATAGCGGCGGGAGAAAAATAAATCCGGTGATGGTGAAGTCCATGGGGAAACAAAGAATTCCGACGCTGTTTCCTTACCTTATTGATGACGTTGCCAAACTGGGGTTTACCAAAGTTAATTTTATTTCCAGCAATCCCTGGGATTTTTCACCGGAATTAATTAAGGTGATTGCCCAAAATCCGAACATCAACCGGGAAATCCATCTACCAGTCCAGTCGGGCGACGATCAGGTTTTAAAACGGATGAACCGAAATTACACGGCCGAAGAATACCTGCAGCTTATTAAAAATTTAAAATTAAAAATTAAAAATATCCGTCTGAGTACCGATATCATTGTCGGTTTTCCGGGCGAAACAGAAAAACAGTTTGAAAATACGGTGGCTCTTTGCAAAAAAGCCGGATTTTTCAAAGCGTATATTTCCGAATATTCCGATCGGCCGGAAACAGCGGCCCACAGAGTTTTTGCTGATGATGTGCCTCACAAGGAGAAAAAACACCGCTGGCGGGTTTTGGAAAACTTAATTAATCGGACCTCTTCCCGTTATTAGGTGAGGATTCCCGATTGTCTTTTTTCTCGGGTTTTTTATTTTCTTCTTTTTTCCCAGAGTTTTTATCTTTCTCCTCTTTATTTTCTGCGGGTTTCTCCAGGTCTTTTATGGTTTGAGTGATTTCCTTTTGGGTCTGGGTAATCGTAACTACCGTCGCTTCCGCTGCCGGGGAAGGAGTCGTCACTACAGGAGGAGGTTGAACAGGCGGCGGAGCAACCGTTGGCGTTATCGGGACGGGTTGTGCCGGAACTGCAGAAGTTGCCGGAATAGCCGGAGTCGTCGGTGCCCCGGAAATTGGTGAAGGTGCCGCGATCTGGGCGGGAATTGCCGGAGTGACCGGCTGGTTTGGAATGCCGACCGGTGGGACATCGGATTGAGGAGCAATTTCCTGTTTTTTCTCTTCGAGTTTTTGGTTGTAGACGGCCAGATTGGAGATGAATTGTTGTTTAACCGCCGGGTCGTCGGTTCCCTGAATTTTTTCCGCGGTGACACTTATGGCTGTCTGCAGTTCCGTTAGCCCGGCGGTATTATCGGAGGCGATCAAGGTTTCCGCTTCGCCGAAACGCCGGTTCGTCAGGGTCACTTCATATGAGGCAGCCAGGGGACTACCGCCAAAAACCAACCGCGGGATCTCCTCCAAACCCCGTTTCACCGGATAAAGAGACTCTCCCGGGAGCGCGTTCCACGTAGCTAAGACCGTTATCGTCGGGACAAAAAGGAACAGAGCTAAAAAAGCGGAAAGAAAACCTATTATCCGGCTCACAAGATCATAATATCATAATAACAGGGAAGTGAGGTAAAATTGGAGAATGAACAAATTGCTTGTTATTACCGGCCCGACCGCTACCGGGAAAACGGTTTTGGGACTAAGGCTGGCCAAAAAATATCATGGTGAAATTCTGTCAGCCGACAGTCGCCAGGTTTATAAGGGAATGGATATCGGGACCGGGAAAGACATTAACAATTTTCAATTTACAATTTTCAATTTTAAAAAACAGGGTGAATTTACTTATGGTTTTTACGATGTCGGCGGGGTGAAAGTGTGGGGGCTGGATATTGTGGAACCGGGTTACCCTTTTAATGTTTCAGACTACGTTAATTATGCTAATGCGATTTTAGGATTCGTCTGGGAACAGGGGAAATTGCCGATTATTGTCGGCGGGACGGGGCAATATATTAAAGAACTGCTTTTACCTTCGGAAACTCTGCATCTTCCGCCGGACGAAAAACTGAGAGAAGAGTTGAACAGTTTTACGGTTGCTCAACTTCAGGAGAGACTGCAAAGGATAAACGGAGCCAAATGGGAGCAAATGAATCAATCGGACCGGCAAAATTCCCGGCGGCTGATTAGAGCTATTGAAGTAGCAACTGCCGGGTCGGACTCTGTGCAAAGTCCGACCCGGCAGGAAAGGGGACCGGAAGCGGACATTCTTCTGGTCGGGCTAACGGCTCCGTCTCCGGTTTTGTACGAAAGAATTGACAAGCGGGTGGAACAGCGTTTTACGGCGGGGATGGAAGAGGAAAGAAAGAAACTGTCCGGCCGGAAACTGCCGAACACGATTGGTTACCGGGGAGAAACGGCAACGGAGTGGAAATTTGCCGAACACGCTTACGCCCGGCGGCAGATGACCTATCTAAAACACCAGTTGCCGCGGATTGTCTGGTTCGACGTGACTCAGGATAGCTGGAGCGCAAAATTAGAGCGTCAGGTCGGGAAATGGTATACTACAAAGACGGTATGAAAATTCCTCCCAGAACGTTAATTTATTCGGGAGTAGCCGCTTTGCTGCTCTGGTTTGTCTATACTCAGAGGGCGGTTTTGACGCCTTTTTTTCTGGCAGCAGGATTTGCCTATATTTTAAATCCTCCGGTTAATTTTTTAAGTCACAAGATCCGGTTACCCCGGGGCCTGTCAATACTGATAGTTTATCTGGCAATTATTGTCTCGTTGGGATATTTGGCTTTGGTGGCCGGAACCCGGCTGGCTCGGGAGTCGGAAGATTTTACCCGGGAAACAAGGTATCTGATCGCTGACCTGGAAACTCAGACGCAAACTTTGCCGGACTTTCTGCAAGAGCCGGCTATGGACACGATTGAATCCGTCCGGCTATCTGTTCAGTTAGCGCCGCGGCGGGTGATCCCGTACTTCCCCGGCGCTTTGTCCAAGACAATCAATGTTTTTATCTTCTTCTTTGCTGCCTTTTATTTTCTCAAAGACGGCCGGCGAATGATTGATGGCCTGGAAAACCTTCTGCCGGCGGACTATAAAGTCGAGGCGGAGGTAATTTTGCGAAGAATTAACCAGGTTCTGGGCAGTTACCTCCGGGGGCAATTGCTTCTGGTTTTAATCATGTCGACCCTGACTTTTATCGGACTTTCTATTCTGGGGGTTCGGTATGCGCTTATTGTCGCCCTTTTTACCGGTTTTGCGGAACTGGTGCCTTTTGTCGGCCCGGCGGTAGCCGCGGGAGTGGCAATTTTTGTCGCCTATTTTGACGGGGTTGCCAGCTTCGGTTTACCGCCGGTTTACGAAATGATTACCGTCGGAGCCATGTATTTCCTGCTTCGGGAATTGGAGGATTTATTTATTATTCCCCAGGTGTTAAGCCGGATAACAAGGCTGCATCCGTTAGTGGTTTTGCTGGCAGTCCTGGCCGGCGGACATATTTTCGGAGCTATCGGCTTTATTGCGGCCGTGCCTCTGACGGCAGCCTTAAAAATCGTTCTTGAGTACGCATTGGAAAAAACAGGCTGAAAATGGTAAAATAGGCCTGTTCTTTGAGGGACCGACGACTACTCCGCCATTGCGGGGTGGAAAGTCCGGACTGCCGGAAGCAGGGACGAGTGAAGCCACAGAGACGAGTCCGTTTTGACCCTAAAGGTCAAGACTGAGAGTGAAACGCTGGGCTGCAATGCTCGGCTTTGACAAACGAACCCGCTCAAGGCAAGCCCAGAGCGGGCGAAGCGAGTCGAAGGGTAATTCTCCCCGCAGCAACCTGCCGACCAGCCTTAATGCAGCTTCCCAACTGGCTAAAGTAGCAGGGCAAAGATAGATTGTCGTAAATCCCGATTAAACCGGGATAAACAGAATCCGGCTTACGAGTTCCTCAAAGAACAACTCCGTTAACCCCTTTTGGATATATAATGGTTCTGTGGTTACACCCACGGAAAAACAAAAAGCCAAGCACCGGCGCTATCTGGCGGCCGGAGAAAATATTATGGCGATTTTTGGCGTCAGTGACCGCTATTATTTTTTAATGATGCTTCTCACGTTCCCGTTGTCCGTTTTTTTGATCGGCTTGCCGTATTTTTTGAAAGTAGTTCACCTGAAACATACCAAGACATATATTTTCACCGACCGGCGGGTTTTAATTATCGACGGTATGTTTTCAATAAAGTTAACTTCCGCCCCTTATGATAAGATCAGCCACATTACGGTCCGGGAGGATTTTTTTAAAAACCTGATTCTGGGGGTGGGAGACATTACAATTCATACGGCCGGACCGACCCCGGTAGAAATCGATATCGTCAAGGTCGGCCATCCGATGCAGGTAAAAAACCTGCTGGAGGAATTGATGTTTAAAGAAAAGAAAGAGGTTTTTCATGTTTAGCGGGATTTCCGCTTTACAAAATCAAAAATTCCTCCCATAATAAAAAAAAGGGGGAGAGTTACCTATGAAAGTTCTTATTGTTGAAGACGATGCCGCGATTGCCAAGCTGTATAAAACCGAACTGGTGTCTAAAGGCTATCAGGTAGAAGTGGCTCCCAACGGCGATTTGGGGATCGCCAAAGCCAAGCAATGGCATCCGGATCTCGCATTAGTAGATATTATGATGCCGAAAACCAACGGAATTGATGTTCTTAAAGCCATTAAAGCCGATCCGGATATTAAAAATACAATTATTATCATGCTGACGAATTTCGGCCAGGAAGATCTGGTCAAAGACGCGATTAACGGGGGCGCGGATGAGTATGTTCTTAAATACCAAATCACGCCGGCGGAAGTAGCCGACAAGGTAAAGCAGCACCTTGCCAAAGTTAGCTTTCCGGCCTAAAGGATGAACCCGTCCGATGCTTTTACTGCCCTCTCTCCGGTCGTTATTATCGTTTTGATTATTGCCTTTCTGGAATCGCAAAGATCACGGCGGGAAATTGTCCGTACCCGGAAACTTCTGGAGCAGAGAGTGTATGAATCCCTGATCCTTCGGGAAGTGGGGGAACGGATCGGTTACGAACTGAACATTGAAAAAATTCTTGAATCGATCATTTCCTCGCTGACCAACCTGATACCGTTTTCGGTTGTTTCCTACATGCTTTTAACCGATGATCCTAACAAAATTCTTTTTCGGATTCATCTGGAAGAGATGGTTAACCGGCGGTTTATTGATGAGATTGCTTCCCGGATGCTGACGGAACTGGCAAGGGTAACCGGCAAAGACACCAGTGAGAGCGTGCTTTCGGAAAATATCAGCGGGACGATTATTGACGAGAATTCCCGGGACCAGGTTACTTCGTTCTGGGTTACTCCCTTGTCTATAAATGAACATGGCCTGGGAGTTTTAGCCGTGGCCAGTAAAAAGCCGGGTCTCTATCAGGGAAAGGAAATGTCCGTTCTTGTGCAGATCCTGGAGCAGGCCAACTGGGCGGTAAACC
The DNA here is from genome assembly GCA_021788195.1 of bacterium. Lineage (GTDB taxonomy): Bacteria > Patescibacteriota > Microgenomatia > JAMCZE01 > JAMCZE01 > JAJYKY01. The sequence continues at coordinate 50,149 of JAJYKY010000001.1, read as the reverse complement.
GGCTGGAAAGAGTTCTGGAAACGGAGAAAGGCAAATTAAACGCCATGGTAGAATCGGTAACCGACGGAATTGTCATGCTCGATCAGGATGAAAAACTGGTAGTTATAAACCCGGCGGCCAAAAAGATGCTCGGATTGTCTTCGGAGAAAATAAACTTCTTCGATATCGCTAAAGCTTTGTCAGATAAAACTGATATCCGGACAAAATTTGAAGAATCATTATCGGAAGAAAAGGTTACCAATGCCGGTTCCATTTATCTTAACGATAGCTATTTTCAGATAGTCATCTCGCCGGTTAAGGACAGCGGGGCAAAAACTTTGGGCGGAGTTATCCTTTTCCAGGATATCAGCGCCCAGAAGGAGCTGGAAAGGGTGCGGGACGACTTTACGGCCATGATGGTTCACGAACTGCGGGCCCCTTTGACGGTGGTACGAGGAACAACGGACATGATTCTAAAAAATCCTCAGATGGCTGCCGAAGACACCGGGAAGGACCTGCTTGCTTCCATGCAGGATTCGACGGAAGCAATGCTCACTCTGGTCAATGATCTTCTGGATGTGGCCAAAATTGAAGCCGGAAAATTCCAGGTTATGAAGACCAAAAACAGGCTGAGCGAACTGGTGACGGAACGAATAACTTTCTTTACTCCGTTGGCTCGGGAAAAGAATCTTTCCCTGGAAACCCGGATAGACGATAAAGATCAGGAGGCAGACCTGGATAAAAACCGGATTTATCAGGTAATGAACAATCTTTTGGGTAACGCGATTAAATTTACTTCCGCGGGGGGAAAAGTCAGTGTTCAGGTTAAAAAGATTAACGGTCCTGAAGATATAGATTTTCGGTTCCCGCCGGGTCCCAATTTGCCAAAACTCTCTTTACCCGCTATGCTTGTAGGAGTGGCCGATACCGGAGAGGGTATTCCCCAGGAAAAAATTCCCGAACTGTTTTCGAAGTTTCAACAGTTAAAATCCAACGTTTCGGCCGAGAACGGGACCGGTTTGGGGTTGGCTATCACCAAGGGGATTATCGAAGCCCACGGTGGCTGTCTGTTTCTTGAAAGCACCGAGGGCGTCGGAACGACCTTTTATTTTACCATTCCGCTGGTTTGAAGTGTGTTAATACGGCTTTATAGTCAAACTCGTACTTAAAACTCTTGACTTTTAGCAATTCCTCTGTTAGACTGCTAAAGCGTTATGGAAGAAAAACAGGCAAAAATTTTACCGGTTACTCCGCTTCGTGATGCTCCGGTGTTTCCCAGAACCGAAACCGTGCTGGTTTTTGGCCGGGCAAAGTCGGTGACTGCTTTACAGACAGCTTGGGAATCCGACAAACTGTTTTTTGTCGTCATGCAGCAGGATGCCGAAAACCCGGATACCCAACCGGAGGATCTTTATTCCGTGGGAACCATCTGCCAAATCCGGCACATTCTTCAAACCGATGGTGAAATGTCGGCTTCGGTAATTGGCCTGTCCCGTGCCCGGGTAGAGAATTTCCGCAATATGGACGGTTTTCTGGGGGCTGAAGTTTCGGAAATTCCGGAAGTAGTTGACAACGAGGAAGAAACTCTGGCTTTGGCCAACCATATAGTTTCGGAATTCCAAAACGCGGTCCGGATGGGAAAACCATTTGATTTCTTGGTGGCCATGCGGATTATGTCCGGCGTTACCCCGGCAGAACTTTCTGACCAGTTGGTGTCCATGCTAAACATTACTTCCAAACAGCGCCAGGAACTTTTAGAAGAGCCGCGGGTCCGAACCCGGCTGGAAAAGATTCTCAACTACCTCGCTTCAGAAATTAAACTTCTGGAACTGGAGCGAAAGATCGCTTCCCAGGCCCAGTCAAAGATTGATAAAAAAATCCGGGAGAATGTTCTTATGGAACGCAAGCGGGCGATTGAAGAAGAACTTGGCGAAGGGCCGGAAGACGAGAGCAGCCGGGAGGTTAAGGAACTGAAAACCCGGGCGGCCAAAATGAAAATGCCGGATGATGTCCGGTTGAAAGTGGATAAGGAAATCAAACGACTGGCCCAGATGAGCAATTTAAATCCGGAATACAACTACATCCGAACTTACCTTGACTGGCTTCTGGAGATGCCCTGGGATATTTCCAGCCCGAACAATAAGGAAATCGACCAGGCCAGAAAGATTCTTAACGAGGACCATTTTGGTTTGGAAAAAGCCAAGGAACGGATTTTAGAGTATCTGGCAGTCATGCGTTTAAAACACGAGAATATGAAAAATATGCCGCGTCGCACCGCTGACAATCCGGCCGAAGAAGCAGAGGCCGCTAAAAGTGAGCTGCCGGTAGAAAGGCAAGAAGTAACCAAGTCAAATGTGGCGCCGACAATCTTATGTTTTGTCGGCCCTCCGGGAGTCGGAAAGACTTCCATTGGTAAATCCATCGCCAAATCCCTTGGCCGGAAATTTGTCCGGATCTCTCTGGGCGGGATTCGCGATGAAGCTGAAATCAGAGGTCACAGACGGACATATGTCGGAGCAATGCCCGGCAGGATAATTCAGGGGATAAAACAGGCAGGAACTAAAAACCCGGTCTTTATGCTCGACGAAATTGACAAAATCGGGACAGATTTCCGGGGTGATCCGTCCGCGGCTTTGCTTGAGGCTTTGGACCCGGAACAAAACCACGCTTTTTCTGACCATTATCTTGAGGTCTCGTTTGATTTGTCGGATGTGATTTTTATTACGACCGCCAATGTTTTAGACACAATTCCGCCCGCGCTTCGCGATCGGTTGGAGATTGTCGAATTTCCGGGCTATACCAGCGAAGAAAAATTCCATATTGCCATTGATTATCTGATACCCAAACAGATAGAGGCGAACGGTTTGCAGAATTACCAGGTAAAATTGACCAGAGAGGCGACTCATACGATTATTCAGCGCTATACCCGGGAGGCGGGTGTCAGGAATCTCGAGCGGGAGATTGCCAAGGTGCTGCGCAAGATTGCCCGGGAAGCCGTCGAAAAGAAAAAAGAGAGCTTTAACGTGACGGTCCAGAAAGTACAAAAATACCTTGGACCTTACCGGTTTACGGAAACCATGGCCGAAAAAGAGGATGAGATCGGGATGTCCACGGGGCTGTTCTGGACGCCGGTCGGAGGCGGAATTTTATATATTGAGGTGGCTTTAATGCCGGGCAAAGGGGCCCTGACTTTGACCGGACAACTGGGTGAAGTAATGCAGGAGTCGGCTAAAGCAGCTCTCTCGTATATTCGCAGTCGCTATCGGGAATTGGGATTGGACGAAAAATTTTTCCAGAAAATTGATATTCATATCCATGTTCCCGAAGGGGCGGTCCCTAAAGACGGTCCGTCAGCCGGGATTGCCATTACTACCGCTTTGGCTTCGGCTTTAACGAAGATCCCGGTCCGGAAATTTGTCGGGATGACCGGGGAAATAACCCTTCGCGGGCGGGTTTTGGAAATCGGCGGGATCAAGGAGAAAATTATTGCCGCCCATCGGGCCGGATTAAAAACTGTCATTATGCCTAAGGAAAACAAAAAGGATCTGGAAGAAATTCCCCGGTATGTGCTTCGGGACATGGAGTTTGTCTACGCCGAGCACATGGATGAAGTTTTAAATATCGCTTTGGCCAAATCTCTTCCCAAACAAAAACGGCCACTCCGGCCGGTATATCCGACGCTTCAGTTGACGGAAAGTTAGCTCCGGAGGTAAAATAATTTCGTGAGCGAAAAAATTACCGGGTATGTTCTTCTCTTTGCCGGAATTATGATTATTTTAGTGGCGGCCTTAAACATCTATCTGCCTTTTTCCGGTCGAACTATGGTTCCCCAGATTTTCCATTTCTCCGGAATTTCCCTGGATCTTTCCGGTCTTCTGGGCGGTGCAGTGCCGGCCCAGCTTATGGCCCAGGTAAACAGTAACGGTGCCAAAACCGAACTAATTTCCGCCGATATGATCAATAGTACGGCCAATCTGGCCCTCGTTTTCTTTTTGATGGGATTTTTACTGGAAGTTGGCTTCAAAATTGCCTCTTTGGGCGTTATGCTCCTGCGTCCGGTTAAAGTCGAGTTAAAATCGGAAACGAAATAACTTTTATGTCAAAGCTGGCGGCGCAAGTTTATGCTGTGGTTTCCCGGATTCCCCGTGGACAGGTTCTGTCTTATTCCCAAGTGGCGAAATTGGCCGGTATCAAAAGCCCGCGTTTTGTCGGCCATGTTTTACACCTTAATCCCCAGCCGCAAGAAATTCCCTGCCACCGGGTTATTCACAAGGACGGCGGATTATCGAGAAATTATGCCTTTGGGGGTCTGGGGGTTCAGGAGAATAAATTGCGGGCGGAGGGTTTAAAAGTGGTTAACGGACGATATCAAGGAAATCTCTTGTAGGCTAAAACTAAGATTATCAGGGAGCCCCGGAGTTAATCCGGACACTTTGGGCGGAGACAGAGCCGCTCCCGGTTCTCCGTCCGAAAACGGAAATGCTTTCTCCGGATTTTAAACTTTGTTGGCTGGCCGGGCCGACCTGGGAATAGTTGGTATTGTTGTTTAGGGTTACTGTCAGACTCTGACCGTTTGGCAGGATAATTTGGACCTGATTACCGTTAAGGCTTTGGATCTGGCCGGTTAAACCACCGGCTCCGGTCCTGAAATTTTGCCCCATTCGCCTAAACGGCATCATCCCCCGGGAAAAATACCCCCGGGCAGCCGGAGCCGGACTCTGGCGAAGAGCCCGAAAACGGGCGAATCTTCGCCCGATGTAAAAACTGAGGCCTATGACCAAGACCAGGATAATAATGCCGGCCAAAATGGCCCCACTGTGGTTGGCTGGTGTGGATACAGCCTGATTTTCATCAGTTTTTGGATTTGTCAGCATGGTTTAGAATATACCAGCCGATCCTGAAAGAAGACTGAAAGGTGTTGGGGGGCTTCCGGACGGCGCTTTTCCTCGGCATCAGTATCTTAAAATCCGGTTCTTTGGCGGCCGGTTGTTCTTTTGCCAGGCGATTATTTTTAAGCAGAAGCAAAAGAGAAAATTGCGGATTTTGTCAAAGGCCGGTAGGGGAAGTTACAGGCAAAAACCTGACCAGCAACGGGGGAGATCGCCGTTAAGGTACCAGCGGTTACGGAATTTGACAATTTTTATTGTCTGTCCGGAAGAAAGTCGGCAGGTGCCATAAGTCCCGGTTCTTTCCAAAAGTTTCGTGCAGCCGCGAAAGGCATAATAATTTTCAAATGTGCTGTGAGCTTTTCGCAAAAGAGTAATCTGGTAAACAGAAAAAGCGGCGAGAAGAATGAAAAGGATGGCTCCGAAGATGACCAAATTTTTCACAAGTGATTATATCACGCTATTAATAAAGCTTGGCTGCGGGACATGGATTCGGACCATGATACCGAGATTCAGAGTCTCGTGTCCTGCCGTTAGACGATCCCGCAATCTGTAAAATTTCTGTTTATTCCCTGTCTTTAGTGAAAAAATAATCGGGTGATATTCATATTATACCTTAAAATAAAGTTTTTCGATTGCAACTTCGGGCGCATCTAAGCTCTGAATTACCGGATTCTTACTTTGATTTAAAGGCGTTATTGAAAAAAATTTTTACAAGCGGCTAACCTTTAGATAGCGACGGAATTTTAACTTTGCGTTTTTCCAAAGTCCAGAAAGCCCCGCCGAGAAAAATTAAGGTCACCCGGAAAGCTGCCAAATCTGCCGAAAAGTAATAGAATAGGTTCATGCCGGAAAAATGGCAGATGACAGTGGCGGTTCTGATTGGTTCCACCATCGGCAGTTATGTCCCGGTTTATTTCGGCGCTGACCCGATTTCTTTTGCCTCTCTGATCGGAAGTACGGTTGGGGGTATTCTTGGCATTGTGGCTGTCTATAAGTGGTACGGCTATTGATCTTCTTGTTAATCTTTTACCGATTCCTATCGGTCGCTATACCGGGACAAATTAGGAATAATAGATGAAGAAAATTTTACCGGTCATAGTTTTTCTGGGAATGGTGGCTGTCGCTGCTGTTCTGACGGTTACCCGAAGGAATCCGGCGCCGAAAACGGTTAAAAACGCTGTCGGGAGTACCGACACTGCTCCGGCGAACTATTACTTTCCGATAAGTTTTTACACCAGCCGCCGGTTGCTGCGGACTTTTGGCACCTATGTGACTTCCCAAGATGTCCAAACAGTGCCTTGCGGCGCGCCGTTTACTGGCTACCACACGGGCGACGATTTGGAAGTGACGTCCGACGAGATTAGCCGGCCGGTGTCGGTTTATTCAATTGCGGCGGGCCGGGTTTTGAAAGTTGGCTCGGTTTCCGGTTACGGCGGCCTTCTGATTATTGCCTATAATTTAAATAATCAACCCGTGACCGCCTATTTTGGTCACATCAATCTGGCGACAGTAGCCGTAACGGTGGGTGAGACCGTCAAACCCGGAGAAAAACTGGCCGAACTGGGGGCTGCCTGTTCTGCTCAAACCGGCGGAGAACGCAAACATCTCCATTTTGCCCTGCACAAAGGGCCGAAAATTGACGAGCGTGGCTATGTTTCCAACCGGATGGAACTTTCAAACTGGCTGAATCCTTTGGAAGCTTTGAAAAATCTCGGGGCGAAAAGTCCCTAAAGTCCCCCCTTGCCAAAAAAGTTGCCTGTCGTTTACAATCAGGCACATGAAGAAATGGCGGGTCATGTTTGGCGGGGTCACTCTGGGCCTAGTGATTGCCGCCATCCTTGTTTTTTTCAATTTTAAAATGAACCAAGTCCCCTCCAAATCGGAAAAAATTGTTTCGCCGCAGGTTCCGCAGGCGGTTTTGGGAACCGAGGAAGTAAACCCGGCTCCCACTCCGATGCCACCCAGAAGTACCCCTTCGGGTGAGATCGTCCGCAAATACCCTGCGCCGCCGCCGATGACGATTGATAAAACGAAGGCGTACTTCGCCGTCTTAAAAACCGGTCTGGGCGATATCAAAATTGCCCTGGATGCCAAAACGACTCCGATTACCGTCAACAATTTCGTTTTCCTGGCCAGGAACCGGTTTTACGATGGCCTGGTTTTTCACCGGGTAGTCAAGAATTTTATGATTCAGGGCGGCGACCCTAACGGCAACGGAACCGGCGGACCGGGGTACACTTTCAATGACGAACCGTTTACCGGCGATTATCTCCGGGGGACGGTGGCGATGGCTAATTCCGGGCCGAATACCAACGGCAGTCAGTTTTTTATCATGCACAAGGATTATAAACTGGCGCCGCATTATGTAATCTTCGGCCGGGTAATCTCCGGAATGAACGTGGTGGATAAAATAGCCTCCGGTGCGGTGAACTTAAACGAGATGGGCGAGCCTTCCGATCCGGTTAACCCGATTAAGATTAACTCCGTGGAGATAACCGAAGAATAATTTTACTTCTCGAGAGAACTGATCTTGACTAATTTTGCGATGTAAACGATCTGGTTTATTTCCCCGTTGGCATCTTCAAATTGGGTTTCGCCGGTTTGTTTGGCGAAGTCTTGCAGATAGCTCGATAAAATTTCCTGGGCTTCTTTCAACTCCGCCTTGCTTTCTTTGATTTTTTCATTTAACTCGGCCAGTTGCGGCTGGTTTAAGATCTGTTTTTTAAGGGCCAATTTGACTTTGTTGGCTTCTTTAGCTTTATCAGCCAATTCTTTGAACTTCGGATCATTATTAAAGGAGTCCTCGAGCATCTGACGCTGCTCAGAGAGCTCTTTTTTCATTCGGGCAATATTGCCGAGATAATTCTGAATGAGGCTGGTCAGATTAAGAAGGGTATCGGCTCCGGTGGCCGGCGCGGCTTCTTCCCCGATATTCACCACCTCGGCATCAATCACTTTCGGTTCGTCACTGTTGTCGTTATCCATGGCACTCTAATATAAATCATTTGCAAAGCCTTTTACAAGCCGTTGTTTTTAAGCTGAATATCGTTAAAATGGGGTCATGACGAGACATGAGGAAATAATCCGCCAAATGCTGTCCGACCACGAAGCGGAGTTTGATGCCTTCCAGAATATTCACGATGCTTATGCTCTCGACGGCAAAACGCATCAGGAAGAGTTTAACCGGGTCGGAGAAAAGATAACGGACATTATTAGGGACTACGAAAGCCGGCTTTGCAAACACAGCGAAAACACCCAGTACGGTAAATTTTCTTCCAAACTTTCCGATAAATACTGGGAGGAAATCCGCAAACTTTTCCCCATGATTGACTACATCGGCGTAAAACCCGGCTGATCTTTGTGCTACACTAAATTAAGCAGCCGGAAAGTGAGGTGATTCTTGTGTCTAAAAAAGCATTGAAATACCTCGGGGCCCACCCTTACTATAACAGCCTAATCCATATTCTGCTCGGCGCCGGTCTGGGGATTCTTGTGACCTATCCTTTGATTGGGGAACATCCGGTTCGTTGGGCAGCAGCTCTGGTGGGGTTAGGGATTCTCGGGCATCTTTACCCGTTAACCCTGAAAAAAGTTTGACTTTTAACCTCGGCGCGGTACAATCGGCTAAAGTGAAAAGCGTTGAGGAACTCCGGATTCTTAAAGAATCGCTTTTGACCCGGAACCATCCTGAACTTTTGGAAGAAAAAATTTTTAAGAATTTGCTCGGGACAGCGATTGGTCGGTCGCGGGGGGAAAGTGTTTTGCTAACGGCCGGTCTGAAAAGCGACTTTTTGCCGATGACAGAATGGGTAACAGGCAAACTGGTCTACAGCGAAGAAACTCTTCTTTACGACCTTTGGCTGGTTTCTGATTCCTGGAAAGGACAATTCTCCTATAGGTGGGGTTTTCTGGTTCCTAATTTTGGGGAGGGTCTGAACCGTGATCGGAACCGGGCAGTTTTAAGTTTTGTCAAAACTACTCTGCCCTCACCTGAATTGCAAAAGGCGGTGGTTCTCGAACTGGCCTTGCCGGAACCGGCTGAATTGGCGAGCGTGCCTCCGGGAATTATCTGTATTGTCAACAACCATCCGGTTTCTGCCGACGAATTTTATACCATTGTCCGTAAGTTTCCCCGTAAAAGAATAACTGCGACTTCATAACCGTTCGCCTTCATCATCCCGAATTTTCTCACCGGGAGATTGTTCTTGAACCCCGGTCGGAAAAAGTGTTACACTCTTAGGTAATGAATAAAGCCCTTCCTCGAATTGCCGCGGTTCTAATTTTACTCTTAGCTGGCACAGCGGCCTATTATTTTCTTTCAAAACCGGCGACCAAGACTCCTGATGCGGTGACTAAACCGACAGCGAAAAACGTCGAGACTAAAGAAACCGGACCGGAAGGGGTGGCGAATGCCCCGGTAATTACCGAAACCACACCGGGCGTCAAAACTTTTACTTCACCAAAGCTGGGGATTTCTTTCCAGTTTCTCACATCGCAGGGAGGAATGACGGTTAATACCACCCAATTAGGGGATAAAGTTTACGTCTATACTTCAAACACTAAACCGACCGACGGACAGTGGATTCAGGTAATTTACAAAAATCAGGACCAGCCGCTGGTCGATGCAATCAGACAAAAATTTCTCCCCGTCGCCTATAAAGAATCGGACTGCCGGGTAAAAACCACCAATGATCAGCCGGGCTTTGAAACGGCCCAGATTCAGGTAGCGAAAACAGCTAACGGCGATATGGAAGCCCTGTCCAAAGCCTCGACGAAATGCCCGGAAGTTTATACGACGACAAACGGAATAAGTTACTTTTTGACGGACTCAAAGCATCCGAAGGAGTTTTTCTACCTGAGTATTGGCCAGTACGAGATCGTGGCTCCGGGGAATAAGCCCTGGCAAAACACCTTAAAAGTCCTCTAATTGTGTGCCTTGGAAATCAGAGAAAACCATCCGCTTGTAAATCTGCCGGGTAACTTCAACGTCTTTCTCACAATACTCACAAATTTCGGCGATCCTTCCGGCTATGTAGGCTGCGGCGACATTTTTTCCTTCGACCGCGCCGTTTTTGGACGAGGGGATTCCCAAAGCGTGGGCGAGATGGTCCAAAGAAACTTTGTTCTGGGTATTCCATTTGGACCACTCATACATCAAATCAAAAATCGGGTAGTTGCGGTACCGGGCAAAGTTTAAATCCCGGCTTGGCCGGACGCCTAAGATTACCGACCGCTGGCAGATAAACCGCAAATCAAAATCCATCAGGTTAAATCCAACAAACTGGTCAACCTTGTGAGCAATTTCCCAAAACTTAGTGAGCATTTCTTTCTCGTCGCCCGAGAGGGTTTTTACCGGTTCCTCGTTAAGGGCGTAGGAAATGCAGGCAATTCTCCCAAACGACCCGTCAAGGTTTGTCGCTTCAAGGTATTCTTCAAAAGTGTCGGGCACTTTTTTCCCGTCCTCCTGCCGTTTTTTAAAAATTTCCTTCAAAATCTCGTGTTTTGCCTCTTCCGCCGGCAGGGTCTCAATGTCTAAAAACATTCGGGTCATATGTTTTAAGGTAGCACGTTTATGTCTGGATTACGATGACAAGATACTTATACAAAGGGGATTTCGGAGTAGTCAACTGCGAGATTATTTCGAATCGACTTTCGGGTGGTGGGGCAGGGAGAGGAAAAGGAGCAGAAGGAATCGCGGGGATAAGAAAGGATGACGCGTTTTAAATTTGAAGGACCCGGGCACGAAGGGTAAGGGTTAAGGCGGATATGACCGGAAGGCTTCATGTGTATGGGTTACCGAACCACCGCCCTTTCGTTCCCGGGGAGGAACCTTGTAAAGCGTGGGTTTTCCCGGTAAAATATAACCTTCTTTATGGAAAACACAGAGCGTCAGGATAGCCTGGAAGAATTCTTTAACCGCCAGTTTGCGGTTAGTTTGGTAGTGTTTGGTAAAACGGCAGAGCGGGTTTACCGCGACGCGCAGGGTCAGGGAGTTATCTCCGGGCCGATTCTTCACAGCTGCGAGAACTTCAAAGAAGCCATAAAAAATGGTATCCGGGCCCAACTGGTTATGGAAATAAAAAGGAAAGAAGGTCCTGCCGATACCTATCACCTTGGTGACCGGGTGAAAGTGACTCCTGACGAAACAGTTCTTCCGGCGATACAGCCAAAAGAAAAGCCCCGGAGGTAAAAATAAATCTACCTTCTTTGGGAAAGCAGGTGAATAATCGTAGTACAAAATGCCCTCTTGAAGTTTTTTGCCAAAAATAGGTAAGCTGGAAATAGTAGAGAAAATCTATTTCTGACGGGAGTGAAAGTATGGCAAAAAATGGGCCAAAAGGCAAAGGGCGTCTGGGAACGGTTAATTTCCGGTCCCAATTTTTAAACCGGCTGACGGCTCTCTGGCAAAAACGGGATACCGTATCCGGCCGGATTGCCGACGTTAAAACAACCGGAGGAATTTTCAAAGGAGTGAAAAAGGAAAAGCGGAAAAGAAAATAACAGGAATTTCTAAGGAGGTGAGAATATGGCGAAAAAAGTAAAAAGAGTTCATCATACAGACCGCCACCCCAAACTGAGCCTTAAGCTGGGGAACGAAACTGTTTTGCGCAGCCAGAGAAATGTCAGTGAGACCGACCGGTTTGCCAGGCTGGTTTTGGGTGTGGGTTTTATCGCCTCTGCCTATCTTTGGTTTACCGACACGACCCAGTTATTTCTTTTTGTTCTGGCCGGGCTGGCGTTTTTCACGGCATTATCCGGTTTTTCCCCGGTTTACAAACTTTTGGGGATATCCACCTACCGGCGGAGATAATTTGACTTATGGGGCAAAAGGAAAGCGATATAGTAGTAAAACTAACCCAGATTTATCGCCCTTCTGCCCCCAAAGACGGGCCGGCGCGATATGTTCTTTCTAACGGGAAGGTATTTCCGGCTGTGGATTTGCGGCCGGAAGCAATAAACCCTCTTTCCCGGGTTAGACTGGAACAGCATCTTTCTGGCGTATCGCGTCGGGAAGAAAAAGAAAGAGCGGAGGCCTTGGATCCTGAGACGGCTCTTTTGGCAAAAATGGATGAACTTCTATTCCGTCATGATCCCGAGGCTATCCGGAAGGTGAAGGAATGTTTAGGAGAAGCTCCGCTGCACTTTGAGCGGCGGATGATGCGGACACTAAGGCGGAAAATGCGCCAGTCTTTACAGTGACAAAAGCTTCTTTTTGAGTACTTCCAGACTATCCCAGTCGTGGACGGAAACAGGCAAAACAGACCTTTTCAGTTTTTTTAAGGCCGTCATTTTTTTTGTTAAACTTACGCTGTCCACCAGGTCCGATTTTGTCAGCAAAATAATTTCCCTTTTGTTTAAAAACTCCGGATTGTATTTTTCCAGTTCTGCCCGGACAACCTGATAATCATGCTGCGGGTCTTCGGACTCGACGCTTATGGTATGAAGCAGGAGACTGACTTTCTCGGCGTGCTTTAAAAATTTGTCGCCCAGACCTTTACCTTCGGCCGCGCCGGCAATCAGCCCCGGAATATCGGCAATAATTTTCCCGTTCAAAACCCCTAAATTCGGTTCCAGAGTGGTAAACGGGTAATTGCCGACCCGGGCATTAGCGGCCGTCAGTTCATTGAGAAGGCTGCTTTTACCGGAGTTGGGTAGACCAACCAGGCCAAAATTGGCTAAAAATCGAAGGCTCATTTTTAAAACGCGCTTCTGGCCGGGAAGACCGGTTTGGGCTTTAAGCGGCGTGGTGTTGCGGGCTGATCTTAAAGCAAAATTTCCCAAACCGCCCAAGCCGCCTTTACAGATAAGTAAAGTCTCTCCGGGGGCAGTCAGTTCGAAAGTTTCGCCGGACCCGGTATCAGTTAAAAGGGTCCCCACGGGAATGGTTAATTCTAAATTCGGAGCATTGCGGCCGGCCTTTTGGTTACTTTGCCCCGGCTCGCCGTCGGGCACCTTAAAATAATCTTTGCCCGCAAAACGGTTCAGGGCAGTGAGATCCGAAGTAGCTCTGAGAATTATGTCTCCGCCGCGGCCGCCACCGCCGCCGTCCGGCCCCCGCTGGCCTTTTTTGTAAAAAGAAACTTTTCCCGGGCCTCCGTGGCCGGCTTCCAGGGTAACACGGGCTTCGTCGACGATCATGATTGTATTTTAGCCTAACGGCGATAAAATTGGGCCATGAATCTTGCCTTCCGGCTTCGTCCCCAGACTTTGGGAGAGTTTGTCGGTCAGGAAAGTCTGGTTGGCCCGGGGAAAATTGTTAACCGGATGCTTGCTACCGGGAGCCTTTCTTCGCTTATTTTTTGGGGGCCGCCGGGCAGCGGCAAAACGACGCTGGCTAACTTAATTGCCAAAGCGGCCAAAGCGGACTTCTTTGCCATTTCCGCCGTCACTTCAGGGAAAGATGACCTTTTGAAAGTTGTGGAAAAAGCGAAGGAAAACCGGACAGCCGGAAAAAGAACGATTTTGTTTGTCGACGAAATTCATCGTTGGAGCAAGGCTCAGCAGGATGCGCTTCTGCCGCATGTCGAAAGCGGGTTGATTATTTTAATCGGAGCGACGACGGAAAACCCCTCGTTTGAGGTTATAAGCGCTCTTCTCTCCCGAAGCCGGGTTTTTGTTTTGGAAGGATTAAACTGGAAAGATCTGGAAAAAATTCTGGACCGGGCCTTGACTGACAAAGACCGGGGATTGGGAGAACTGAAAAGAAAATTATCTGCCCAGGCCCGGGAACTTTTAATTCGGCTCTCCGGCGGAGATGCCAGAATAATGCTTAATGCCCTGGAGATTGCCGCGACCACCTATGATGAAAAAGCGATTACCCCGGAGATTGTCAAAGAGGTCTTTCAGACGAAAGTCGCGGGAATTTATGATAAAAAAGCCGATGAACACTACAACACTGTCAGCGCTTTTATCAAATCACTGCGCGGTTCCGACCCGGACGCCGCTCTTTATTATCTGCAAAGAATGTTGGAAGCCGGGGAGGACCCGAAGTTTATTGCCAGGAGAATGATCATTTTTTCTTCCGAAGACATTGGCTTGGCTGATCGCGGAGCCCTGATTCAGGCTAACGCCGGCTTTGAAGCGGTGACCAAAATCGGTCTGCCGGAAGCTTCTCTGATTTTGAGCCACATTTGTTTGTACCTGGCGACGGCGAAGAAATCCCGGTCAGTTGCCAACGCCATGATGCGGGCGCAAAAGGCGGTAAAAGATTTTCCCAACGAGCCGGTGCCGCTGCATTTGCGCAACGCTCCGACCAGGCTCATGAAAAATCTCGGCTACGCCAAAGATTATAAATGGTCGGAAAAATATGTCGGGCCCACGATGGGACAGGTCTTTTTACCCGGGAGACTTAAAGGACAGAAGTTTTACGACCCGCTGGAAAGTTTGAAAAAAATCTGCTAATCTGGATTGCCATGAGCGACCAGCTGGTCAAGTGCCCCCATTGCCACGAAACCTTTCCCCTGTCTGAAATTCTAACCCACGAGCTGGAAGTCAAAGTGGAGGAAGAATTTGCCAGAAAACTGGCGGAGAAAACCCGGGAAGTGAAGGCGAAAGCTAAAGAGGAAGCCCGTAAAGATTTGGAAACGGAACTGAAAGATAAAGCCAACGAGTCCGAAGAACTTCAAAAAAGAAACCGGGAAATGACGGATAAACTTTTGGAATTAAACAAAACCCTGCGGGAAATGCAAAGGGCCGGGGAAGATAGAGAACTGGAAATGCAAAAAAGGCTTCTATCAGCACAGGAGAGGATTAAAGAAGAAAGCCAGAAGCGGGCTGACGAGGAATTCCGGTTAAAACTGGCGGAAATGCAGAAAAAACTTGACGACGCCAGAACGGCCAACGACGATTTACGACGGAAATTGGAACAGGGTTCCCAGCAAACCCAGGGAGAAGTTCAGGAATTAATACTGGAAGACCTTTTAAAGGGGGAGTTCCCCCAGGACACGATTAACCCGGTGGCCAAGGGAGTCCGGGGTGGGGATGTTCTCCAAACGGTCTTTGACAAAACAGGCCGGGAGTGTGGCCGGATTTTATGGGAGTCAAAACAAACCAAGACTTGGAGCCACGACTGGGCGGGGAAACTGAAAGAGGATCAAAGACAATCAGGAGCGGATATAGCAATTTTAATATCCGCTGTTTTGCCGCCGAAAATCGAAAATCTTGGGTATCATGAAGGAATCTGGGTAACCAATTTGGGAAGCGCCCTCGGGGCTTGCTGGATTCTACGCTATCACCTGATTCTGGCGGCCGGGATTAAAAAATCCGCGGCGGTGACCGGCGAGAAAAAGGACGAACTTTACGAATATGTTACCGGTCTCCAGTTTCAGCACCGGGTAGAAGCAATGATGGATGCCTATACTCAACTTTTGGAAGATATGGAAAAAGAGAAACGTTGGTTTACTTCCAAATGGGCCAAACAGGAAAAAAGCATCCGGACTCTTATGGAACAGACGGGATCAATTCACGGAGAACTTTCCGGAATAATTGGTCCCGGACTGCCGGGGATTAAAAATTTGGAGATTGAAACCGACGAAGAACTGTCTTTGTCTCTTAATTAGACCGCGGCTTTTTTGATTTCGGCAATTATTTCCTTCCGGACCTTTTTTGCCTCGGCCGTGATTTTTTTCTCGATATCGGCGGCGTCTTTTTTCAGGTCTTCGAGGAGATTTCTGTCGTGAGGGGCTTGATGAAGTCTTCGGACAAATGCTTCGTGTTTTTCTTTAGGCAGATTCTTCAATATGACGTTTAGAATCCGGTGGTGCATGGTTTCGTCGGCCAGGGAACTAATTTCCCGGCGTTCTTCGACCGAGATTTGATAATTATCCAACTCGGCAGTGATCTCTTCAAAAAAGATGAGATGGTCGTAAAAAATTTTACTCATGATTTTTGTTTATATTGTACTCCAATGGGCCCAAGGGAATTTTTTTCTCCGGGTCGTTTAAAAAGAAAAGGATAACCGGGTGGTTTTGCATACCGTAATTGATTCCCAGGTAAGCTAATACTTCCGGCGAGCCACCAAATTGTTTGCCGGTAAAATTAGCCGGGCCGGAATCGGCAACGGCGGCGATAATCGCTTTCCCGTTACCTGGATTAATAACGACAACTCGGCGGTATTTATACCAGTCGCGAAGGTAGGCCGTTCGGGTGTTCCAGTCGGGAAGATACAGAGTCTGGACGGCGACATAATATTTTTCCGTTTGTTCCAGTTCCGGCGTCAGCTGTTCGGAGGAATAAGCAAAATAACCCCAGGCTCCCAGCCCCGGGGTAATGCCTTTGTCTAAAAAGGCGCCGTGATTTTCGACGGTATCACCGGGGTAGCGGGGCAGATGTTGTTCGGCTCCCATCCGGCCGTAAGACTGGTTAAGTCTGTTGCCGTCAAGCATCGCACTGGCCTTTATACCGTAAAGGTTGGCCATTAGCTTGCTGATTTTATCTTCCTGGTCAGAATTGAGCGGAGAGATTGTCGGTGGCAGGATAGCAGCTAACTCGGTAGCCATTTCGGCGTGGATGGCCATCGGCGTTAACTGGGTCAGAGCTTGTTCGGAAAGTTGGGCTCCTAAAACCGATGCTGTTCCGGTATGGGCGGATAAAAGCAAAGTTCCGGCCAGAACCCCGGAAGTTAAGAGCCTGGCGGCATGCTGTCTTATTTTTCCCGGTTTTAATCCTAACTTTACGAAAATTTCGGCCGCAATGGGGTGATTTTTCCGAAGGGTTCTTTCCGAACTTAAACTCTTCTTTTTTAAATTCCGGGAAAGAAGTTTGGTATTTAAATCCGGTTTAGGGTTTAGAGCGGGCATGGTCTAAGCGAATTAAAGTTTCGTCTTTTCCCAGAATCTGCATTATGTCCCACAAGGGTGGGGTAGTGGTTTTGCCGGTAACCGCCACTCTTAAAGCCATGAAATATTCTCCCACTTTGATATTTTTCGCGGCGCAAAATGCCCGGGCTTTTTCTTCGAGAATTTTGCCGGCGAAATCTTTTTTCAGAACGGAAATCGCATGTTCCAAAACCTTTTTATTTTCTACCGGGACCTCAGGCCGGACAAAAAAATACTCGGTCAGACTGTCAAAATCCCTTAAGGTAACTAACCGGTCGCGAACCAACGGAACTAACTTCAAAATTTCTTCGTAGGAGTGAGCACTAAATTTGGTCAGTTTCCCGGCCAGCTCTTCGTCACTAAGCTTTTTGAGGTATTGCTGGTTAAACCAGTTTAGTTTGTCCGGGACAAACCTCGGATTGGATTTTTGGAAGCCATTTTCATTAAAATTTTCCACAAACTCCTCAAGGGTAAACATTTCCCGGTTATCTTTCGGGGCCCAACCAAGAAGAACGACAAAATTTAAAAGTGCTTCAGGCAAATAGCCATCATCGAGATGTCGTTCAACAGAAACATTTCCTTTACGTTTTGATAGTTTTCCGCCTTCAGGGGATTGAATATCTGTCAGATGGCCAATTTGCGGTAACTCGTAACCCAGGTATTTATAAATTAAAAGATGGATCGGAGTACTAGGCATCCAATCATAGCCGCGAAGGACATGGGTTATACCCATTTCATGATCATCGACAACCACGGCCAGATGATAAGTAGGAAAACCATCGGATTTCAGGATGACTGGTTCAAAAACATCATTGGTATTCCAGGAAATTTCTTCTCTAAAAACAAAATCACGATAGGAAACCGTTTCGCCTTCGGGAATTTTTAACTTTATTGCTCCTTCGGTTTCGTAGGCGTGGCCGGATTTAACCAGTTCTCGGGCAGCTTTCTGATACAGTTCCAGCCTTTGCGACTGGACATAATATTCATCCCAGTTCAAACCAAAAGTTTCCAGGGTCCCTTTGATTTTTTCTTCGGACCCCGGAACAAGTCTTTTTTGATCGGTATCTTCAAGACGTAGCAGAAAGTCGCCGCCGTTGTGTTTCGCCAAAGCAAAAGCGTAGGCAGCCGTCCGGAGTCCCCCGATATGCAAGTAGCCTGTCGGCGACGGGGCAAAACGGGTGCGGACTTTCATGAATTGATTTTAGCACAGTAAACATTGATAATGGAGCTAACTTTCTGCCCATGGCAACTTTAACCGAAACCGCTTTCTACACGAGACGCGTTTTCAAACTGACGACTTTTGGAATCGCGGCCCTTCTGGTCCTGAAAATCTTCTGGGGGGTTGGCTCATTTGTCTGGCAAAAAATTTTTCCGCCCCCGCCGCCACCGCCGACCGTTTCTTTCGGAAAGATTCCGGCCATTGCTTTTCCTGAAAAGTCCGCTTCCGGGTCTTCGTATACTTACGCTCTGGAAACAGTTGGGGGTGGCCTTCCCAAACTCCCTCCGACGATGAAAGTTTATTTTATGCCCTTAGAGACGGTAACTTTTGGCGGTTACGAGAAAATGAAAGCCCAAGCAGAGCGGATCGGATTCAATTCTGAACCGGTAAAAATTGCCGGCAAGATAAATTCCTGGAGGTTTCGCGATAACTTTTCTCCGCTTCGGCATCTGGATTATGACGCGACGACAGGGAGTTTCCATCTGTATTATGATTACCGTTTTGACCCCGGGGTTTTTACCCAAAAAGATTTTAATACTCCGGACCAGATTGTTTCCGACGCGACAACCTATTTTGATAACCTTGGCCTTCTGGATGCCGATCTTTCCGCAGGGGACAAGGGGCTTTCCTATTTTAAACTGGATACCAATCGCCTTGTCCCGGCTTCCAGCCTTTCAGAAGCGGATGCCGTGGCGGTAACTTTTCACAGGGAAGCCATAACGGATGACAAGGACAATTACCCGATAGTTTATCCTGACCCAAAACAGGGGTTGGTATCTGTCCTTTTCTCCGGCAGTTCAGACCAGAATAAAAAAGTAATTGAAGTCCGCTACAGTTATATTCCGGTCGAACGGGACACCTTTGCGACTTATCCTTTAATTTCTTCGCCGCAGGCATGGCAGAATTTGCAGGCGGGCCACAGCTTTATTGCCGAGCCACCTTCCGATCCGGCTCAAAAACAAATTACCATAAGGAAAATTTACCTGGCCTATTTTGATCCGAGCCCGGCGCAAACTTATTTGCAGCCGGTGTTAGCGTTTTCCGACGGGAAGGATTTTCTGGCCTACGTCCCTCTGATTTCTCCGCTGTGGCTTAAGTAGATCCTAAAGATTAACAGCCGGGGTTTCGGTAAAGTTTCTAAAAACCCAACCGGCCAGAAGTTTTGTATCGGCAAAACGGTCATCGGATTTCAGAACAACGGTAATAACTGTTTGGGAACCTCTTTTGATCGCGGCAGCCAGACACTGACCGGCGTCGTCGGTAAAGCCGGTTTTAATGCCGAATGTCCCCCGGTAGGACAAAAGAAGCTGGTTTACATTCTGCAGAGGATAATGTTTTTTGCCGGAAATGTCAGTGACGCTTGCCCAGTTTGTCCCGACGATTTCTGCGATCAAGGGCTGTTTCAAGGCAACCATTGCCAGTCGGCTGATGTCCCGGCTTGACATATAGTGATTATCTTGATCCAATCCGCTCGGATTTTCAAAATGAGTATTAAAAAGTGACAATTCCCGGGCTTTTTGATTCATTGAGTAGATAAAATTCTCAATTCCGCCGGGATAGTTGTCAGCTAAAGTATAAGCGGCGTCGTTGCCCGACGGAATCAATAACCCGTAAAGGAGATTTTTAACGGTTAGCCGGTCGCCGACTTTCAGACCCATTTCCGATTCTTCCGAACCGTTAACCAGTCTTTTAACCGTCAGAACACGATCGAGTGGATAGTAATCCAGGGCGACAAGGGCGGTCATCAGCTTGGTAATGGAGGCGGGATGAAGTTTTTCGTTGGGATCTTTGGCGTATAAGATGACGCCGGAAGTCGCATCCACGGCCACAGCGGATTTTGCCGAAAGCTCCGGAACTGATTGCTCGGATTTTTTTACCGGATAATCCGACGGTAGGAAATTTGCTTTCTGGCTGGCGCGCACCAACGGCGGTCGGGAAACTAAAATCCTGGTCTGATAATAATTCTGGCCGGGAAGTAAAAAGAGAAACATTAGAGTCACTAAAAAGAGACTGGCCCGGAAGGGTTTAGCTATCAAAGTTAAAAGAAATCGGAGAAGACTATTTTTGCGGTATTTTAATTTTAAGCTCTTTAAGCTGCTCTTCATCAACATTGGAAGGGGCTTCCATTACTGCCGTCCGTCCGGAAGCCGAAGTGGGAAAAGCGATTACTTCCCGAAGAGTCGGCTCATTTAATATTACCATCAGAAATCGGTCGATACCCGGGGCAATCCCCCCATGGGGCGGGACACCGTATCTAAAAGCAGATAAAAGATGTCCGAATTTCTTTTCGATATTCGCCGGACTGTGGCCTAAAATTTCAAAAATCCGGGCCTGAAGTTTGGGATCGGCAATTCGAATGCTGCCGCCGCCGATTTCAAAACCGTTTAAAACAAAATCGTACTGGTCGGCCCGAAGTTTGCCGAAATCTTTGGGGTCGCCGTAATACAAAAAGTCGATATCTTCGGCCTTGGGAGCAGTAAACGGGTGATGCATGGCATCCCAGCGGTTTTCCTGCTCTTTCCATTCAAAAAGAGGAAAATCGACAATCCAGCCGAAAGCCAGTTCGTTGGGATCATTTTTATCTTTTCGCAAATCCGGTTTATCCGTTCCGTATTTTTTCATAGCCTCGGCGTAGGTTAGGGCCGGAAAAGGAATTTGACTGATTTTTTTCCCGGGAAAAATCTCAGTAACAATTTCGATATAAAGTTCTTCGACTAAATTACGGATCTCTTCCTGAGCCACAAAAGACATCTCAATATCCAACTGAGTAAACTCGCCATACGCCCTGTCGGCCCGCGGATCTTCGTCCCGGAAGCACCGGGCAATCTGAAAATATTTTTCCACCCCGGCGACCATTAAGAGCTGTTTATATTGCTGGGGTGATTGCGGGAGGGCGTAAAAGTTTCCTGGCTGGAGCCTTGATGGCACCAGAAAATCTCGGGCCCCTTCCGGGGTGGCTTTGGTTAAAATAGGTGTTTCTACCTCCCAAAAGCCGCGTTCCAACAGATACCGGCGCATTTTCTGAATAACTTCGTTGCGCAACCGGAGGTTTCTTTGCAGCCGGGGGCGGCGCAGATCGAGGTAACGATATTTAAGCCGGGTTTCTTCGTCAATATCGTGGCCTTCGGTTTCCAACGGAAAGGGGGGAGTTTCGCTTTGGGCTAAGACATCGATTCCTTTGGCCTCAATTTCTACCGTTCCGGTAGGAATCTTCGGATTAACCAGCTTTTCCGGTCGGTTTTTGACAACCCCGGCAACCGTGATAACCCACTCGGGCCCGATTTTCCCGGCAATCTCCGGCGTGGCTACAACCTGAACCAAGCCGCTTCGGTCTCGCAGATCCAAAAAGACAATCTTTCCGTGATCCCGGCGGGTATTCACCCAGCCTTTTAACAAAACCGTCTGGCTAATTTTATTGACAGTGTCGGCAATAACTGTCCGTTCCATGCTTTTAGTTTAACTTTTGCCTTGATTTTTCGCAAGGGAGCAGGGTAAACTAAAGAGTCGTGGCTAAGGAACGTGATAAAATTACCATCCTGCCGCCGGGGGTAATACCGGACGCGGGAGCCTTAATGGCCGCCAGAAAATGGGTGGATTCTAAAGAAGGGCGAACCGCTGACCTGCATGTCAATTTCCGCCGGACCAGCCTGATAGCCTGGGAAGCAGACGGAACGGCCCAGATCTACGATTATTACTTATCCAGAGGATTAGATTAAGCAGATTTTCTCTCTCTTCGATTAATTTCTCTTTTGGCCAGATTGGTGACGACAAATTCCAGCCAGTCGGCATTGGGTTTCCTTGGCTCTTTCGTTAAAATTATTTCACAGACGTTGCCGGATTTAAGTTTATGGTCAAGCGGGACAATCTTCCCGTTGACTTTAGCCCCGCCGAGATGTTTTCCGAGATCGGTATGAACGGCATAGGCAAAATCAATCGGGGTCGCTCCGGCCGGCAGATCTTTAACATCCCCTTTGGGAGTAAACACAAAAATCCGGTGGGACAAGGCATCAATTTTTAAGGTTTGCAAAAATTCCCGGTTATCGGCGACCTCTTTTTGCCAGTTGGCGATCTGTTTAACCCAGTTAAGTTTGTCTTCCGGAGCAAAAGCTTTTTTATCCCGGTCCGCCGAAGAAAGACTCTGGTTTTTAACATGCGAATAGTACCAGTGGGCCGCCACACCATTTTCCGCTTCATCGTGCATTTCGGTGGTTCTGATTTGAATTTCGATAATCCGCCCGCCGGGGCCGAAAACTTTGGTGTGGATTGACCGGTAACCATTGGGTTTCGGAACGGCAATATAATCGGAAATCCCGAGAGCCGGGACCGGTTTGTAGGTTTTGTGAATAACGCCCAGGGCCATGTAGCAATCCTCGACACTCTTTACCAGGATCCGTAGAGCGACCAGGTCATGGATCTGAGAAATGTCTTTGTTTATTTCCGGCCGCAAAAGCTTTCGGTAGAGACTGTAAATATGTTTGGATCGGCCGTGGATTGTCGCCTGAATGTTTTCCCCGGCCAGATTGGTTAACAGTTTCCGTTTGGCGTCCCGGACATGATCCTCGGCTTCTTTGTAAGCCGGAGCGCTGTAACTTTTTAACCATTTATAGTCTTCGGGAAAAAGATAGGGGAAAGACAGGTCCTCCAGTTCTCCTTTCACTTCACCCATCCCCAGCCGTTCGGCCAGCGGGGCGTATACTTCCAAAGTTTCCCGGGCCACCTCTTTTTGCTTTTGCGGCGGCTGGAATTCCAAAGTCCGCATGTTATGGAGACGGTCGGCTAGTTTGATAGTGACCACCCGAAGGTCGCGGGCCATCGCCAGAAACATTTTCCGAAGATTTTCGACAAATTCTTCGTTGGTAGAATTACGCAGATGGATTTCCCCCACTTTCGTCACCCCGTCCACCAGGCCGGTCACGGTTTCGCCGAACTCTTTTAATAAATCTTCTCTTTTAGCCGCTCCGTCTTCGACTGAGTCATGCAGGAATCCGGCCACAATCGAAGCCGTGTCCATTTTCCACTCGGAAAGGATCATGGCTGTGGCCAAAAGGTGGATAAAATATGGCTCTCCGGATTTTCGTTTGTGACCGAAATGGGCGTCCTGGGCAAACCGGTAAGCTTTCCGGATCAGGGCAGTGTCCACCTCGGGGTTATATTCTTTGATTTTTTTAATCAGGTTCTCCATCTTTCTTGATATCGGCAATTTCCAATTCCAGACTGCCTAAACCGTTACCATTATAGGTGTTTAATTGCAAAGAATAGGAAATCCGAACAGTTTCGCCGGGGGCAAATTTATTAGCCAGGTCGGCTTTATTAAAACCGATCACTTTAAAAGCTACCGGCCGGCGCTTTAATTTTACCATGGGGTTCTTCTCTCCGGGGATTATCTCCCGGGCGGTAAATTTAAAATGGGTCGGCTTACGGGCTTTGGCATTTTCGTTTTTGTCCAAAAGAATCTGAAAATCAGAGATTTCTACCCGGGCACTAAAGACCGGGCGGGGATTTTCCTGACCGAATGGTCCGAGGCTTTCAATCATTTTAAAAATTTCAAAATTAATTTTGTTTATCGGCAGTTCACAGTCCACTTTGATTTTCTTTTCCAGCATTTCCGGAGTCAACTTTTCAGCGGCCAGGGTGTTAATTCTTTTTTTAAATTCGGCAACGTTTTCTCCCCGGATTTTAAACCCGGCCGCCATTTCGTGGCCACCCGGTTCGATAAGTAAATCCCGGCACTTTTCCAAAGCTTCGGTGACATTAAAGCCTTTTATCGACCGAACGGAGGCTTTGTAAATTCCCGGTTCGACCGTTTCCGTCAGGACCATGGCTACCCGGTGATAATCTTTAACCAGATCCCCGGCCAAAAGTCCGATAACTCCCTCGGGGTAAGGTCCCACTTCGACAAAAACCAGTTCCTCGCTTCCGTCGGTAGTGGCCGCCTGCCGCCGCCGGCTAATCGCCTCTTTTAACTTTAAATAACTTTCTTTCTGAACTTTTTGGCGCTGGTCGTTGGCTGTTTCCAGTTGAGAAGCTAACCGGAGGGCTTTCCCCGGGTCTCTTTCGCAGAGAGCTCTTAAAGAGATTATGGCTGACTCCAATCTTCCCGCCGCATTAAGCCGCGGCCCGATTTTGTAACCGATGTCGACGGTATCAATTTTTGTTTGATCCAGGCCGGCAGCCTGGCAAATGGCGGCAATTCCGGGTCTTTTGCTTTCTCGGAGAATTTCCAGACCGTGTTTGGTGAAAGCCCGGTTGTGTTTTGTCAAGGGAACGATGTCAGCCACAGTAGCCAGGGCGACTAAATCCAGAGGATCAAAGCGTGGCTTTTTACCCTTTCTTTGTAAAAGCTCTCTGGTTAAAAAATAGCTGACACCGGCGGCGCAAAGATCCAGAGTGTGAATGACAGCCTGGGCGTGTGAAGGCTCGTCTAAGGGTTTGTCGTGGTGGTCGACAACAATGACGTCCTGACTGTGCTCTTTGGCAAAATCAATGGCTTTGTTTTTAGTGATGCCGTTGTCGACCGTAACAATCAGACCCCCTTTCTTTTCGCCGTTTAATTGGTAACGGGAATCGGCATAAATTTTTTTCAGACCCTCGACGGTTAAGCCGAAACCGTCAGTTTCCCGGTCCGGGATAAATGGCAGGGCGTGAGCCTTAAACACATAAAAAAGGTTTTCCCAAAGAATGGCAGTTCCGGAACAACCGTCAACATCGTAGTCGCCGTAAACGACGATCGGCTCATTATTTTCGATGGCCATAAATATTCGGTCAACAGCTTTGTCCGTTTCCCGGGGATTAATGCCTGTCTGTTCAGGTCTTAATAATCGGGGATCCGGGGGATTTAAAAAGGCTTCCCTTTCGGCAGGGGTTTTAATCCCCCTGAGGCTTAATAAAATATCCCGCAGGCTAAAAACTGTCAGTTCTTCCGGACGAAAATTTTCCGGACAGTATTCTCTTTTCCAGAACATTTTAAATTTAATTGGGGCAGAAATTCGGGGCAGAAATTACCGGTGGATATCTTTGACTTTTAACTGGACTTTATGGTTACCGTTAAAAGTATCCAAAGTAACGCTGTAGGCCAGAGAAATTATATCACCGGTTTGCAGTTTTGTTCCCAGGTCGCCTAAGTTAAAAGCGATGGCGTCCAAAGGCAGGGTAAAAGTTTTCTCGTCCCGATTTTCCGGAAGAACGGTCAGTTTCAGATGTTTTCCGCTGTTTCCGACCCGGCGAAGAGAAACAATTTCTGCCCGGGAGGAAAAAACCGGTTCCGGGTTGCCAATCCCGAAAGGGGATAGTCGGGAAATATTTTTATAAAAGTCCAGATCAATATCCGTCAAATCCAGTTCCGAATCAACCCGCAGAGTTTTTTCCGGAATTTTCCCGGCCAGACTCTTTTTGGTAAAGGCAGTAATTTTTTTTCTGAAAGCGGAAATTTTTGCCGACTCTAAGCTGAATCCGGCCGCCATCGGATGGCCGCCGGCGTTAATAAGTAGGGAATCACAGCTTCTTATGGCTTCAATAATATTAAAGCCGACAATCGACCGGGCAGAAGCCTTACTGACAGTTTCGCCTTTGGAAATAACGATGGCCGGCAGGTAATATTTTTCGACCAGTTTCCCGGCGATCAGCCCGATTACTCCCTGATGATAACTTTCATGTTCGGCAATGATGATCCGGTCGGTGTCTTTTTTGTTTCCGTCGGTAAGGGCCAGAGCGTGGGCGGTCAGTTCTTCCGTCATCGTCTGGCGCTCCCGGTTAACTTCGTCCAAAGTCTTAGCCAGGGCAATCGCTTTGCTCTTATCTTTAGTGCACAAAAGCCGGAGAGCGGTCAGGGCGCTTTCAATCCGGCCGGAGGCATTAAGCCGGGGTCCGATCATAAAACCAATCTCGTAAGGGGTGATTTTAGTTATGCCGGCGGCGGCGAACAAAGACTGCAGTCCGACTCTTTTTGTTTTGTTTAAAGCTTCCAGACCAAATTTAACTATCGACCGGTTCGGTCCGGTTAACGGCATCAGGTCAGTAACCGTAGCGATCGTGGCCAGTTCCAAAAAACTGTCCGTCTTTTCAGAGAGTTCTTTAGAAAAGACATAGGTGATTCCGGCGGCACAAAGTTTGGTGGTGTGAATAATGGCCGAAGCCTTCGGCAATTTTTTTGGTTTTTCGTGATGGTCAACGATGATAACGTCAACCCCCCTTTTTCTGGCGTGGTCAACGGCGCTGTTGGCGACAATGCCGTTGTCGGTAGTAATAATCAAACCTTTATTTTTGCCGATTTTGTAGAGGGGATCTTTTTCCACGGCCTTTAACCCTTCGACGGAAAGACCGTAACCTTCTTTCTCCCTCCGGGGGATAAATGGCAGCGCTTTAACGCCGAGACTGTTTAAAGTTTCCCAGAGAATAGCCGTCGAACAAATACCGTCGGCATCGTAGTCGCCGTAAATTACGACCGGTTCATTACTTTTAAGGGCTTTTTTGATCCGGCCAATGGCTTTTTTTAACTGGACAGAATCGATTCCGACTGATTTAGGAGTAATCTTTTGCGGAGGGAGTGGATTTAGGAATTCGTGGATGTCTTTTTTGCGGGTTAATCCCCGGTTTCTCAGTAAGATCTCCAATAGCTCTTTATTTTCAAGTTTAGCTAACGTGTCCCATCTCATGTTAGAATAATAGCAAGATGAAGCTGAGTTTGCCACCCGAGGTTTCCGGTTTTATGGAGAAAATGGCGGCGGCCGGTTTTGCCGTTTATGTTGTCGGCGGGTCGGTCCGGGATTTTTTATCGGGGAAAGAAAATCACGATTGGGACTTTACGACTGACGCTACGCCGGAACAAATAATGGCGGTCTTCCCGGAAAGTTTTTACGACAACGCTTTCGGAACCGTCGGGGTGAAAATGGCCGACGGAGAAATATTTGAAATTACGACTTTTCGAAAGGAAGGAAAATATTCCGACCGCCGCCACCCGGACGAAGTTTCCTGGGGAAAAACTGTCGAGGAAGACTTAGCCCGCCGGGATTTTACCGTTAACGCGATGGCCATGGATTTGAAAGACCACCTGATTGATCCTTTCGGCGGGCAAACGGACCTGAGAAACAAAGTGATAAAAGCGGTGGGGAATCCCGAAGACCGGTTTTCGGAAGATGCTCTGCGCATGATCCGGGCAGTCAGATTGGCGACCCAGCTATGTTTTACCATCGACGAAGCGACTTTTCTGTCGATTAAAGAAAATGCCTCCCTGATTACTAAAATCAGCGGCGAGCGGGTCCGGGACGAAATGACAAAAATCCTCTCAGCAAAATATCCGGCCGACGGCGTAAAACTGCTTTATAATGCCGGACTGCTGGATTATCTTCTTCCCGAATTGGCCCGCGGCGTCGGGATGAAACAACCGGGCCACCATATTCATGACGTTTTTACCCACTCGCTGGAAGCCCTGCGGTTTTGTAAAAGTTCTTCCTGGCTGGTGCGGCTGGCAACGTTAATTCACGATATCGGTAAACCGGCTACTTATAAAGAATTCAACGGCAAACCGACCTTTTACAACCACGAGGTGGTCGGCGCGGCAATTGCTAAAACCATCGCCGCCCGCTGGCATTTATCGAAAGACGACCGGGAAAAGCTCTACATTTTAGTCCGCTGGCATATGTTTACCGTCAGCGAACTTCTGACGGATGCAGCTATCCGCCGATTTATTAAACGGGTCGGAAAAGAAAATGTGGCCGACATGTTGGATTTACGGATTGCCGACCGGCTGGGTTCCGGTTCTCGGGAAACTTCCTGGAGGCTGGAACAATTTAAGGACCGGATTATTGAAGTCCAGAAACATATTCCCTCGGTCACCGATCTGAAAGTCAACGGTAATGATGTCATGCAAACTTTGGGTATTGGTCCGGGGCCGAAAGTGGGGAAAATTCTAAACAAACTGTTTGAAGAAATTACCGAAAATCCCGAGAAAAACGAAAGGGACTATCTTCTTAAAAGAGCCGAGCAGTTAGGTTGACCTTTTTTTCTCTTCCCAAAGGACCAAAAGCGGGGCGGCGTTAAAAATGGACGAATAGGTTCCGGAAAAGATACCGATGAAAAGGGCCAGACAAAACCAGTGAATAGTTTCACCGCCGAATAGAATCAGGGCTAAAAGAGTGAGCAAAACGGTGATGGATGTCGAAAGCGACCTGACCAGAGTCTGCAGGATAGATTCATCAACCACCTGAGAAAAAGAAGTTCTGGCCGACGACTTTCGGAGATTTTCCCGAACCCGGTCGAAGACGACAATCGTGTCGTGAACGCTAAAGCCGATTACCGTGAGTAACGCGGTAATAAAAAGTGCGTCGATTTCGACGTTAAAAAAGTGGCCGAAGATAGAAAACAACCCCACAACGACTAAAACGTCATGCAAAAGGGCCACGACCGCCGTAACGCCGAATTTCCAGGACTTATAAGGCTGAGGAATTTCCCGGAAGGCATAGGCGATAAATAAAATCATCATGATCGCCGCCAGAACGACCGCCTGGACAGCTTTAGCGGTCAATTCTGCCCCGATTGTCGGGCCAACCGTATCAAACCGGGTGATATCTGTTTGGCCGATGGTCTGGTCTAATTTTGTCAAAAGTTTCTCTTTTTGGGCGTTGTCGATAGTTTTTGTCCGGAATAAGTAGCTTCCTTCACTGGTTGGTGAAACGGAAGCAATTTCGATATGTTCTCCGGCGAAATCATTTCTCGCTGCTGTCAGACCGTTGGAGGTGGTCAGTTTTGGGTTTTTAATTTCAATTAATGTCCCGCCGGTAAAATCAATGGAAAGCTTTAAGCCGTAGCGGGCCAGAAAGAAAATCCCCGGCAAAATTACCAATCCGGAAACCGCAAAGAAAACCCATTTGTATTTCATGAAACTAAACATTTTAGTTGGCATCAAAGATCCGTAAAAATGTTCGCGTGACGGTAATCGCCGTAAACAGCGAAATTAAGATCCCAATGGCGAGTGTCAGAGCAAAGCCCCGGACAGCTCCGGTTCCGAACCAGTATAAGATTCCGCAGGTAATAAGGGAAGAAACATTACTGTCCCGGATTGACGGAAAGGCCCGCAAAAACCCCAACTCGATAGCGGCTTTAGGCGATTTTCCCCAGCGGCGTTCTTCCTTTGTTCGCTCAAAAATAAGAATATTGGCGTCGACGGCCATACCGATAGACAGAATAAATCCGGCAATGCCGGCCAGCGTTAGGGTTACTGGTAAAATCTTAAAAATGGCCAAAACCAAAAGAGTATAAATAATTAACGCCAGATCAGCCAGAAGCCCTAATTGACCGTAGTTGACCAACATAAACAGGGCGACAATCGTTAAACCGATTAATCCGGCAACCAGGCTTTCCCGGACAGAATCCGTTCCCAGCGTTGCGCCGATAGTTTGTTGCTGAACAATTTTTACCGGGGCAGGCAGAGCACCGGAGTTTAGTAAGAGAGCGTAATTTTTCGTTTGTTCGGGAGTGAATTTTCCGGAAATATAGGCTTGGCCGCCGGTGATCACCGATTGGACAGTGGGGGCCATTAAAAGCTCGTTGTCCAAGAAAATGGCTACCTGTTTGTTCAGGTTTCGCCGGGTAATGTCCTCGAATTTTTTTGCCCCCGCGTCGGTAAACTGGAGGTTAATGATCGGCTCGCCGGTTTGCTGGTTAAAACCCGGATCGGCCCGGGCGAGGTCGCTTCCGGTGAGGTTGGTGACGATCTGGTAGGGACCATAAAGCCGCGCAGCTTCGGTAGAAATTTTTGCTTCCTGGCTGGCATCGACGGCTTCCCGAAAAGTCAGGTTAGCCGTAGTGCCGATTAAATTGATGGCTTCATTGGTGTCTTTAACCCCGGCCAGTTCGACGATTATTCGGTAGTCGTTACCGACTTTGGCCGTCTGGATAACCGGTTCG
This sequence comes from bacterium, assembly GCA_021788195.1. Classification (GTDB taxonomy): domain Bacteria; phylum Patescibacteriota; class Microgenomatia; order JAMCZE01; family JAMCZE01; genus JAJYKY01. Next base: position 20,345 of record JAJYKY010000001.1, on the reverse strand, counting down.
GAGACGCCGTAAAAATTAACCCGGCGTTCGATCACACTTTGTAAAGCGCTTAAAGCCCGGTCCCGGTCAGCGGGATTAATTTTGCTCATATCAGCTGAAAGGGTTAAGGAAGTTCCGCCGGCCAGATCCAGGCCTTCCCGGATATTCAGATCCCGGCTAAACTGTATCGGTCCGACGGAGACAGCAAGATTCGGCCGGTTAATTGTAAAATTTCTTATTTTCAAAGTTTTGGGGATGTCGATCACGGCAGCGGCGGCCGTCAAAAGAATAATTACCAGGAGCACTGTTTTGGAATTATGCATAAGCTTATTTTACCAGTTCTTCCTCGTCGCCTATAATCATGACTCGGGGTCCGGCGAGAATGGAGCTTAAAAAAGGATCGTGACGGCTTTTGCGGAAAACGAATTCTTCTTCGGACATAACGGTATAGTTAATTTCCCTGGTCATTTTCAGTTCCTCCTCGCGAACGATAGCCGCCAGTTCCGGGACAACGATTTTCCCGACAGCCAGAAGATCAACCTGGTCGGGATTGGCTGGTTTTCCCCGGATTAAGCTTCCGGAAAGCATGGCAAACTTAATCCGGCCCAATTTTGTCCGGTCCTTGAGAATCTTTCCGCCGAGACCGTTGGTTTTGGCAATCAGTTCCAGAAGATCAAAATACAAAGGATAGTCTTTGTTAAAGTGGTAATAAAGACGGTTGGCCCGGGGTTCCTTTTTGACCATCCCGGCTTTTTCCATGTGGGACAGTTCCCGGCGGACGGCATTAATTTCTTCTCTGGTCTGGCGGACCAGTTCCCTGACATGAATAATATTATCCGGCGCAGTTAAAAACACGGTCAGGAGTTTTATCCTGACTTTTGAAGTAATAATATCCTTAAGCATAACTACTTGGCGGAAATCTGCGTGCCGAGGGGCAGGAGCTCGATCCAGATTTGGCCCCGGTTGAATTGGATCGGATTCCCCTTCAAATCGAAGAAAAGCGTTCGGGACAGGCGGTTTTTCTTCTGCCAGGTGCCGTCGATAATTTTTCCGTCAATTAAAAACTGGGCTTTTCCGGATCCCTTGGTGCCGTACAACATGTGGGTTCCGTGCCCTTCCTCATTATAGCCGTCATTGGCGACTGTGAGCGTAGTGTATATAAGAACGACGTTTTTCGCAAGTAGCTGGGAATTGGTGTCTAAATCCAGGTGGGGAACACCGCCGTTAAAACGCAAATAGGAGTTGCTGTCGCGGTCATATTTCCAGTTCACGACATAGTCGTCAGCATAGGAAGCCTGAATATTGGAGAGAGAAAAAGTGACCGAAGAAGCCTGCGGCCGGCTGGCTAAATCGACGTCATTTTTGAAGGCCCACTTTACAAAACCGGCATCCCAGGCGGTAGTTTTTCCCGTTCGGTTGTCGGTTTCCGTATTGGTCAGTTGGCGTTTCTGGGCCGCGTAGCTCCAGAGTTTATCCGTGGTGCTGTACATGGTGTGTTCGGTGGCCGCGTCTTTGATCCGGTCGTAGTCGCGCCAGAAAGTCGGAAAGCCGACGGAGAACTGGTTAATATCGTTGTAGCCGCCCCAGCCGTAGCTTTCAATCTGGCCCAGAGCGTTGGCCGGGCCCGGGGTGTTAGCGCCGCCGACATGGACATAAAGCGGACTTTGCCCATATTCAGAAATGTAATCCAGATAATAAGTCCGGGCTGACCTTATCGGTCCGACAAAATCCGCATCCTGGCAGTAGAACACGCCCATAAACCGGGTGATGCCCCCTTCAGCTTCCGCTTCGTAGACAATATCGGCCGAGGACAAGCCGGATTGCGGCCGGGCAGCCTTGCTGTTTTCAATCATTATCCCCATCGGCCGGCGCTGACTCCAAGCCTCTTTTTGGGGTTTGCTGTACATTGCGCCGTTAAGAGGGCATTCTTCCGTCCGTGGTAAAGTCGGGTCATACTTGAATTTACTTTTCGTGTTGTCGGTATTTTTAGCGATCGGAGACTGGATTACCGGGAGATTGGGGAAAGGCTTAATGATAGTAAAAGCGGCATAGGAAAGCCCGGCCGATAAAAGATAAACTCCCAGAAACAGCCCCGTTAAAACAAAAAAAATTTTCCGGTCCATAAAATTTATAGAGTTCCCCGAATGAATAAAATTAGTATTCACATGATAAAAACTTTACAAAGTCATGTCAATATGCTAAAAAAAATCCGTGGGTCGAAAAACTAAAAAAGAGAAAATAATTGCCAAGTTACGGCGGGAGAACCAGGCCCTGGTCGGTTTGAGCCGGAATTCTCCGGAAGTAAAGGTTTCCCTGCCTTCTTCGTCACTTAATAATATCCTCGTACTAAGTGCTCCGACGACGGAAAGGACCGATTATTCTTTCCTCAGGGCGGATCTAACAAGGACCTTGCTTTTTACTTTTCTTGCAATTGGAGCACAACTTGTGCTATGGTATTTGCAAAGCAAGGGTTTAATCAGGTTTTTTTAGTCAGTCTGCCCAAGCCTGCCTAATTTATTTCAAAGGGGGTGAATACGGATGGAAGGATATTGCGTTAAGTGTCGTGCTAAAAGAGAGATCAAGGAAGGTAAAGATGTTACCTGGAAGAACGGTCGTCGCGCCCATGTCGGGAAATGCCCGGTTTGTGGTACCACGATCGCTCGGGTTTTGGGAAAAGCTTAAGTCAGAGTGAGAGGTTGAAGTAAAGAAGGAAGCAGCGCAAGCTGCTTTCTTTCGTTAAAGAAACTTAATGACGGAAGATTTGGCTTTAAGAGCGGCAAACCATGGCGAGAAAGCTTCAGAAGTTTTCTGCTGGGTAAGTATTTGCCGGGCCTCCGCTTTTTGACCGGCTTCATCGGTTGCGGTTAAAGAGGCAGAGTTGGAAGCGATAAAGTTGGCGACTTCCTGGTCGGAAACTTTAACTTGATCGGCGACCAGTTTCTCTACCAAGACCTGAATTTCCAGTTGCTTTCGGAAGTCGGCGAGCGTCATGCCCTGCTGGGTTAACGCAGCCTCAAGATTGGACTGTCCCCCGACTCTTTTCATCACGTCGGCCTGTTTAGCTTCGATTTCAGCGGAAGTGACCTTGATGCCCTTTTTAGCCGCTTCTTCCCGAAGGAGCTTTTCGCCGATCATTTCGTCCAGAGTCTGGTTTCCGTAACGTGCCGTTAATTGGTCGTTTAACTGCCAGCGGGTAATCGGCTGGCCGTTAACCATAGCCGCGACAAAAAGCGATTTGTTCCGGAAAGCCAGAGCAGTTAGGAGACCGATAATGGCCACAATCAAAAGTAACCATTTAGTCGTCCGCCAGGAAAATTTCGGGAGAACATAGGCCGGCCGGCCCATTTTTTCCGTTTCAGCAGCGACCGGAGCTTCTAAGGCTGCGACGGTTTTCTGGATTTTTCGTTTGTTTGTTTGAACAGGTTTGACACTGTTCTCCTTTTTTGCTTTAGGGCGCGGCATTTGCCGTTATCATATAAAGCGCTATCAGATTTGACAAGGGGGTAAATTAAATTCTTTCTTCTTGTGGGTTTCTTACCCGGCTTTTGTGGATTTACTTTTCTAACCCTGTTTGATGAAGATATGGATTACCGACTGCCTTTTTTATCCAGAAAGATTCTTCGGGTATCTCTTTGGATTATCCTGCTCCTGGTTTTAATGTTGGCCCCCCGTCCGGTTTAACCGGGTACGGAGTTTTTCGGCACCGATAGTTACGATTTTCTGATAATTTTTGGTTTTTTGCCCGCTGTAGCTGCTTTTCGGTTGAGTATATTTATAGTCTTTGAAAGTGTGTTCCGTAAGGTTGCGGAACTTTTTTGTATATTTGGCCATTATTTTCCACCTCCTTTCAAGAGAAAGTTACCGGCTGGGACATTTTTATGAAATTACCGGAAGGGAAAAGAAAAAAGTTGAGCCTTGCCCTTTTTTACTTTCCACCCAAACTCTGCCGTCGTGAAGTTTTATAATCTGTCCGCAGATATAAAGACCTAATCCCAGGCCGCGGGAAGAAGCTTGCGGAGTAGCAGCCTGATAAAAAAGGTCGAAAATCCTGGCTCTGTCCTTAAGGGAAATGCCGATACCGAAATCCCGGACGCTGGCTACTACTTCCGGGCCGTTAATTTTAGCGGAAACGATGACTTTCTTTTTCCCCGGTGAGTACTTGACGGCGTTAGCCAGGTAATTGCCGAGAACCTGACCCAGGCGGTTCCGGTCGCCCGCAACTTTAACGGAGGCGTTTTCTTCAAGAATTATTTTGTGATCAGCTGCCGTAAATCTGGAAAGTTCCACGGCCGTCGAGATAATTTCATCAAAATTCAGAATTTCCTTCTTTAATTCCAGCTTGCCAACCCGGATTTTGGTTACATCCAGGAGGTCTTCGGTCAGAAGTGACAGACGGTCCAATTGCTCCCTGGTTCGGGCCAGATAGAGGAGTGAGGTGCTGTCACGCCGGAGACTGAGCCGTTTTTCTAAAAGTTGGGAATAAGCGAGAGCCGAACTTAATGGTGATTTCAATTCATGGCTGGTCATGGCGACAAATTGGTCTTTGCGTCGGTCGAGGGTCTTTTGTCGGGTAGCGGCTCGGCGCAGATTGTCAAATATTTGCGAATTTTCCAGAGCTAAAGCCGTCCGGTGGGCTAACTTTCGTGTCAGGATAAATTTACTGCCTGTAAGTTCCTGGTTGCCGGAAAAAAGAGCAATGACTCCGAAGCGGTGGCCGCGCGATACTACCGGTACGGCAATTACGGACCTTGCTCCCAAAGCTTTGATAATTGGTAAATCCTCAGGATTTCTGATTACCTGCAGCAGGTCCTTGTCTTTCGGATTAACAAAAAGCTTTGCCGAATCAACAGCGGCAAGCGGAGACCGGCGGTTTTCCTGAAGTTTTTGGGACAGAATTTTCTTTTGCGGGTCCGGGTGGATAATCAAAAAGCATGACGGGGAACTTTCTTCCAGGCAGATATCAATTATTCCCCAATCGGCGACGGACGGAATAGCCAGACGGGCTAAATTGGCAATTGTTTGCCGTCGGTTTAACGATGACGAAAACAGAATTCCGGCCCGGAAAAGAAAATCGCTCCGGTCGGGATTAAACTTTAGATTTCCCCGGCGCTCTTCCATGGCGAAAATATAGAGTTGCCGCTAAAAAAAGTCAATAAAAACCGGCCGTCTCTTACTGTTTTATTACCAAATGATAGTGATGATTTTATTCCCGAATCCTAATTTACTTGTAGTTGGAAAATGAGGAAAGGGGGTGACTCGGATGGCGACGACAATTATTACTCCACCGTCAATGACAAGGGAAGACCGAGGAAGCGGTATTGGCTTTTTTCTCGGAGTGCTTCTCTTGGCGGCAATATTATTTCTGGTTATCTATTACGGATTATCCATGTTTCGTCCCGGAGGGGCTATTTCGACAACCTATTCTCCGGGCCAGGGAAACAATATAAGCGCACCCCAATCGAGAGGCAGGTAGTCTGAGTTTTTAAAGGAGGTGAGAAAATTATGGATTTATTACTATGGATAGTTTTTGGAGGCTTAGCCGGATGGATAGCCTCGTTAATTATGAAAACCAACCGGACACAGGGGATTTTGATGGATATTATTCTCGGAGTAATTGGTGGTGTTTTGGGAGGTTTTTTGCTTAGCCTGGTAGGTTTATCGGGAGTCAGCGGTTTTAATATTTACAGCCTCCTGGTCTCGGTTCTGGGAGCGATTATCCTTATCTGGCTGAGCCGGGTGATTTTGCACACCAATCTGTAATTTTGCGGTAGTACTCCCTTACCAAAAAAGGGAGTACTACCCGACAGATTTATTGGAAGGTCAATGATTTTCTGGTATATAATGCGAACATGAATAAAGTAATCTTAGTAGTTGAAGATGACCCCGGAGTTTCCAAATATCTGAAGGAACTTTTGATGGACAACGGTTACGGGGTACGGGTCGCTGCCGACGGCAGCGAAGCGATTAATTCTCTGAACAAACTCCCGCCTGATCTGGTTATTCTTGATCTGGGGTTGCCGACCTTAAGCGGCGAGTCCGTTTGTGTGGAAATTAAAAAGAAACATCCGGATCTGCCGATTATTATTCTGACGGCTAAGGATACGACGGCAAACATTGTCAAAGGTTTGAATCTGGGAGCTGATGATTATATGGTTAAACCTTTTGCCGCCGAGGAGCTCTTGGCCCGAATCAAAGCGCGGTTTCGGGCTTTGGGCGACGGTGATAACAAACTGAAAGTGGCAGATCTGGAACTAGACCCGAAAACTTTGGAAGTTCGCCGGGGAGACAAACTTCTTTCCCTAACTCCGCAGGAATTTAAACTTCTTCAATATCTGATGGCCAATAAGGGGCGGGTCCTGACGCGGGAAATGATCTTAAACAGGGTTTGGCTGTATTCGCCGGAGGTTGAAAGTCGGGTCGTCGATATTTATATTGGTTATCTGCGCAAAAAAATTGAGGCCGATTCCCCCAATAAACTTCTCAAATCCATCCGCGGGTTTGGTTATATGCTTAAGGAAGATTAAGCCGAGTATTTTTCCGTGATTTCCGTAATCATTCGGGTCAGCCGGTCGCACTCTCTAAGAATTTCTTTAGTCCAACGGGCTTCGGGTCGGCTTTTATCGGGAAATTTCGTGTCCAGAAGCTGGGCGTAGCCGTTAATCGCCGTCAGAGGGGCGCGGAGTTTATGGGCAATCTCCCCGGCCAATTTTTTGGGCTGATCGGAATTTTTATTCATAAGGTTTTAAATTTCATGCCACCGGTATTGTAACGCTTCGGTAATATGATCCTGAAGGATATTTTCGCTTCCCGATAAATCGGCAATAGTTCGCGCCACCTTGACGATTCTAAAATAGCCCCGGGCCGAAATTCCCAGCGCGCCGACGGCCTGTTCCAGGTGTTGCAAGATTTCCTTATCCAACGGACAAAACTTTTTCACTTCCCGGGTACTCATTTCCGCGTTACATGTCAGTTTTGTGTTCTTAAAGCGTCGGGTTTGTCGGGTTCTGGCCTTTTGGATGCGGGATTTTACCTGGGCGGAGCTTTCGCCGGGAGCTATCCCGGATAACTTTTCGGCCGGGATAGCGGGGCAGTTAACGACTAAGTCGATCCGATCCAAAATCGGTCCCGACACGCGTTTTTTGTATTTTTCAATCTGAAAAGAGCTGCAGCGGCATTGGTGCTTTGGATCGCCCAAGAATCCACAAGGACAAGGATTGGCCGCGGCAATCAGGATAAACTTTGCCGGAAAGCTTAAGGTACCCGCGCTTCGGCTGACGGTGATGACGCCGTCTTCCAAAGGCTGGCGCATGGCTTCCAGAACGTGCCGGGGAAATTCCGGGAATTCATCCATAAAAAGAACCCCCCGGTGGGCCAGAGAAATTTCTCCGGGCTTCGGATGAGTTCCCCCGCCGACTAAGCCGATATGGGAAGTGGTGTGGTGGGGGTTGCGAAACGGCCGGCGGGTAATAAGCGGCCGGTCGGGCGGGAGCATTCCGATGACGCTGTAAATCTTTGTGACTTCCAGAGCTTCGTTCATGGTCAGATCAGGCAAAATTCCGGCGATAGCCCGGGCCAGCATGGTTTTTCCGGCTCCCGGTGGTCCCTGGAGGAGAAGATTGTGTCCGCCGGCGGCCGCGATCTCGGCCGCTCTTTTAGCCTGCTCCTGCCCTTTGATGTCGGCTAAATCATCATCCGGGCAATCCCCGCCCATTGCTGCTATTTTCGTCGGTTTTTGCGGAGTTAGGACGGTGATTCCCTGCAGGTGGTCGATCATTTCCGCCAGGTTTTCGACACCATAGATATTCAGACCTTCAACGATCGCGGCCTCGCCGGCGTTTACTTTTGGTAAAAAGACTCTTTTTAAACCGTTTTCTTTGGCAAAAAGGACCATCGGCAGGACTCCCGGGGTCGGCCTGAGAGCACCGTCCAGAGAGAGTTCGCCCAAAAACAGGGCGTCGGAAAGGTCCGATTTTAAATAACCGTTTCCCAGAAGCAAGCCGACGGCAATCGGCAAATCGTAAGTGGAACCTTCTTTGGGAAGATCGGCTGGGGCCAGATTCACAGTAATCCGGTGTTTGGGAAATTCCGCCCCGACATTTTTTATGGCCGACCGGACCCGCTCGCGGGACTCTTCCACAGCTTTGTCTCCCAGACCGACAATATTAAAAGCCGGTAGACTTCCTGAGGAAATATCGACCTCAATCTCGACCGGCCTGGTTTCCAAACCGACAACGGCGGCACTTCGCACCTTAGCCAGCATGTACATGATATAGTATCATGTTTCAAGAGAGAGTCGTTAGTTCCCCTGGAGAAACCTCGATCTGGAGTGCTTTGGTGACAGGCGGCCTAGTCAGGCGGTGCCTTTTTCGTGGGTGATCGGCCGACCCAAACCCTGGTTCTCCAGACTGGTATTTAGTTTGGCAACCCAGACTGTCAGTTTTTTCCGTTCCCGACTGGTGAGTTTACTTCGTTTAAGGTTCAAAAGTTCAGATTCGGAAACAGAATTACCGGGATGTTTGATCAGTTTTTCAACGATAGAAGTTATCTCGCCGGGAACAAGAGCCGTTTTCTTCTTAAACCGGAGTTCGTGTGAATCTGGATCAAAAGAAAACTGGCGCCTTTTTCCCGGCTTTTTCGGCGGCCGAAGAGTTACTTTTTCAGCCGCGACTGCCAGTTTTTCTAAGTCTTCAATAGTTTGTGTTTTAAGATTTGCGGTTTTCCGCTCGATGGCCTCAGGAATTCTTTCGGCAATTTCTTCCAAACTCGGCGGCATGAGCGTATTAAAAGCTGTTTGCTTCCGGCTTTATTGGGAAAAAGTAAGAGGAAGGTAAAGGCCGGAGAGAGTAGCGCGTATGGGAGTCGAACCCATGATTTGCTGGATGAGAACCAGCTGTCCTGGACCACTAGACGAACGCGCCGACAGGCTCATTTTACTCTTTATATCTTGACAAAACAAGGGAAATCGGCTAAAATTCAGCGACAAATAAAGAAACTTTTGCCCCTCCGAAAGTTTTCGTAATGAAAACTTTTTTTGTTGGAGAAGGAGTAAGATAAGAGATATGCCCGCAACTATTCTAAACAATACCGTTCTCTTGACCAGTGATGGCCTTAAAAGTCTCGAACAGGAACTTTCCGAGCTGAATAAGGTCAAAATACCGGCTGTGGTTGAAAGGTTGTCCAAGGCCCGCGAGGACGGCGATCTTTCGGAAAACAGTGCTTACCAGACAGCTAACGAAGAACTGGAGTTCCTTCAGGGCCGGGCTTCCGAAATTGAAGAAATTCTTAAAAACAGCCGGCTGGTGGAGACGGCGACAAAAAAAGGGACAATCGACATTGGCAGTAAAGTTACGATTCTTCTCAACGGGAAGAAAGAAACTTTCTCCGTTGTAGGTGAGTGGGAAGCTGATCCTGTAGCTAAAAAGATTTCCGCCAGTTCTCCGTTGGGTAAAGCCCTTGTCGGGAAAAAGGTCGGGGAAAAGACCGAAGTTGCTGCTCCGGCCGGAAAAATTGTTTATTCTATTGTGGCTGTTGAGTAGGACTCCTGATTGATAATTCTCCGGAATTCTTCGATAATCTGATCATATGGCTCAGCCGATTGAGGAAATAATGGCGGTTCGTAAAGGGAAGATGGAAAAGCTTTTTTCTTTGGGAATGCCGGGATTTCCGGCCTGGACCGGGCAAAAATGGAATCTTTTCGGCCGTTTGTCGGCAATGCGGGGTCACGGTAAACTGATATTTGCCGATTTAACTAACGAGGCAGGAAAAAAACAAGTTTCCTTCAAGGCGGATAAACTGCCGGATAAATGGGAGGCGGTCGAACTTTTGGATGTCGGCGATTTTCTGGCGGTTTCCGGAGAAGAATATACTACCCAGGCCGGCGAGCCGACTGTTGATGTCTCTGATTTTACCCTTTTGACTAAATCCTTTCGGCCGTTGCCCTCTTCCTGGTATGGGTTTTCCGATGTTGAAGAACGATATCGTCAGCGCTATCTGGACCTATTAATGAATCCCGAAGTTAAAAAGACTTTTCAAATAAGAAGCAAAGTCATTTCCCTTTTGCGCCAAAAAATGGACACAGCCGGTTTTCTGGAAGTCGAGACTCCGGTTTTACAGCCCCTCTATGGCGGGGCGACAGCCAAGCCGTTTACGACCCATCATAACGCCCTGGATGTTAATCTCTTTTTAAGAATTTCTGACGAGCTTTATTTAAAAAGGCTGATTGTCGGCGGGTTTGAAAAGGTATATGAGATCGGGAAAGATTTCCGCAACGAAGGTATTGACCGCCAGCATAATCCGGAATTTACCATGCTGGAGTTTTACTGGGCTTACGCCAATTACGAGAATCTGATGGGCTTTTCCGAAAAGATCTTATCGGAAGTGGTTAGGGAAATTACCGGCAGCTACAAGATTAATTATCAGGGACAGGATTACGATTTTACCCCGCCTTGGCCGAGGGTTACTTACCGTGACCTGATTTTAGCCGATACGGGAATTGATATTGATAAATCGACGACGGAAGAAGAATTACTGGCCGAAATCAAGGGAAAAGGTATCGAATTGGATTTGACCGGAGTCGTGGGTTTAGCCGCCCTTTTAGACACTCTTTATAAAAAAGTCAGCCGGCCGAAAATTTTTGGCCCGATGTTTTTAACCGATCATCCGGTGATCCTTAAGCCGCTGGCAAAAAGAAAATCCGATGATAAATCTAAATCTGCCGGATTTCAGGTGGTCGTAGCCGGAGCGGAGTGGGTCAATGCTTACAACGAACTTAATGACCCGAAAGACCAAAGGACCCGTTGGGAAGAAGAAATGAAACTGGCCAAAGCCGGCTTGTCCGAGTACCAGGTTTTAGATGAAGATTATATTCGCGCTCTGGAATACGGGATGCCGCCGACGGCGGGATGGGGTCTGGGAATCGACCGTCTGGTAGCTTTTTTAACTAACCAGCACAGTCTTAAAGACGTAATTTTATTTCCGACTCTGCGCCCCGAAGAGAAGAAAGAATGATTACCCGACAACAAGCAACTAATCTGCTTCATTCTAAGATGCAAAACCAGAATCTGCGCCGGCACTGCTACAGCGTTGGAGTGGTAATGCGGGCCTTGGCAAAGAGTTTCGGCGGTGATGAAGAAGCTTGGGAAATCGTGGGCTTATTGCATGATGGGGATTACGAACAGACGAAGGATGATATGGCTAATCATTCAATTTTGATGGCAAAATGGCTGGAGCAGCTCGGCGAAACAGACCGGGATATTCTTAATGGTGTTAAATCTCATGGCGCGTCGCACAGAGGGGAGGAGCCGAAAAATAAAATGGAATGGTCGCTTTTTTGTTGCGACGAACTGACCGGGCTGATTGTAGCCACCGCCCTTGTTCAACCCAACAAAAAATTATCCGGAGTGACGGTCGAAAAAGTTCTGGATAAATTCAGGACTAGGTCTTTTGCCGCGGGTGCTAAAAGGGAAAATATTATTAAGTGTGAAGAAAAACTGGGAATTCCTTTGCCGGAATTTGTGGAGATTGCCTTAAGAGCAATGCAGGGAATTTCCGGCGAATTAGGAATATAATTATTGTATGCTCGATATAAAGTTTATCAGGGAACATCAGGAAGAAGTTAAACAGAATATTTTGAACCGGCGGGTTAATCCGGCTAAAGCTGACGTGGACAAACTTTTACTTTTGGACGGGCGAAAGATCAAACTGATTTCCGAGATTGAAACGATGCGGGCGACCCGAAATCGTTTATCCGAGGAGTTAAAGGACGAAAAGAAACGCACCCCGGAAAAGATTGAGGAAGGAAAGAAGCTTAAAGAAGGGGTTGAGGTCTTAGAGGAAGAGTTAAAAGCTGTCGAGATCGACTGGCAAAATATTATGGATTGGATACCCAATATGCTGGCTCCCGATGTCCCGATCGGGGAAGCTGAAGATGACAATCTGGAAATAAGTGCCTGGACACCAAAAGAAGGGAAATTTCCCAAAGAAAAATTGGGTTTGAAGGACTTCTCAAAAAAGTGGATGCCGCTTTTTGATTTTGCGGCCAAAGATCATGTAACTCTCGGAGAAGAGTTAGGGGTAATTGATGTGGAACAAAGCGCCAAAACCTCCGGCTCAAGATTTTCTTATCTGAAGGATGACTTAGTGGTCATGGAGTACGCTCTTTTTGATTTGCTTTCCAAAAGATTGATTTCCGAATATGGTTATCACCCCATGAGTGTTCCTCTTCTGGTCCGTGAAAAAGTCTTATTCGGGACCAGTCACTTTCCGGAAGGGCGGGACCAGGTTTATAAAATTGAAAATAAAAATATTGAAGAAAACACGGACCTGTTTTTAGTCGGGTCTTCTGAACCGTCGCTTTTTGGTTACGGAATGGACAGAACTTTTATCAAAGAAAGTCTCCCTTATAAAATGTGGGCTTTCACTCCGTGTTTTCGTTCCGAAGTTGGTTCCTGGGGAAAGGACGTTCGGGGGATAAAAAGAGTCCATCAGTTCGATAAATTGGAAATTGATACTATTTGCAAGCCGGATCAGGCGGAGAAAATATTTGAAGAAAATCTGGCCATTAACCGCTGGTTTCTGGAAACATTAAAACTACCCTATCATCAAATTCTTAAATGCTCAGGCGACAGCGGTTATGCTGCTTCCGCAAAACAGGTGGATACGGAAGTTTGGTTACCGGCGCAGCAAGAATTTATTGAAGTGGGAACCGATACCAACGCGACAGATTTTCAGGCCCGGAGGTTGAATATTAGGTGGGAAGACCGGAACGGTAAGAAAGCCTTGGCATATACGGTTAATGATACCGGTTGTCCGATGGGAAGAATGTTGATCGCCATATTGGAAAATTATCAAAATCCCGACCGGTCCGTTACTGTCCCCGAGGTTTTACAAATATATATAGGGAAAAAGGTCATACTTCCGAAGAAAGCGGCATAATCTTCTTGACATTTAGCTCTACTTTGTTATTCTGGAAAAGTATAAATTCTTTTGTTTTGCAACATGTTAACTGGGGGCCATAAAGGCGCTCTAAAATGAAACAAACTGCAACTAAAGTATTTCGCAAGGTTATTCCCAACGGTATAGAAATCTCCCTGGAAAGAAAAAGCTACCAGATAAACTACCCGGCCTCTGTCTGGAAAGAATTTCCGGATATTTACCGGCAGAATTTTGCTGATGCTCTGGCTTACTCTTTAACGATGCATCTTTGTCTCAATGGCCACGATAAAATAATTTACAATTTCCCCCCGCCGCAGTTTGAACCATACTTTTTTAAAGGAATGATTTATTCTCTGGGAGAAACAACGTTATTGGGAAACGGGAATGTCCGCACATCTGATCTTTTGAGGCTGTTTTACAACCGGCATTTAAATATCGAATTTACGGGCCGGCCTCGTTACAACCGGTTTAAAAATTTAAACCGTAACACTAAGAACCGCGCCGTAATCCCTTTTTCCTTCGGTAAAGACAGTTTATTAACTTTTGCTCTATCCCGGGAATTAGGGATTGAACCGCACGCTGTCTTTTTCCGGGAACCGAAAAGTCCGTTCGAAAACCGGCATAAACGCAAATTGGCTGACCGTTTTTTCGAGGAGTTTTCTACCAATGTCGAATTTTTCCCTGTTTCGGCCGGAAGATTACGGCAAACCTCCGGGAATTGGTGGGGCTGGGATATGGTTTTAACCCAGTATACCCTTTTGCTCCTGCCGTATCTTTTCGGTCTGCGGGCCCGGTATCTCTTTTGGGCTCACGAGCAAAGCTGTAATGATTTTTTCTGTGATACTGAGGGGTATATGGTTAATCCGGTTTTTGAACAAAGCCGCAATTGGCTGCTAACCTCTAATAATCTAGCCCGGCAACTGGGGAGCAATTCGGTTTTTGCCAGCCTTCTGGAGCCGATTCACGAAATTGCGATTATGAAAATCCTGCACTCCAGATATCCGGCAATTGGCAAATATCAGATGTCTTGTTTTTCGGAGGAGGATTCTGCTGCCACTAAAAGATGGTGCGGCCAGTGCAGTAAATGCGCCCGGATTTATGTGTTTATGCTGGCTTTGGGATTGGACCCGAAGAGTGTTGGTTTTACCGAAAACCTGTTGGTAGAAAGAAAACAGGAACTTTATTCGTTGTTTAAGAAGGAAACTGATAAGAACGGCGTTTATGACCAAAGTGGTTTAGGCAGGGACGAACAATTATTGGCGTTCCTTATGGCCTATCGGCTCGGAGCCAAAGGAGGACTGATAAAAATCTTTAAAAAAGAATATCTTTCCGAAGCCAAAAGCCGGGAACGGGAACTCCGGGAAAAGTTTTTCGGCATTCACACGACCGACACCTTGACCTATGAATTAAAGAGCCGTCTGATAAAAATTTATAGAGATGAGCTTTCAGAACTTTCATGAACATAACTCTGATTTACAATTTGGTCACATCAGTTTCCCGCGGCCAACCTGAAGATATCCTGGCGGACCAGGACAGTGTAAAGACTGTTGAGGCCGTCGCTAAGAACTTGAGATTGGCCGGGAACGAGGTGGAATTACTGTCGATTGATGAAAAAAACATCGGTCACCTTAAAGAAAGAAAAACGGATTTATTTTTCAACCAGGCTTTCGGAATTAACAGTTTGCCTAAAACTGAATATCAAGTGGCCGAGGCCTTAGCGGCTACGGGGGTTCCATATACCGGTTCGGACGCAAAAGCAATCCTGTTGACGACGGATAAAATTGCCACGAAGGAGTTGCTTCTTAAGAATGGTGTTCCGACACCGAAATTTCAGAGGTTTAAAAACTGCCGGGAGGAAATTAATCCGGAGTTGGCGTTTCCCCTTATTGCCAAGCCGTCCAACGAAGACTGCAGTTTGGGAATTGACAGTCTCTCCGTTCTGACGACAAAAAAACAAGCTTACGGGAAGATTGAGAAAATCTGTAAAGCTTATGTCGAGCCGACTTTAGTTGAAGAATACATTCCCGGCCGGGAGTTAAACGTTTCAATTTTAGGCAACGGTCTGAAGGCAGAGATTTTACCGATTTCCGAAATTATTTTTGGTCCGTCATTCAAAGGTAAATTTCAGGTTGTAGATTTCGCGGCCAAATGGTTTGAAGACAGCGTTGCCTACAGGGAAACTACCGGTGTTTGTCCGGCAAAACTGGATCCTGCAGTTCAAAAGGAGGTTGAAGAGGTTGCCAAAAAAGCCTTTCTTTTGACCGGTTGCCGGGATTACGCCCGGGTTGATATCCGTCTCTCAACCGACGGCACGCCGTATGTTCTGGAAGTTAACGCCAATCCCGGAATCGGACCGGAAGACGGCATGATCCGGTCTGCTAAAGCGGCCGGATATACTTATTCCCGGTTTCTGCAGCAAATTATTGATGTGGCAAAGCTTCGTTTCCGAGTATAACGGCCAGATTAAGCTGAAGAGCTTTCTTTGGCAGAAGTCTGTTTGGATAGGCGGCGTAGAGCAGTCCGGGCCTTTGGTGGAAGCGGTGTGGAAAAAAGGTCTGGAAAAGGTGTCCGCCAAAGAGTGTCACCGGGTTTTAATTTTAGGCTTGGGGTGCGGCCTTGCGGCAAAACTGGTGGCAAAAAAATTTCCCGTAACGGAAATTACCGGCGTTGAGATTGATCCGGTAATGATTGATCTCGGTAAGAAATATTTTGGCTTGGACAAAATCCCGAACCTTGAAGTGGTGATTGCCGATGCCAAGCGTTACCAGACAAAACACAAGTTCGATCTGATTCTGGTTGACGCTTATAAAGGGCAAAAAGAAGCATCGGTTGGTGACTGCCGAAGGTATTTAAAAAAAGGCGGGGAAATACTAATCAATTATTTTGAGCCGGAAAAGAATTTTTCTAACCGGATAGACCGGATTACCTTCTGACACGCTGTCTTTTTTTAGGCTCTTTCCGGGGAGTCTCGGTAAAAAAATGGTACAAATTGTGGGCGATGTCGTAGCGAAATTCACGCCATTCATCGGACCAGACGTTTGATTGCATTAGGCCGCGGGCTAACTGTTCGGTAAAATATTCCTCGGAAAGGTGAAGCCTTCGGATCCTTCCGGCCAGCTCAGCCTTGGTTTTAGTATTAATATCGCCTGTGTCGACAATATCGCTTAACTGCCGGCTTCTGGCGTTGACGATGGTTTGTTCATTGGCGGCGACCAGATCGCGGACATCGGCAAACAACCGGGCATGTTCCATTTTTACCTTAGCTTGTTTTTCCAGTTGTTCGGGAGTAACTTTTTTTCGGGAAGAAGTTTCGGATCGTTTGCGCAAAATAAATTCCACGCTTTCCATCTCGTAGCCTTCGGGAATGGGGAAGGGCATTTTTATCTTTCTTTCTCCCATAGGTAAATTATACTTTGGTTGTAAATGGTTTACTTCAACCGGGGTGATTTTAGCCGGGCTTTTTCAACATCCGTCCGGTTTTCTAAAAGTAGATAAGGGATCCGGTCGGTACTGCGTTTTACTGTTTCAAGAAGTTCAGGGCGTTGGAGGTTAAAGGTATGGTTGGTGACAATTTCGTTCGGCCAGATCACGGCGAAAGACGGATTCAGAGTCGGATTGACTCCGGACAGAGGTTTCGCGGAACGCAAGACCAGTCCCCGGTCAATTATTTTTCCGTCGGCCCTTACAGGGGTAGTAATTTCCTTTTCTTCTTCGTCCAGCCACCAGATACTTTGCTGAATTTCTTCTTCCTGCAGCCTTTTTTCCTTTTTTACCTTTTCTTTCCATTGGGTCATCTCCCGGGGAGTCGGCCATTTATGCTTTTTGGTTGTTGCAGAATCCCAGACTGCCCAGGCGCAGGACAGGCAGGTTAAATTGTAAAGGATTCTTTCCTGGCTGAATGGCCGGCCGGTTTTGAAATCCACGATTCCGGAAGCCTTATCGCCGACGATGACGGCGTCGCAGCGGATGTGAAACTCACCGATTTTTCTCTTCCCCTGAAATTTGACCGGAAAGATGAAAGTAATCTCCGGATAATATTCTTTAATATCACCGAAGACGGAAAAAAGATTGTCTTTGATCCGGATAATTTCATCAACGGTTTCGGAAAGTGCTAACCGCCGGGGAACGGTTTCGGAAAATAAATCGAGCTGGGAAAGTTTTTGATAGTCTTTTATCCCGCGGCTAAGGGCAATTTTTCCCCGGATCCGGTCCGGCGAGAGTCCATCCATTTGGGCTAAGACAGCGGCGTTAACGGCCCGGTGCTTAGCCGAGCCAATTTCGCCGGCAAAATCTGAAGGTTCGACGGGGCCGATAATCCTAAACCGGCGGGATGGAGTTTTTTGCGGCTCCCGGGAATAGAAAATAAAAGCCTCCAGTCCGGTTTTGGAAACGATATTTTTTTTGTGAAATTCCCCGACAGCGGCGGCTTTGAGTAAAGTTACTTCCTGATCCGGAGTCATAGCAGGAATAATTCTGGTAGCTTTCGGATTGTCAAAACCGGAATTCTCTTTCTCCGTTTGGGGCATCAAAAGTGGTAGAATAGGCAGAGAATTTAACGGGAAATTCTACCTATGTTTAAATTTATATCTACATTTTTAGACTCTAACGAAAAGGAAATCAAGAGACTAATTCCGCTGGTTGAAGAAGTTAACCGTCGGGAAGAAAAAGTCAAGAAACTTAAGGATAAAGATTTCCCGGAAGAGACGGCCAAACTTAAGGAAAAGCTAACGCGCGGAGCCAGTCCAGACGATCTTCTTCCGGAAGCGTTTGCCCTGGTCCGGGAGGCTTCTCTTAGAATAAATAAAGAACGACATTTCGATGTTCAAGTGATGGCGGCAGCGGCTTTGCATCAGGGAAAGATTGCCGAACAAAAGACGGGTGAAGGAAAAACTCTGACGGCTTCTATGCCTCTGTATTTAAACGCTCTGACCGGCAAAGGCGTTCACCTGGTGACAGTTAATGATTACCTCGTTAAACGGGATGCCGGTTGGATGGGGGCAATATATAGCTTTCTGGGTTTGTCGACCGCGGCTATCGTCCATGAGCAGTCGTATGTTTTTGACCCGGATTTTATTGACGAAAATGTTTCGGACTGGCGGATGCGCCATCTAAAATTGGTTTCCCGAAAGGAAGCCTACGCCGCTGATATTACTTACGGTATCAACTCTGAATTCGGTTTCGATTACCTGCGGGACAATATGGCCCGGAGCCGGGAGGAGCTAGTGCAAAGAGGTTTCCACTATGCGATCGTTGACGAAGTGGATTCGGTTCTAATCGACGAAGCCCGGACGCCGCATATTATTTCCGCACCGCAGGAAGAAGCGACGCAAAAATATTATGAATACGCCCGGCTAGTCGAAAAATTGACTCCCAAACTGGATTATGTCATCGACGAAAAACTGCGGACAGCCCATTTAACCGACCACGGAGTCGGCAAGATTGAACAACTTTTAGGTGCAAAAGATATTTATGAGAAAGATTTTTCTACAGTTCACCATATTGAGGCCGCTTTGAAAGCCAAAACACTTTACCAAAAAGAGAGGGACTATATTGTCCGGGAAGGGGAGGTGGTCATTGTCGATGAATTTACCGGCCGACTAATGCCCGGTCGGCGCTGGAGTGAAGGTATCCACCAGGCGGTAGAAGCCAAAGAAGGAGTGCCGATTCAACAGGAATCCAAAACCTTGGCGACGATTTCTCTGCAAAACTATTTTCGCAAATACGGGAAATTAGCCGGGATGACGGGAACGGCGGCGACCGAATCGGAAGAATTTCACAAAATTTACAATCTGACTGTGGTTCAGGTTCCGACTCACCGGGCAATGGTGCGGGCCGATCTGGCGGATCAGGTCTACAAGTCCCAGCGAGCTAAATACGCCGCGGTAGTCCGGGATATTGAGGAAGCACATAAAGTCGGGCGGCCGGTTTTAGTCGGGACGACTTCCATTGAGAAAAACGAGATTATTTCCCAGTTTCTGCACCATAAAGGGATCCCGCATCAGGTGCTTAATGCCAAACAACATGAGAAGGAAGCCATGATTTTGTCCCAGGCGGGCAAAAAGGGCGCTGTGACCGTAGCGACTAATATGGCCGGCCGGGGAGTAGATATCATTTTGGGTGGGAACACGCCAAAATATGAAGACGGCCGGCCGAAAACCGGGACTCCGGAATGGAAACAGTGGGAAAAGGATCATGATGAAATAGTGGCCTCCGGAGGTCTGCATGTTATCGGGACCGAGCGGCATGAATCCCGCCGGATTGACAATCAGCTGCGGGGGAGGGCCGGCCGGCAGGGCGATCCGGGGTCCAGCCGGTTTTTTGTGGCCCTTGATGACGAGATTATGCGCCTGTTTGGCGGCGAACAGGTAGCCAAGATGATGACTTTCTTTAATTTGCCCGAAGACCAACCTTTGGAACACGCGATGGTCAACCGCTCGATCGAACAGGCCCAGTCGAAAGTTGAACAGTTTAACTTTGATTCCCGAAAACACCTTCTGGAATATGACGACGTGATGAACAAACAACGGGATATTATTTATGGCTTGCGGCAAAAAATTCTGGCGGCGTTTGAAATCTCCAGGGACGGGACAGTTAAAAATGATGGGAATGGCGGCGATAGCTGGTTGCGGGAAGAGATATTGCAAAAGATCGATCAGGAAGTGGCGGCAATTGCGCTTTCCAATACCCGGGCAAATTTTGAATCGGCCGACAGTGAAAAGATTGTCGAAGAGTTTGCGACGATTATTCCCTTTGATGAAGCCTCTAAAGCAGCTATAAACGATCAGATAGCCAAAAACGGTGCCCAAGGCGAAACCCTGACCCAGTTTCTGCAGAAAATTGCCCGGGATGTTTATGCTGCCCGGGAAAAACAGATGGGCCCGAATTTAATCCGGTATGTTGAACAACAGGAAATGCTGCGGGTTACGGACAATCTTTGGATGGAACACCTGGAAAGTATTGACGATCTTCGTGAAGGTATCGGCCTTCGCGGTTATGCCCAGAGAGATCCGCTGGTCGAATACAAAACGGAAGCTTTTAATATGTTCGAGAGATTACTCTCGGCGATCGATTACGATATTGTCCGGCGGGTATTTAAAGTTGCCATTGCCACCCCGGAGCAGGTAGCCGCGGTTCAAAAAACCAATGCCGGCCAGATCGAAAGTATCGAAACCGGGGTAAAAGAAGAAGCAAAAGCAATCGCAGACGGTAACCAGACGGGTAGCAGACGGATAACAGACGATGGTCAAATGTCTAAACCACGCCCCGGCCGCAACGATCCCTGTTGGTGCGGGTCGGGGAAAAAGTACAAAAAATGCCACTATCCGAACTAAAGTTCGGAATGTTTTTTTGCTTCCCTGAGTTGCTTCCCTTGCTGTGGGATTAAAAAAGCGCCATGACCCGGTTTAATAGTTTGGATTGTCAAATCGCTATAT
>JAJYKY010000018.1 GCA_021788195.1 bacterium | reverse complement strand
AGCAGCACCCCAACCGACCTTTTCGTTAGTCATCTTGGGTTTCATATAGAAATACTGCAGCCAAAAGGCAATTGTTTCAAAGGGTATTAACCAAAAATTTCCAATTTCCAATTGCCAATTGCCAATTAATTTCCAATTTCCAATTCTCAATTTATAGGCGTTCGGCAGGTAATTCTTTGTCCACTTGTTTTCCGCGAGCCATCGCTGTTCTACCCCTCGCCGATCATAAAGGCATCTGGCTTGCAAGACCTCGTGGGCCGTAAAGAGATTTTGTTCAGTTATTTTTAGATGGTCTGTATCCAGAAAAATATTCGGGCAGATAGTGCCAACTTGATTTTGAACTGTCCGATAGTTTCCGGAAATTTTGAGCCAGGTGACCACCAGTAATCTGGTCAGCCACATTGTCCCCGGTTTGGTAATAATCATTAAGTCGGCATCAGCGTTTTTCCCGCCATTTTCGATGGCCAATGACCCGGTCAAAAATATTCCTTCCACAGTCGGGATGCGGGAGAGATGAGCCGGTATCGTCCTGATTCTTTCCAGGCATCTTCTGGAGTAACCGGCCATCTTTTTTCGCCGGCGAACAATCTTCTCCCGGCCCAGGACATACCAGAAACCTTCCTGAAACCTGATACCGCTCCGGCCCCGGTAATTTTTGCCTTTATCCGTCTTTATTTCCCAAAAATATAATTCTTCGGGTGTCAGCGGAAAATTAAACAGATCGGCGTAAATTACGGCCGCTACCTGCCCGGTAGTTGGCGATTTGCTCTCCGGCATAGACGGATGATATCATATCAAAGAATGCGAAAAACTCTGATTAATTCCTGGGAACTGCGGATCCTGATTTATTTAGGCATTATCACTTTAGCCTGGCATTTACTGACGATTTTTGGCGCCCTTTTCGGCGTTTTTGCCGACATTGTTTTACTGATTATTCTTTCCTGGATCTTGGCTTTTGTTCTGGAACCACTGGTTGGACAATTAATTAAGCGCGGTGTTCCCCGGCTTTGGTCGGCCGCCAGCGTTTATCTTCTGGTCGCCATCCTGGCGGTCATTCTTATTTGGATTGTTTTACCCACCACAATTTCGCAGTTATCCCAGTTGGCCGCGTTCGTCCCGGGCTATTTGCCGGAAAATTCTTTTCTGGCCAGTCGGGTAGAAGGTTTTCTAAACAACACGGTGGCCAACTCCGCCGTTTTAGCCTCGGGGATAGCTTCGGCTTTGGCCGGGGTTCTACTGGTCTTTATCCTGTCGTTTTATTTTCTGATTTCCCGGGCCGAAATTTCTAAATTTTTTCTGGACATTATTCCTGAGGACTACGAGGACGACTACCTTTTTCTGGAAAGAGTTATCAATCAAACCTTCGCCTCTTTTTTGCGGGTTCAGGTCGTTTTGGGTCTGGCTTTGGGTGCCGTCACTTTACTGACTCTGGTAATTCTCAAAATTAATTTTGCCCTTTCCACGGCTATTCTGGCTGCCATTTTAGCCATGATTCCCGTCGTTGGTTCGATCCTTTTTTTGATTCCGGTCGCCCTGGCCGCCCTGACGGTTTCCGTACAAACGGCCGTGATTGTTTTAATTATTCTTATCATCGCCGCCCAACTGATTTACAGCATCCTCTCGCCGAAGCTTTTGAGCTCCGCCTTAAATATTCACCCGATTATCGTTCTTTTGTCGTTTGTTTTCGGTTATCGAATTGCCGGCGTCTGGGGAGCAATTTTTGCCGTCCCGGTAACTTCGGCGTTAACTGTGGTCGGGAAAGAAATCCTTAAATACTGGCAACAGGAAGCGGACAAAATTTAAGGCTGGGCAGCCGGAGTAACCGCCGCCGGAGAAATAACATTATAGGTAGCCAGAACCTGACGCACTCCCGAAGAAGCTGTCGTTAGGGCACTTTTAACATCCGTGCCTTTGTGGACATCATTTATGGCCGCAGCAAAATAATTTCCCACCCGGCTGTTTAAACCGGTATCTCCGTCCCAAGTCAGGCTGTCGAGGTACCACCCCTGAGCGGTCGGTGCCTGGTTAATAAAAACGGAAACCACCGGATCGTTTTTCAAGAGGTCAGCCATATCCATCCGGCCATACGGTTCACCAAAACCCCGGAGATTAGCTTCAGCTTGATAAAGCTTGGCCAATTCTTCTTTACTGCTGATAAATTTCAGGAAATCCCAGGCCGTTGCCTGATTTTTGGAATGTTTGGAAACCCCTTCCACCCAGTAAGAAGCGTAGTTGACCGTTGTTCCGGGCAACTGCGGTACCGGAAAAACTTTCATATCTAAAGCGTTCCCCTTTGCCAATTCGTTGATGTCAAAATAATCCCAGGAGTAACCGAAATACACGGCCAGATTCCCTTTGGCAAAAGCCAGTTTGCTTTCATCCTGGGTATCGTCCCAGGTATTCTGATTACCCCCGGTAAAACCGGCATAATAATTCAAGGCATCTTCGGCTAAGGTGCCTGTCGGTTCGGTTAAATCTACTCCGTTTTGGAGCATCATTAAAGCCAAAATATCCTGCCAGTGGGTAACATTACCGGCGTTACCCAAAGCCGCCCCGGAACGGACGATCCGGCCGTTATTCACGACCGTTATAGCGCTTGCCGCCTGGCTAAACTCGGCCGGCCAGGACGACGGAACTTTTACCCCTGACTGGGTAAAAAGGTTCTGATTGACATACATCGCCAGAGTATCAATTTCCAGGGGAATCCCGTAATATTGGCCACCGGCCAGTAAATCCTTCTGGGCTGCCGGATAAAATGTCTGGCGGAAAGTTGCCGGATCGTAAACCGATGCCGGCACGGGAGACAGGTCGGAAAGAAACATCGGCAGCCAGCTGTTGTGAAAACGGAAAATGTCCGGTCCCGTTCCCTGGGCCAAAGCCGAGGTTAATCTTTCCCGATACTGGATCGGCGACTGTTTTTGATAAACAATTTTGACATTGGGGTGTTTCTGCTGGTAATCGGCAATGACCGTCTGGTAGACTGACTCCGGTTCCCACAACCCCCAGTAGGTTAAAGTGGTCTGGGTCAGTCCGCCGAAAAAGAACTTTATCCCGACCGCCACGACGACGACCAGAAATAAAAAAACGCCCAGTAAAACCAAGACCAGTTTTTTATCCGGCATGCTTAAACCTACTTGTATATAATGAAGGTAGCACATATGCCGCTCCTTCTCAAGAAGCTCGTTTTGGGAGTAAATATTTTTATTTTAGGCGTTACGGCTTTGGCAGCCATCACCAGTTTTGGTTTTGAAGCCTACTACCAGGGCAAAATCTACCCGGGCGTAAAAATCGACAATCTGAATTTCGGCGGGCAGACCGAATCTGAGGTGGCCCGGTATTTTACCGCCAAACTCTCGCTGCCGGGGAAGATTGTTTTTAAATCCCCGACAGCCACCGCCGAGTACGCCCTGGATCCGAAAAAAATTTCCCTGCGCTACGATGTTCGTTTAATGAGTAGCCGGGCGTTTTCCGTCGGCCGGCAAACCAATAATTTCTATGACGACTTTTTACAAAAAATTACCGCTCTTGGCGGGACTATCAATCTCCCGTTAGAAGCCACTTTTGACCTTGCCCGGGTTACGGATTTTGAAGACATGGTCGACCAGGAGGTGGCCGTCAGTCCGACAGAGGCCCAGTTTAAGTTTGAAAGCAATTCCGGCCCGGACCAGAAAGGCCGGGTAGTCGCCTTCAAACAAAGTAAAAACGGCCGGCAACTGGACCGGGAGAAACTTGAAACCCAGTTAAAAAGCGTGGTTCTTAATCAAGCCTGTTTACGGGGCAACTGCAATTTTACCCTCCCCATAACTATCCTGCCGCCAAAAATTACCAAGAGCCGCGCCGACCAGTTGGGAATCACCAGTCTTTTGGGAAGCGGTGTTTCCTATTTTTACGATTCCATCCCCAGCCGGGTGGAAAATATCCGGGTAGGCACGGAAAAAATCAACGGGAGTCTGATTGCTCCCGGAGAAACTTTTTCCTTCGACACGGCCATCGGGACGGTTTCGGCAATCTTTGGTTTCCAAAAAGCCTACGTTATCCGCGAAAACAAAACGGTCTTAGAAGACGGCGGCGGGGTTTGCCAGGTTTCCACTACCCTTTACCGGGCTGTCTTAAATTCCGGGTTACCGGTTATTGAGCGGGTCGCCCACGCCTATCGTGTCCCTTATTACGAGGAGGGCGGCTTTCAACCGGGTCTGGACGCCACGGTTTACCCTCCGTCCCCAGATTTTCGGTTTAAAAACGACACCCCGGGCTGGATTTTAATTCAGGCCACTTTTGACGAGGCAAATTCCAAACTGACCTTCGATCTTTTTGGGACTGACGATGGCCGACAAACGGTGGTTTCGACCCCGGTAATTTTATCAACAACTCCGCCACCGCCCCCGGTTTACGAAGACCGACCGGATTTACCCGCCGGGACACTGCAGCAAATTGACACTGCCCACTGGGGTGCTAAAACCGTCTTTACCCGGAAAGTCACCCGCAACGGGACGGTTCTGATTGACGAATCGGTCTCCTCCGACTTTATCCCCTGGCCAGCCCGATATTTGCGGGGAACAAAACCGTAAAAACTGGTAAAATACTGGTATGGCTGATGCCATGTTTAATTGTGTGGTTAATCCTGCTCCGGCGGAAAGCCAGGTTGTTCCGCTGTTCTTCGATAATTACCTGGCGATGATTAAAGGCAGCCCCGGCAGCCAGATGTTTCGTCATTTTTATGCCGAAGTTTCCGGTCAGAAAACCGACATTTTACAGGACGGCGAACTTTCCTGCGCTTTTTTTGCTTCCGGGATCCTTCGCCTGTTTGATTTAATCAAGGAAGGCCACTGCACGGTTTCGGGGACGGTTAAAGATCTGGAAAACTCCGGCTGGTACTTAATTTCCGCTCCCCGGCCCGGGGCAGTTTTAGTCTGGGAACCGATTATTGACGGTAACGGAGCTACCCACGCTCACATCGGCTTCGCTTTGGGGGACAACCAGGCTGTCAGTAATAACAGTTTTACCAAAACACCGACAGTCCACCACTTGACTTTCAACGAAGAGAACAGTCTGCCTAAAAGAAAGATAACCGCCGTTTATTGGCACGACAAATTAAATAATCAAGACTCAGTCTCTCCGTCTCCGGCGTGTTAAAATTCCTTCATGAAAATTTTAGGAATTGAAACTTCCTGTGACGAAACGGCCGCGGCCGTGGTGGAAGACGGAACCAGAATCCTTTCCAACATCGTGGCCAGTAGCCAGGCTCTTCATGCCAAGTACGGCGGGATTATTCCGGAAAAAGCCGCGCGGGAGCAGGTTAAAGCGATTGTCCCGGTAATCCGCGAAGCCTTAACTACGGCCGATCTCTCCCCCAAAGACCTGGATGCCGTCGCCGTAACTTTCGGTCCGGGATTGATCGGCTCTTTATTAATCGGAACGGAAACCGCCAAAACCTTAGTTTTAGCCTGGGATAAACCCTTAATTCCGGTTAACCATTTACTCGGTCATATCTACGCCAACTGGTTAAACGGGAACAGCCCGGAACTGCCCGCTGTGGTTCTACTGGTGTCCGGCGGCCACACCGAACTAATTCTCATGAGCGACCATGGTCGGTTTAAGTATTTAGGCGGGACCTTGGATGACGCCGCCGGCGAATGTTTTGACAAGAGCGCCCGATTGTTAGGCTTAGGCTACCCCGGCGGGCCAGCCATCGAAAAAGCGGCTTTAAAAGTGAGACGGGAACAAAAAACAGTGAACAGTCAGAGATTGCCCAGACCAATGATAAACGAAAAGAATTTTGATTTCAGTTTCAGCGGTTTAAAAACCGCCGTGGCTAATGCCAGTCAGCATGTTTTAAATAAAAACCTTTTAGCTTTGGAATTGGAAGAAGCCGTCAGTGACGTTTTGGTTAAAAAAACTCTGACGGCAGTAGAAAAATACCGGGGAAAATCCCTTCTCTTGGCCGGGGGGGTGGCTGCAAACCAGCGACTCCGAAAAAAAATGAAATCGGAAATTGAAAAACTTCAAATTGAATTTTACGTCCCCGAAGTAAAGTGGTGCACGGATAACGCCGCCGGTATCGCTTCAGCCGCCTTTTTTAATTACCGGCCGGTCAATCCTTCGGAAGTTAATGCCGACCCGTCTTTATCTCTTTAGTGCTTTCGCGGGCGGCCCCGGATACGCTTAGGAGCTAAAAACACCGGCTCCTGACGAATAATTACCGGTTGGCGGTAAGCTAAAACAATGGCTCCCATGGCAAAAAAGGTCAGAACCAATTTTACTACACTGCCCACAACCGGAATCAGGCCGACCAGATAAATCAAAAATAAACCTAAAAACAACGCCCAGCCGCGTCGTTCCCCAAATCGCGGCAGCATAATTTTCCGGCCTATGAAGAAGGCAATCAAATACTGGGCCGCCAACCAGGCAAGGTACCCGACCAGGAGTAAAATCAGAGAAACCGGGATCCCGACAATAGTTAAGGCAAACAGAACAATAATCAAAGGCAACATTAAGGCAATAATTATCCCCCAGCCGAAAGACGCGTACGGTCGGTTTTCAATCGCCTGGGCCACTTTTTCAAACCCCTTGGGAAAAAGGCCTAAAAGAATAAATCCGACAATCGCCGAAACGATAAAACCAAAAAGGTCCATGAGGGGTTTCAACCTTCTAAAAGACGAAAGAAAGGTCCGGGCCCCGAAAAACCGCGGAGTACTTTCGCCGGGGCTGGTTTTTTGGTACACAATACTTCCGGCCACGGTCGCTCCCGGCTCCAAAACCGCCTCGTTGTTGCCGGTATACTTCAAACTCCCGGAGATTGAAGCATTAGGACCCAGTAAAAATTCCTGGTCGGCTACCACGTACGCTTCGTTGGCAATCCCCGAGTTTAAGTACAGCCGGTTGCCGAAAAACCGGAAACCCCGGCCGATTTGCCCGGCGGACTCGTCCAAATTTACTCCGGCCACCAATAAACTCCCGTTCATCGCCGTTTTGTTAGTGACAGTGCAGTTGCCGCATAAAAGAAGAACATTGCGCCCGACCGGACCATTAACTGTCACATCGCCGCCTAAAATTCGGATACTGTTATCCACCGGGCCATTAACATTCACTTTGCCGCCAAAAATAAACAGGTCGCCGCCGATGTGGCCGTTAACCGTGACAATGGCCCCGCCCAAAAAAGCGTCGCCGTTTATGGTTCCGTCGATTTGAACCGTCCGGCCGAAACGGAAAAAATCAGAGTCGATCACCTGGTTGGCCGGTAGAAGTTGGCTCTCCCCCTGTGCCCGAACAAATTGAGGGAAAAAGAGGGTTATAGTCAAAGCCAGGAGCGACAAAAAAAGAAAACTGCGCAACATTTTAGCGGATATTATCGGGTGCTTTCCTCTTTGTCAAGGCACTATTCTTTGCTACAATACCACTATGGAAAGTCGTTACGACCATACCGGGGTGGAAGACCGGATTTACCGGATGTGGGAAGAAGGCGGTTTTTTTAAACCAGAGATTAACCCTGACGGCAAACCATTTACCATCATTCTTCCTCCGCCCAATGCCAATTCCAATTTACATTTAGGTAACGCCCTTTTTGTTATTGAAGATATTTTAATTCGTTACCGCCGGATGAAAGGCGACGCCGCACTGTGGGTTCCGGGTGTCGACCATGCCGGTATTCAGACCCAAGCCGTTTTTGAAAAAAAGATACTTAAGGAACAAAACAAAAGTCGTTATGATCTGGGCCGGGAAGAATTTCATAAGCAGATTTTTGAATTTTGTTTAAGCTGCAAATCAACTATCGAAAACCAGCTGCGGACCATGGGCTTTTCCCTCGACTGGAGCCGGGAAAAGTTTACTCTCGACCCCGCCGTTTCTAAGATTGTTATCGAAACTTTTGTCAAACTTTATCAGGATAAGCTTGTTTATCGCGGTCACCGAATTGTTAACTGGTGCGTCTATGATCACAGTACCCTTTCCGATCAGGAGTTGGAAGAAAAAGAAAAAGATGATCTTTTGTATTACCTTAACTACGGCCAGGTAACCATTGCCACTACCCGCCCGGAAACCATTTTTGCCGACGCTGCTGTGGCTGTTAATCCTAAAGACAAGAGATTTAAAAAGCTGGTCGGACAAAAAGCAGTAATCCCTCTCCTTAATAAAGAAATACCTATTATTGCCGATGCGGCGGTAGAAACCGAGTTCGGCACGGGAGCTCTAAAAGTTACCCCGGCCCACGACACCACCGACTACGAAATTGGCCAAAGACATAACCTTCCACAAATTTCAGTTATCGACTTTGAGGGGAAAATGTCTGTTAATTTTGACAACTTAAAAGGCCTGAAAATTAATGCCGCCCGGGAACGAACCGTTGAACTCCTTAAAGCGGCTGGCAAGTTGATAAAAACTGAGCCGCTTCATCACAGTGTTAAAGTTTGTGAACGCTGCAAAAATATTGTGGAACCAATGATTTCCCGTCAATGGTTTATCCAAATGAAATCTTTGGCGGAAAACGGTGTCAAAGCAGTCAAGGGCGGAGAAATTAAATTTATCCCCCACCGCTGGTGTCGCCAGTACTATCATTGGATGGAAAACCTTCGTGACTGGCCGGTCTCGCGGCAAATCTGGTGGGGTCATCAGTTGCCAATCTATTATTGTGTTGCCTGCCAAAACGAGAAAGGCAAAGCGGCTGCACAATTAATTAAAAAAAACTCTCCGTTTGCTGATCCGACTAATTTGGAAAAACCGATTGTGGCCGTCACCAAACCAAACCGGTGTCCGGACTGTGGCAGTAACGATATTATTCAAGACCCGGACACTTTTGACACCTGGTTTTCTTCAGGTCAGTGGCCGCTTACCACCTTAATGACCGGCCAACCGGGCGATTTTGCCCGGTACTACCCTACTTCCGTTTTAGACACCGGTTGGGAAATTTTCTGGCTCTGGGTTACTCGGATGATTATGCTCGGGCTTTACGTTAATAACCGGGTTCCTTTTAAAACTGTGATTGCTCATGGGATGTTGCGCGATGAAAAAGGACAAAAGATGAGTAAAAGCAAAGATAACGGCGTTGACCCAATAGAAATGATTGAAAAATACGGGGCTGATGCTACCCGACTCGGTCTGGTTGGCGGTCGGGATATTACCACAGACTGGATGATCAGCAAGGGACAACTGGAAGAAAAGATCAGGGGTTATCGGAATTTCACCAACAAACTCTGGAACATCGGCCGGTTTGTTATCGGCAGTGAACCAAAAAACGAAAAAGGTCAAAAAGATCAGGAACTGGAGAAAAAAACGGCCGCTTTAGCAAAAAAGACCACAAAAGATCTGGAAACTTTTAAGTTAGGAATCGCCGCGGAAGATTTATACCAGTTTACTTGGCACGAACTGGCCGATAAATACCTTGAAGACTATAAAAAGGGTTTGGTTTCCTACCTTGCCTTACGAAACAGTTTTGAGACAGTCCTTAAACTCCTCCATCCGTTTACCCCGTTTGTCACTGAAGAAATCTGGGGGCTTATGGATCACAAGGAACCGCTGATTATTTCTTCCTGGCCGGGTTAAGCTATTTACCGCACCCGGTAAAGAAAGTTTCTGCCGGGATCCAAACGCCGTCTTTTTGAATCTGAATGTGGGAGTGTGACTGGCTGACTGCCGGATCAAAATGGGCCAGGTGCCCGACGACACTGCCCGATTTAAAATCGGTGCTTACCGTCCCGATATTTTCCGAAATCATGTGGTGAAGTTGTAAAACATATTTTGCCCCGTCAACAGTCGCCGAAAACACCCGAAACACTTGGCCGGGGTAAAGGTTGTCGTGTCCGTCGCCAATAAACTTCCAGGTTACTTCCTGCCCGTTAATGGCCGGTAAAAATACAGCGCTGCCTTCCGGAGCCGCCACATCCATAGCCATATTGTTCCCCGGCCAGGAACAGGCTGCCTGGGCGCCATAATTGGCACCGCAATGTTTACAGGCCGCCGTCCCGGTATAACTTTGGGAATAACAGGTCGGCGTTCCGCCTAAGACCGGGCAGGAAAAAGCCTCGGCTGACGGGTTGCCGATTTTAACCGCCACCGACCCCGTCACTGGAGCAAACGGTTTACCTTTCGCGGTGGTTCCAGAAATAGTAAAGGAATTTATCACCACCGTGTCTTTTAGAGCCGGCGTAATCGGTAAGGTGTAAGTGTAAGTTTGGTTTGACCAGGCCTGTTTAGGCAACGGCGAGGGTAAGGTGACGCCATTTTTCCCAATTACCGTGTATTTATCTTCAACCGTAGCTGAAGCAATATCTTCCAAGGCCGTCACGGTTACCGTGTATTTTACTCCCGTGTAGCCGGGCTGGCCGATTTTATCATCGGGAATCGTCTCCGGTGTCCCGGATTTATTGACCGTAACGACAGCTGGAGCCGTATCGGCCGAAACAGGGGCTTTATTCCCATAATCAACCATAGCCCCGTTAATGTTCTGGGTCGTGAACCAGTTAAAAAGACCGGCACTAATCAGACTGCCAAAAACAATCACCGAGCCGGCCCCGGTAATACCCGCCCCAGCCAGACCGGTCGCGGCACTCATGGCCCCGCCGAGAGCGTTCCCTAAAGTGGCTCCTGCGGCTGCCAGGTCTACTCCGGCCATGGATAACTGCCAGCCGGCCCACATTCCGACGGCTGCCCCAATCGGCGCCCCGACAAAAGCTCCCACTACTGGAAAAACTAAATTTCCTATGGCTGCCCCAACAATTGTTCCCAATAGCCCCCCCACGGCAGTGGCCAGACCACCTTGAACCAGGAAAATAAAGGCTCCGGCGGCCGCTCCGCCGACCACTTTGGCCAGTTTTTTTAGGGGACCACGTAATTTCCAGGCCGCTGCCAAAACAAACCCGGTCCCCCCGGAAACAACCCCGGCTGCCCAGGTACCTAAAGCTGAAAGCAGGCCTTTTTTAGCTACGGTATTAACTATGCCGGCGGCAGCACCGGTGACTATCCCGGTCGCTTTCTTCTTCCCGGTACCACCAAAAAGCCGGATCAAACCGTTTTTAATCAAATTAAAGAAACCGCCACGCCCGGCGGCTGCCGACGGTCTTCCTGTGGGTTCAGCCCGAGCGCCGGCCGCTCTGACTGCCGGAGAAGAAACCGGTTTTACCGACGGGGGGAAGACGGCTTCCGGTAACCGTTGTTGGGAATGAAAAGTAAAACGCCGGACTGACGATGAAGGTGGAGTCTTTTTTTCGCCGGTCCCGTACCGAACCCGGTTTCGAAAACGGGATACAGCCCGGGCCGCCGCCCCGCCGGGATCCCGTAAAATACTGTAAAGATTGTAGGTTTCTTCACCCTCGTGCTCTTTTTTATACCGGGCCTCGCGTTCTTCCAATTTTCCGGCCGCTCCGAACAATCGGGCCGCCTGCGGATTTTTCGGGTGGAGCACGATTCCCTCGCCGCCGACATATTTTGGGGCTTCTTCTTGGGGCTTATCCGCCGGTTGTTCTTTTTCCATCGGCATAACCGGGAGACCTGCCGCCCGGGACGGGTACCGGCCGGAAGGTGCCGAAATCCGGATATTTTCCTTAACGGCTTCTTCTTTTGCCGCCTGTTGTTCCCCTACGGCCGCCGTCAATTCGTCCGGAGAAATGTTTTTTTGGGTAGTTTGGGCAATCTCGTTAACAATCGGCAAAATTTTTTCTCCAAATTCTCCTTCCTGGGCCATCCCGATCACTGCCTTCTTTATTGCCGGGATCAAATTGGCAGTTAAACTGGCCGTGACATTATTGGGGTCAATTTTCTCCGTCAGGTCCGAGCTTGTTTGGTCAACAAGAGTTTCAATGTATTTCGCAAATTCCGGATCAGTTTTTATCCTTTCCCGAATCTCCGGGTAATCTAATAATGACTGGTAAGTAGCCTGCCTTATTTGTTCCCAAACTCTTTTATTGGCCGCCTCAATGTGTTTTCGCCAAACAGTCTGTTGATTATTTTGCGGTGCGGCCCCGTTTTTTTCAGTCAACATTTCTTCGCGGAGAGTTTTCAGGTTAGCGGGAATGGTCGCGGCAATTTCCGGGGAGATTGGTAAATTTCGCCCGGCCGCCTCGGCCAGAACGGCTTCCCGGCTAAAGGACATTTTCTCTCCGTTGGGGAAAACCAGCTCGACAGAAGTTAAATCAGCGAGGGAAAGAATTTGGTTTAAAAACTCCTGGATCTGTTGGTCGGAAAGGGACGATAGTAATTTTAGCTGTTTTTCCCAATCGGAATTCGGGGTGGGTGGCATGAATTCATCTTACCACATGAAACTACATGAAAATGCGGGCCCTCTTGTTTTTCACTTTCTGCCCTATACAATGAAAATACTGTCCATGGAACAACACCCTGTCCCTCAAGACATCACTGGTTTTCAGTTCAAACTGGTCGGCGACATGACCTTAAAACAATTCGGGTATTTGGCCGCCGGTTGTGTTTTTGCTTTTGTTTTCTATTCGTCAGCTTGGTATTTGGTTTTCCGTCTGCTTTTAGCGGTTTTTTCTCTCTCTTCCGGTGTCGCCCTGGCTTTTATCCCGATCGAAGAACGGCCGCTGGATACCTGGATTATTAACTTTATCAAATCCGTCTATAAGCCCACTCAGTATATCTGGAGAAAATCAGCCACCACTTCTTTATCGTCGGCTTCCTCTGTTTCTGCCGACTCTCAACCGGAAACACCCAGACCGCAACCGGAAAATTTTACCCCCGATACCAAGCTGGACACTTATTTAGCCAGTTTGCCTAATAATCCACCTGAACCCATGCCGCCGCTTACTGAAACTCCCGAGACCATGCTTACCCCGACTGACTTACCCATGACCACTTCCGTTCCTTTGCACACTTTAGACGATTTAATTAAGGACCGGGAGCTCCGGCAAAAAAATGCCCCGGAAATCCCCACTCCTGCCGAAACTCCCAATGCCAATTCTTCCCCGGCATCGGTTGAAGAAAAAACCATGACCATTGAAGAACTTCTGCGTATCCGCCAGGCTCAGGAACCGTCAAAACTCGCCGGCCTTCCCAAAAGAACCTTTACCCGCCCGGCCAATGTCCGGGTGATAATTAATAAGGAAGTTAAACCTCAGCCCTCTCTTTTGCAAATGAACGCCCCAAACACGATCTGCGGGCAAATTCATGATATTGCCGGGGCGGTTATTCCGAACGCTATTGTCATCATTAAAAACACCCAAGGGGTCAGTGTCCGAGCTTTAAGAAGTAATAAGGTGGGGCAATTTTTAGCCAGTACTCCCCTGGAAAGCGGGACTTATTATTTGGAGCTGGAAAAAGAAGGCTACGCTTTTGATCCTCTGGAAATTACTCTTGACGGCACCATCCTTAACCCCTTAAACATTCAGTCGAAATCGTAAAGGTTTGTCTCTCCATTCTCCAGCGTAGGCAATCCCGACCC
Source organism: bacterium (assembly GCA_021788195.1). Taxonomy (GTDB): domain Bacteria; phylum Patescibacteriota; class Microgenomatia; order JAMCZE01; family JAMCZE01; genus JAJYKY01. The sequence continues at coordinate 986 of JAJYKY010000018.1, read as the reverse complement.
GGGGTCCGATAAAGACCTCTTTATTGTTATTTTTTTCCCCGTTGTTAAGAATATAGAGACCATCTCTTTTAGTCATATCGGTTCCGTTTAGCGACCGGTCAATATTTAAAGCCAGGCACAATAACCCCGGGCCGGACATTTTTTGGGTAATGTTTTTTACCGGCCGGGCTGCCCGGAGCAAAACTGCCGCCCCAAAACCCACTTCCCGGGTAGAAATATTCAAACAATGGTACGTCCCGTAAATTAAATAAACATAAGCGTGGCCGGCCGGTCCGAACATGACTTTGTTTCGCCCCGTTTCCCCAAACCGGCTATGGGAAGCTGCGTCTTCCGGCCCGACATAAGCCTCGGTTTCGATAATCTCGGCAATTAATTTCTTTTTCCCAATTTTCCGGATTAGGTATTTTCCCAAAAGTTCCCTGGCCACGATTGCCGTCTCCTGGTTGTAGAACTTCCGGGGTAAAATCTGTTCGTTCATACCGCCATCTTAAGGGTCCTCATTGTAAATTTCAAATTTCGAATTTAAAATTGAGTCAATGCCCTTGGATTTGTCCAAAGTTGCCATCAGAGGTACTACCCAGCAGCACTTGGAAGTCGCCGATATCCGTGACGATTTGGTAATTTTAAAAGACGGCTCCGTTGCCATGGTTATTCAAACGACGGCGGTTAATTTTGGCCTTTTATCCGAACCGGAGCAAGACGCCATTATTTACGCTTATGCGGGACTGTTAAACTCCTTAAATTTTCCCATTCAAATTGTCATCCGCAGCCGGCAAAAAGACGTTTCCTCATACGTGGCTCTTTTGAAGAAGGCTGAAGACAGCCAAAACAACCCCCTTTTAAAAAAACAGATTGCCAAGTACCGAGAATTTATTGTCAGTACCGTTAAAGAAAACAATGTCCTTGATAAAAAATTTTATATTGTTATTCCCTTCAGCTCTTTTGAATTAGGAGCCGCCAATTCTGCTAAAGTATTAGCTAAACAA
>JAJYKY010000017.1:5033-15599 GCA_021788195.1 bacterium | reverse complement strand
TCAACCTCGACCTGACCGGCGTAAATTTTGTCCGGGATATTTTTAACGGCCAGTCTAACCGATGGCAAAGAATCATGTCTACGACAAGGTACGATCTGGTCTTTTTTCTGTCGGACGGCAGCATTCCCGTAAGTTTTGCCAGGGAAAATATCCTGCATTTTCAGGTGCCTTTTAACCGGAATTTTAAAACTTTGTCCAATGCCGCCAAATTTTTAAAAGTTAACGCCGTCGTCTGCAACTCCCAATTCACCAAAGCCTACATTGATTTGGCTTTTGGTATTAAGAGCCGGGTAATCTATCCACCGGTTGACGTTTCCTCCTTTTCTCCCGGTAAAAAGGAAAATATTATTCTTTCGGTCGGGCGTTTTTTCGGCCCTTCGCATCCCAAGAAACAGGAAATTATGATTCGGGAATTTGTCGGCTTGTATAAAAAGGGCCTGAAAAACTGGAAACTGATTTTAGTCGGTGGCTTGACATCCGGAAATGAAGAAGATGTGGAACGATTAAGGAAAAAGAGCACCGGTTATCCGATCAGGATTATTACTGACAGCAGTTTCCCTGTTCTTAAGGATTATTACGGCCGGGCAAAAATTTATTGGCACGCCGCCGGCTATGGTGAAAATCTGGAAGAAAATCCGCAAAAGGCTGAGCATTTCGGGATTACTACGGTTGAGGCCATGTCGGCCGGTTGTGTTCCGGTGGTTTTTGCCGCCGGCGGCCAGCTGGAAATTGTTGATGATGGGAAAACCGGATACGTTTGGAAGTCAACGGAAGAATTACGGGAGAAAACTCTCGCCCTGACTAAAGATGAAAAGCTTCTGGCGGATTTAAGCCAAAAGGCGGCTATCCGGTCAAAAGATTTCAGTATCGGGCGCTTTTTCGACAATTGGGAAGCCTTGCTTTCAAATTTATGAGACAGAAAATCGGCATAATTTTCCTGGTAATTATTTTTGTAGCCGGTTTCGGGGCTTTTTATTCCCCGTTTTTTCTGAAAGGTAAACTGCCAATTCCGGCTGATACTATCGTCGGTTTATACCACCCCTGGCGCGATTTTTACGCGGCTTCTTTCCCGTCGGGCATTCCGTTTCGGAATTTCATTATTACCGATCCGGTACGGCAGCAATATCCCTGGCGGGAACTGGCAGTGAACCTTTTAAAAAAAGGACAGTGGCCTGTCTGGAATCCCTACAGTTTTTCCGGAACGCCGCTTTTGGGTAATTTGCAGACTGCCCCTTTTTATCCCCTGAATATTATCTTCTGGCTTATGCCTTTTAATCTCGGCTGGTCGCTCCTGGTTTTGTTGCAAACAGTTCTGGGCTTTACTTTTATGGCTCTTTATTTGAAAAATCTCCGTCTCAAACCCGAAGCTGTCGTTTTAGGATCGGTAACCTGGGCCGGGAGCGGTTTCTTTATTGCCTGGCTGGAAGCAAATAATTTAGCCCAAACGGCCATCTGGTTGCCTCTTCTTCTTTTATTTACCGATAAAATCTTTTTTACCCGCAAAAAAATTCGGTGGCTACTCCTTTTTGTGTTAGCGTTAAGTTCAGCCTTTTTGGCAGGACATCTCCAGACCTTCTTTTATATTTCCCTGGTAACCGGGACTTATCTTTTGGCCCGTTTATGGCAGACAAAAAACAAAAGAGTCCTTCTGTATTTTCTCCCCGGCCTTTTTCTGTTTCTTATTTTGACCTTGCCGCAATCCCTGCCTCTGGTACGGTTTATCGCCTGGTCGGCCCGGAGCGTTGATCAGGCGGCCTGGTCCCGGCCGGAATGGTTTATTCCTCCCCAAAATCTGGCGCAATTTTTGGCTCCTGACTTTTTCGGTAATCCGGCAACTCTTAATTATTTCGGAGTTTTCAGTTATCAGGAATTCGTCGGTTATGTCGGGATTACTGGTTTATTTTTTAGTTTGCTGGCAATATGGCGTCGGGACAAAAAAACCCTCTTTTTCGGTATCTTAGCCCTATCGGCCCTGACCTTTGCCCTGCCCACGCCCTGGGGCAAGTTACCGTTTGTTCTCAATCTGCCGCTGATCTCTTCTTCCCAACCGACCAGGCTGTTAGTAGTAGTCGATTTTGCTTTGGCCGTCCTCTCGGCTGTTGGTCTGGATTTCTTTTTGCGCCAAAAGAGTGGAGTTTTTAAAACTCTTTTTACGGCCCTGACAATTTTAGGTCTGGGCTTGGCAGCTCTGTGGCTTTATGTTTTAACCCGTCATTCGGAAAACATCTTGGTTAGCCAGAGAAATCTGATCTTTCCGTCGCTGACCTTTTTGGCTTTGAGTTTTCTGATAGTCCTTTCCGCTAAAGTTCGTCCGGCTATTTTCGTTCTTCTGGCGTTGGCGGTTTTTGACCTCTGGCGGTTCGGAAGCAAATACACTTCTTTCAGCAATCCGGAATATCTGTACCCCGAAACTTCCGTGACGCATTTCTTACAGCAAAACACCGGAAAGGATTTTTCCCGTTTTATGACGACGGACGACAGAATTTTTCCGCCGAACTTTAATGTCATATACAAACTGCAGTCCGTTAACGGTTATGATCCGCTTTATCTGGCAAATTACGGCAATCTTATTGTGGCTTCCGAACGGGGGAGCGCCGAGACGAAACTTCCCTGGGGGTTTAACCGGATAGTGGTTCCGAAAAATGTTGATAGCCCTCTGATTGACCTGCTGGGCGTTAAATATATTTTATCCCTGCGGGACGAAACCAGTCCTAAGCTGGTAAAGGTTTTTCAGGAAGGGGAAACGAGGGTTTATCAAAACACAAAAGCTTTTCCGCGGGCTTTTTTAACGGCCAATGTCCTTCCTGTTGCCAATAACCGTCAGGCCATGGATAATTTGTGGAAAGTCGATTTGGCGAAAACCGCGGTTGTGGAGAAATCGGGAATGGTGTTTTCCGGAGATTTGTCCGGCGGAATGGCCGGGATTCTTTCTTACCGGGAAAATTCCATACAGATCAGGACACAATCCAGTCGTCAGTCCTTCCTGGTTTTAACTGACAGTTTCTATCCCGGCTGGAAGGCGACGGTTGACGGAAATCCGGAAACGATTTACTTAACCGATATCAATTTCCGGGGAATATTTGTTCCGGCAGGGACCCACCTGGTGGAATTTAAAATATGAAAGTCAGTCTTGTGATTACTAACTGGAACGGAGCGGACATTCTGAAAAAGAATTTACCGAAGGTAATAGCGGCTGTCGGGGAAGCGGAAGTAATTATTGTCGACGATGCTTCAACGGACAACAGTGCGGACGTGGTTCTAAACCTGGCTGAAAAAAATGCTAATCTGCGGCTTGTCAAAAAAGAGAAGAACGAAGGTTTTTCCTCGACCACAAATGCCGGAGTAGAGGCTGCTTCAGGGGAAATAGTCGTGCTTCTCAACAGCGATGTCGTTCCCCATAAAGATTTCCTCAAAAACCTTCTACCGCATTTTTCCGATCCCGAAGTTTTTGCCGTCGGAACAAAAGATTTAAGCCATGAAAGAAACGGGAATACCGTAGCGCGCGGCCGGGGAGTGGGGGCCTTCAAGCGCGGGTACGTGATGCACCGGCCGGGAAAAATAATTTCCGGGTTTACCCTTTGGGCTAACGGCGGGAGTTGCGCGGTTAACAAAAGTATTTGGAGAAATCTGGGGGGACTGAATACTATTTATGATCCGGCTTACGGTGAAGACTGGGATCTGGGTTACCGGGCCTGGAAAGCCGGGTACAAAATTTTATTTGAGCCGAAATCGATCGTGGATCATTTTCACGAAGAAGGTTCAATGAAAAAGCGCTACAGTACTTTTTACCGCCGGGCAATTGCCTTCAGAAACCAGAACCTTTTTATGATTGTGAATATTTCCGACCGGAGGTTTCTGGCGGAATATCTGCTTTTTCTTCCCTACCATCTGGGGTATAAGGCTTTGCGCCGCCTTGATTTTTCTTTCTGGTACGGTTTTTTTCTGTTTCTGTTAAAATCCCCCCGGGCTTTGTTTTTCCGAATTCAAAACCGGAAGATTTTTGTTAAAACAGACCGGGAAATTCTTAGTCTTTTTTCGCCGGAGTTTCTGATGCAAAATGAAGAAATCTATTAAGCTTTCGGTTATCATGCCGGTTTATAACGAGAAAAAAACGATCGGGGAAATTATTCCGAAGGTTTTATCCAGGCCGGAGGTGCATGAGTTAATCGTAGTTGACGACGGTAGTACCGACGGAACGCGGGAGAAATTGGCCGGAATAAAACACAAAAAACTTAAGCTGATTTTTCATAAAAAGAATTCCGGCAAAGGAGCGGCCATTAAAACCGCTTTGGCAAAAGCTTCCGGTAGCCATGTAATTATTCAGGATGCGGATCTTGAGTATGATCCGGAAGATTATAAAACTCTGGTGGAGCCGGTAGTAAATCACAACGCCGAAGTTGTTTTCGGATCCAGATTTTACGGTCCGCACCGGGATATGCTCTTCTGGCATAAAGCAGGTAATGATCTGCTTAACTTTTTTGTTAACGTCTTATTCGATACCACAATTTCCGACTGCGAAACGGGTTACAAACTGTTGCCGCTTAAACTTTTAAAGGACCTGGACCTAAAAACGAGTAGGTTTGATTTTGAAATTGAAACAACCTGCAAAGTTCTGAAAAGAAATATCCGGATTTTTGAAGTCCCGGTTTCCTATACCGGCCGGGAATATGCCGACGGGAAAAAGATCCGCTTTAGCGATGCCGTGATAGCCTTTTTACGAATTGTGCAGTATCGGTTTCTGGAAAACTGAAAATGATAAGCAGAAAACTTACAATTATCTTGTTTTCGGCCGTTGTCTTACTCGCGGCGGTTCTGCGGTTTTATGATTTGGGGAAAAACCCGCCGGGGATAAATCTGGACGAAGCGGCTATCGGCTGGAATGCCTACAGCATTTTAAAGACGGGCAGGGACGAGTACGGCCAATTTTTGCCTCTGGTTTTCCGGTCTCTGGACGACTACAAGCCACCGCTTTATATTTATCTGACCGTCCCGGCCGAGGCGGTTTTGGGAATGACGGAGTTTGCCGTCCGGTTGCCTTCGGCAATCCTGGGTGTCGGTGCCGTCGTTTTAACTTTTTTCCTTGCCCGGGAAATATTTCGGGAGGAACGTGATAGAGCAACGTTGTTCGGTCTGCTTTCGGCTTTTATTCTGGCAATTTCCCCCTGGCATCTGCACTTTACCCGGACGGCCTACGAGACCGGGAGCTGTGCTTTTTTTACCGCCGGCGGTTTGCTCTTTTTCTTTGTAGGGCTAAGGAAAAAGCGGTGGTTTTTCTTTGCCCTTTCGGCGGTCTTTTTCGGCCTGGAACTTTATTTATATCAGGCCGCTAAAGTCTTTGTTCCGCTGTTGTTGTTTTCCCTGTTTTGCTTTTATTTCCGGGAGATAAAAAACAATCTTCGGCTGTTTATTCCGCAAGCTCTGATTATTTTTGTGTTGGCCCTGCCGGTTTTATACCAGTCAACTACTCTGGCCGGTCAAATGAGGTTTCTGGGAACCAGCGTTTTTCAGGATCCGAAACTGCACAACATAAATTTGTCATATCAGCGGGACGACTGGTTTCGTCGTGACCGGATCTCGGCGGCCGTTCTACATCCGGAAGTCCTATCTTATGCTTCGGATGTATTGTGGGGATATTTTTCTCATCTTAGCCCCAACTTCTTTTTCTCCGGTGGCAACGGATCCAAAGTAGATTATGTTTCCAATATGGGTCTCCTTTATTATTGGGAGATGCCGTTCTTGTTATCGGGTTTGTTTTATCTTTACAAAGCAAAAAACAAAAAACCTGCCTGGTTACTTACTGCCTGGATGCTGGCCGCACCGGTACCGGCCTCGGTGACGATCGGTGTTCCCAGTTCCATCAGAACCGCCGTTTTCCTGCCTTCGCTGCAGATAATCGGGGCCTACGGTCTGGTTAACTTCACCGCCATGGTGAAAAAAAATTACCCCCGGTTCCTTCCTGTCTTTGTAGCCGGGCTTTTTGGAGTGGTGACCTTTTCCCTCTACTTTTATCTGCATATGTATTACATTCATGCTCCGAGACAGAATTCTAAAATCTGGTATTACGGTTACCGGCAAATTGCCGAGGATTCGGCCAAACTGGCGCCAAAGTACAATAAGATTATTGTCTCCAATACTCTCGATCAACCTTTGAATTTCTGGCTCTTTTTCCTGAAATATGACCCGAAAACCTATTTAACAGTTGATGGCGGAACGATATCCGGCGGCTTCAAGGAAGACCGGAATCATTTCTCCAAATATTATTTTAAGCCGGTTTCCTGGGATGAACTGAAATCCCAACCAGGCATTTTGGTAATTACCGTTGCCGGCGATCTACCCAAGGAAGTCCCGGTTTTGAAAACTTATCACTATCTTGATGGCCGGCCGTCAGTTATTATGGCCGCCACTAATCCATGAAAAAGTCGCTTCTTTTAGCCCTCGGGGTGGTTCTTCTTTTGGCTGCTATTCTAAGGCTCTTTAAAATTACTGATGACCCCCCGGGACTTTATCCGGATGAAGTGGCTATCGGCTACAATGCCTATTCAATTCTAAAAACCGGCCGGGACGAATGGGGCAATTCATACCCCCTGCTTTTCAGGTCTTACGGCGATTACAAGCTGCCGGTTTATATTTATCTGACGGCTGCTTTTGAAGATTTTTTGGGACCGACCGATTTGGCCGTCAGGCTCCCTTCAGCCCTGGCGGGAATTATTGCCGTCGTCGGGTCTTTTTTCCTGGCTCAGGAAATATTTTTTCTGATAAAAAGAGAGGCGGATCCGAGGGCAGTAAATTTGTATTCTTTGATTGTGGCCCTGCTTTTAGCAACTTCCTCCTGGCATATTCAGTTCAGCCGGGCCGGATTTGAGGCCAATTTGGCCCTGACTTTTGTAATCCTGGGGACCTGGCTTTTTTTATCTGCCCTGCGGAATAATATCCGGTTTTTGCCGTTATCAGCCATTTTTTTCGTAACGTCTCTTTATACTTATCACAGTGAACGCATTTTTGTCCCGCCGCTGCTTCTCGTTTTGTTTCTTCTTTTTCGAAAGACGCTCCTTAAACGGCCGAAAATATTTGTTGCCACCTGCCTGGTTTCGCTTCTTCTGGCAGCTCCGATTTTAGCTCTTACCTTTTCCGGCGAGGGTCTGGCCAGATTAAAAACGGAAAGTATCTTTAACGAAAGCGGTCCGGTCTGGGAAAACTTCCAGACTAATTACCTGGCCAATTTCAGTCCGGATTATCTTTTTTTTCACGGAGACCAGAACGGCCGGCACTCGGTTAAAAAGATCGGGGAACTTTACCTATGGCAATTACCCTTTTTCCTCCTGGGCACTTATGCCTTGCTGAACAAACGGTCTAAAGCCGGAGTTATCGTTTTTTCCTGGTTATTGTTAGCAGCTGTTCCGTCGGCAATTACCCGGGTTTCACCGCATGCCCTGCGCGGGTTACTTATGGTTTTGCCTTTTGAGATAATTTGCGCCTTCGGCTTATGGGTTTTCGTGGCAAAGTTTCCCAAATGGTTGATTATTGGGCTGGGGTCCTTGGCAGTTTACGAGTTTCTTATTTATCTTCATATTTATTATGTTCATTATCCGGTAGCTTACGCGGCTGACTGGGAAGCCGGACAAGAACAGACGGCCCTGTATCTTAGATCCCGGGAGGACCATTACGGCCAGATATTTGTCCATCCGAATCTGTCTCCCGTGTATCTTCTCTTTTATTTGCCGTACGATCCTCGGGCTTTGCAGGCAGCCAATCACGATTTGTCAACCTTGGGTAAATACCAGTATCATAATTTATATACTCAACCGGTAAAGGCCGATTCAGCAAAAAAAAGCCTGATCGTCGTTCCGCCGAACATTATTTCCGCAGACAGGCCGGGGAAAATCCGGGAAATTAAAATGACCGGCGGAAACCCGGCCTTTGAAATTTATGAGTTTTGATTTTATCTGTTCCCGGGACAGAATTTTATTGGATGTTCCATACCAGATTTGGGAGGCCCAGTCAGCCGATGGCGGCCTAAATGTCTTTCTGACCCGCCTTTTCCATAATAAACTTCTTTTCTACGGCAGTAATTTCTTCCGGTGTTATTTGTCCTACTTTTCGCCGGATTTTATTGCCCGGGTTTTTACAATCTTCGGGCTGATTTTCTTTCTTCTGGGAGTCTGGTACCTTATCAGCCGCAAAAAAAGATTTCTGGCAATCCTTTTCCTTTTGGTTCCTTTATCCCCTCTGTTTCAGATTCCCGATACGGTTTCTGTTCAGGCGGGAATTTTGTTTTCCGGTTTCGGCCTGGTGATGATTTTCGGGTTAGTCTCAGCGGTTAAATCCGTTTTAGCTTTACGAAATTGAAGAAAAAAGCGGTCTTATTTTTAATTCTGATTTTGGCTGCGGCCCTGCGGCTTTATCGTCTGGGGGAAGTTCCGGCTTCTTTGTATTGGGACGAAGCCTCACTCGGTTACAACGCCTACGCTATTTCTCAAACTCTGCACGACGAACACGGCGAATTTTTGCCTTTGACTCGGTTTATGGCCTTCGGCGACTACAAGGCCCCGGGTTATATTTATGCCGCGGCCTTGTCCGTTAAAGCTTTAGGCCTAAATGAATTCTCTGTCCGCCTGCCTTCGGCGGTTGCCGGGATATTTCTGGTGTTAATTACCTTTATGCTGGCAGGGGAACTGGGACTTTCTTTGCCGGCGAGTTTATTGGCGGCGTTATTTGTAGCCATTTCCCCCTGGTCCCTACAATTTAGCCGGGGAGCGTTTGAGGCTAACTTGGCCACGACTCTGTCGGCAGCCGGCGTTTATTTTTTCCTTAGGGGATTGCGGCGAAAACAGTCTTTGAGTTTCCTTTTTTCCGGGTTATTTTTTGCCCTGTCAATGTACACCTTTAACAGTCACCGGATTTTTGTCCCACTTTTAATCGTCGCCCTATTTTTAATTTATTTTAAGAATACCTGGCTGATAAAGACAAAAATTATCCCCTTTGCCACGGTTTTAGCAATACTTATCCTGCCGCTTTTGTTATACGGACGAACCCGGGAAGCGACGCTCCGGTTTTACGAAGTAACCTGGCTGAATGATTTATCCCCGATAGAGTTGGCAAACCAAAGAATCTCAACGGACGGTAACGCCTGGTGGGCCAAAATCGTCCACAACCGGCGGATCACCTACGGGTTGGAATTTTTGAAACATTATACCGATCATTTCCGGGCGGATTTTCTCTTTTATTCCGGCGATGTAAATTTACGGCTTTCTACCCAAGCGGTCGGAGAGATGTATTGGCTGGATCTGCCGTTTCTTTTGATCGGAATTTTTTATCTGCTAAAGAAGCGGAATAAAACTTCAGCTTTGCTTTTGGTCTGGGTGCTTTTAGCACCAATACCGGCGGCAACGGCTCGGGAAACGCCCCATGCTTTGCGGGCGGAAAATATTTTACCTGTTCCCCAGATACTTACAGCCTTGGGATTAGTTTGGGTTGTTCAATTTCTGTCTAAACAGACAGGGAGAAAGCGTCTGGCAATATTTATTACGGTGATAATTTTAGGGTATGTCTTTTTAGCCGGCGCTTACCTGGACTATTATTATCGGATTTATCCGATAAAGTCCGCTTCTTCCTGGCAATACGGCTACAAACCCATGGTAGAGTATGTTTCCCGGATCGAAAACAAATACCCCTGCGTTCAGGTAACGCAAACTTACGGCCGGCCGTATATTTATTTTCTGCTATACAACCGCTTTCCGCCGGAAAAATACTGGCAGGAAAGAAAGATTGACCGCGACTGGTACGGGTTCTGGTATGTCCATTCCTTCGGCAAATACCAGTTTGATACTGCCCCCAATCCGGCTTGCCTCCAGGTTCGCGAGCCGGAAGCCGTCCCGGCGAAGGCTAAAATAATTCAGGAAATAAACGGTCTGAACGGTAAACCGGTTTTTGATATTTATGAAGCGAATTAATTTATTTCTGGGTCTTTCGTTTTCCGGATACATGCTTTACGCGATCGTTTCCTGGTTACTGCTTTTTCGGGACAGCTGGACGGTGGAAGTAATTACTACTAAATTTTACCCGGAGTTTTCGGCACAGATAAACCGGTTGGCCGAAATTCTGGCCGGCTGGAAACTAAACACCGTCCCGACAGTCCTGTTCGGTCTGGTAATAATTTTTTTGTTCGGATTGTATTTTTCGATTTTGAAGCAGAAACTGTCTTTGAGAACGGTTATTTTGGCCTCTTTAGCCTTTCAGATAATTATCCTTTTTTCGTATCCGGCCCTGTCAACCGATGTTTTAAGCTATATCCTATCCGACCGGGTGGCCGTGGTATACCATCGCAATGTCTGGACCACCAAGCCGAACGAGTTTAAAAATGACCCTTATTATTATCTGGTTTACCCGATTTACCCGACGACGGATTGGACAAACCAGACAAGAATTTACGGCGGGACAAATCAGGCCGTTTACAGTCTGGCGACGGCTGTTTCCGGAAACGACTTTGCCGTGAATTTGCTCAGCCACAAGCTGGTGGTCTTTGCCTTTAATCTCGGCACCATATTTTTGGTTTGGCTGATTTTGTCC
>JAJYKY010000017.1:0-4933 GCA_021788195.1 bacterium | reverse complement strand
CCTGACAATCGCCTGCAAAAAGTTATTCTGGCCTTTACCTTAACCTCACTGTTAGGATATGTGACTTTCTGGTTGTCTTTAAGATTTGATTACCAACTTTTCATCTGGCCGGTTATAATGTACCTGACTATTCTTTCCGGACCGGCCGCCGTTTTCCTGTATGATCGCTATTTTAAAAAAATACCGGACTGATATTATTCTCGGATTTCTTTTAAGCCTGGGGTATTTTGCGACCAGGCTGACCAATCTCGGAATAATTCCGATTTTTACCGATGAGGCGATTTATCTCCGCTGGAGCCAGATAATGGCTTACGATGCGGCGCTTCGGTATATGCCCTTAGTCGACGGTAAACCACCTCTGTTTATGTGGGCGACATCCGTCGTAATGCGCCTGCTGCCCAATTTTGATCCGCTTCTTTCAGGAAGGCTGGTTTCCGTCGGAGCCGGATTCTTGGGGATGGCCGGAATGTATTTTCTCTCTTATCAACTATTTAAAAACAAAAAGATTTCCTGGCTTTCGGCTCTTTGTTATATTCTGATCCCTTTTACTTTCTTTTACGACCGTTTCGCCCTGGCGGACAGTATGCTGGCCATGTGGGGGATCTGGGCCTTGGGTCTGGGCGTCATGCTTGTCAAATCCGGACGGTTGGATGTGGCAATGATTTTAGGCCTGGTAATCGGCTTTGGGAGGCTGACAAAAACCCCGGCGATTTTTTCCGTGATTCTTTTTCCGGTCCTTCTGGTCCTTTTTGATCTTCGGGCGAAAAACCGCGTCCGAAAGTTCATTCAATTGGGACTCCTGTTTGTCGTAGCCTACCTTTTTTCGGAGATGGTTTACTCAATTCTCCGGCTGTTTCCGCTTTTTAATATGGTCGCCGAGAAAAACATGGAATTTATCATTACGCCGAGAGAATTTTTGGCCGCACCGTTTGCGTTGCTTTTTGGTAACCTTAAAAGTTTAGTTAACTGGGAATTCTTTTATCTGACGCCTTTAATTTCCCTGTCCTGCCTTTTTGGAGTAATTTTGCCCTGGCGAAAAAACTGGCGGCAGATAATTCTTCTGGCCGGAAATTTCGTCCTGCCGCTTATTGCGGTCGCAACCTTTAATAAAGTAATTTATGTCCGGTATTTGCTGACATTTACTCCGGCCCTGCTGGTTCTGGCGGCCCTGGGGATTTATAATATTATTCAGCTGGCTAAAAACAAGGCAGTGACGGTGGCCTTTCTTCTTCTGGTTTTTTCCCTGCCGTTAAATATTGATTTCAATCTGCTGTTTTCTCCGGGAAAGGCGGCCATTCCTTCAGCAGACACCGATCAGTATTTCAATGGCTGGCCGGCCGGTTACGGGGTTACGGAAGTCAGAAATTATTTAATGGCTGTCTCCCGCCAAAACCCGAAAGTGGTTATCGGAACCGAAGGGACTTTCGGATTGATGCCGTACTCTTTGGAACTTTACCAAAAAGATTACCCGAATCTGGAGATAAAAGCCTACTGGCCGGTTAAAGATAAAGAGCCTCCCGAAATAGCTGCGGCCGCAAAACTCTATCCGACTTATTTCTTAATCTATCAGCGTCCCGATGTGCCGCCAGAATGGAAAGTCCAGCTTATTTCTTCCTTCCGGCAGGGAACCGGCCAGGACTTTCTCCGGCTTTATAAAGTTTTGCCTGACTGACAATGAAGATAAAATTCTGGCTGGCGCTTTTTCTGATTGTTCTTTTTGGTCTCGGTGTGCGGTTTTATAAACTGGGATCAATTCCTCTGAGTTTGGACTGGGATGAAGCCTCTTTAGGCTGGAATGCTTACTCGCTGTTAAAAACCGGAACCGACGAGTACGGAAAAGCGCTTCCTGTTTCCTTTCGTTCTTTCAACGACTATAAACCGCCGCTGTATGTTTATTCCACTATTTTGCCAATTGCCGTTTTTGGTTTGAACGAATTTTCCGTTCGTTTTCCTTCGGCTGCTGCCGGAACCTTAACGGTTCTGGTAACTTTTTTTCTGGTCAAGGAGCTTTTGGAGCTGGGAAAGGCGAAAGAGCCAGAAGAGGGGAAAGGAAAAGTCGCCCTGATAGCCGCTTTTCTTCTGGCCATCTCACCCTGGTCCATCCAGTTTAGCCGGGTGGCTTTCGAAGCTAACCTGGCGTTATTTTTCTTTGTCGTTGGCGGTTACTTTTTAGCCAGATTTTTAAACCGGAAGGAAAACCCGGCCTTATTTTTAGCTGCGGCTGGCTATCTATCATCGATATATTCCTACCACAGCAGTCGGGTAGTGGCACCGGCTTTTCTTTTGGGAGTGGTTATTTATTACCGCCGGATTTTTTGGGAAAAACGGAAAGTTGTAGTCATAGCCGCCTTGTTCGGCCTGGTTGGTTTGTACCCTCTGGTCCGTAACACTTTGCATACCGGTAGCCTTGGGGCCCGGTTTACGACGGTAAGTATTTTTACCAGTCCGGCGATGAAAAATAACCCCTACGAAATTGCCCGGTTGTTCGGGAAAAACTATCTAAACCATTTTAATTTTGACTTCCTGTTTTTAACCGGCGACGGAAACGGCCGGCATCACGCGCCGGACATGGGCGTGCTTTATCTGGCCGAATTGCCGTTTCTTCTCGCTGGACTATATTTTCTTCTGTCGGAGCACCCCAAATGGTTCTTTTTTACTGCCTGGTGGTTTTTAACGGCTCCGCTGGCCTCGGCGATGACCACGACGACGCCGCACGCCGTCCGGGCGCTGCTGTTTTTACCGACCTACCAGATTTTTACCGCTTACGGTCTGGTCAAAACAGTTTCGCTGGTTAAAACTACCCTCCGGCCGGCCGTGTTTTTGGGAGTTTCCCTTCTCTTCCTTTTAAACTTCGGCTACTATCTGCACCAGTATTTTATTCATTACCCGATAGAGTCGGCTAAAGACTGGCAATACGGTTATAAGGAAGCGGTAAAAAAAGTTCTGGCCAACGAAAAAAATTTCGACCGGATTTACATTACTTCCGCCTACGACCAGCCGTATATTTATTTTCTTTTTTACGGTCGGATTGCTCCGACGGTTAAAAATTCGGGTTACTTTTATCACGGTATGGACAAGTATGAGTTCGACCTTGACGGTAAAGACAAAAACGGGCTATATGTTGTTTCCCCGGGCGAAGTCACGCCTGATCTTAAGATATTTGACCGGGTAAATTTTCCCGACGGTACGCCGGCGTTTCTTTTTGGTAGAATGTAGAAATCTTCTTATGGTCTGTGACTTATCAGTTGTTATTCCGGCATACAACGAAGCCAAAAACTTTCGGGCGGGGCTTTTAATACCGGCCCTGGATTATCTGTCCCGACAAAAATATTCGTCGGAAGTGATTTTTGTCGATGACGGGTCAACCGATGACACCAATAAACTGCTATCTTCCCTGGTGAAAAAGAACAAAAACTACCGACTGATAAAAATTCCGCACGGCGGCAAGGCGGCAGCGGTAACCGCCGGGGTCCTGGGCGCGTCCGGGAAAATAATTTTGTTTACGGATTTCGACCAATCGACTCCGCTATCCCAGGCAGAAAAATTCCTGGCAGCCCACAAAAAAGGCGCGCAGGTGGTTATCGGGATTCGGGGCGGGGACGGAACGACAAAAAACGATACTCTGGTCCGGAAGATCCGCAGCAAAGCATTTGTGACGCTGGTTCAGGTGGTAGCCTTACCCGGGATAAAAGATACTCAGTGCGGCTTTAAATCCTTTACCCGAAAAGCAGCCCGGGAGATTTTCTCTTCCTTAAAAGTTTCCCTGTCGGGCAAAGTGGCCGGCGGATATATGGGGGCCTTTGATGTGGAAGTTTTGTATCTGGCCAGAAAATTCGGTTTTGCCATTTTCCAAGTTCCGGTGGACTGGGTTAAAGTCCCTTCGGAAAAGCTAAATGTGTTTCAGGAATCCATCAGAATGGCTCTCGACACTTTTCGGGTTCGGGGCTATGATTTATCCGGCCGATATGATTATCACCCAAACACCTCTCCGACTTAGCTTTCTTGGCGGCAACACCGATTTTCGCGATTTTTATTTGAAGCATGGCGGTGCCGTTCTCTCCACGGCCATCGATAAGTATATTTACTGCGTTATTACGGAGAGATTTGACGAGAAAATTTATCTGGCCTGGTCAAAACGGGAAATTGTGAACGATGTTTCCGAAATCGAACACGAATTGGTTCGGGAAGCTATGAAGAAAGTCGGTGTCAAAAAAGGGATTGAGATTCATTTTGTGGCGGATATCCCTTCGGAAGGGTCGGGTTTGGGGTCCTCCAGCAGCGTGACCGTCGGTGTTCTTAATGCCCTTTATCACTATGTCGGGCATTCGCCGTCCGAAGAACAATTAGCCCGGGAAGCGGTAGAAATTGAAATTGATATTTTAGGTAAGCCGATCGGGGTTCAGGACCAGTATATTGCTGCTTACGGCGGGTTTCGACTCTTTGAATTTCACAAAGACGGGACGATTACCTCACAAAAGGTACCGTTGTCAAACGGTAATCTGAACGATTTCAGCAATCATTTAATGCTTTTCTATACCGGTAAAACCCGCCAGGCGGGAAATATTTTGCAGAATGTCAAAAACGGCCTTAGCGACAAAGAAAAAATTCTTTTGCGCAATAAAGAACTGGCTTATGAAGGGGAGAAAATAATCCGGGACGGGGACGCGCTGGGTTTCGGAAAAATGCTCAACGAATACTGGGAACTTAAAAAAGGTTTGTCGGACGGAATTTCCAACGACGAGATTGACGAAATGTATCGGGCGACGCTGTCAGCCGGAGCAGTCGGCGGAAAAATTGCCGGGGCCGGCGGCGGTGGGTTTCTTCTTTTGGTCGTTCCCGGGGATAAACGACCGGCAGTCCGCAAAGCTTTGGCGGATTTTCAGGAAATGCCTTTCGGATTGGAAAGAGACGGAAGCAAAGTAATCTTTAACGT
>JAJYKY010000041.1 GCA_021788195.1 bacterium | reverse complement strand
AAAGCATGCTCGCTTGCTACTTTTCCGGGATAAAGATTGGCGTCAGTAAAACCGACGGCCGTCGATCCCCAAGTTCCCGGTGCCGTTTCTACCTGAAGCGTTGGTGTCGCCGCTCCCAAGGTCACACCGGTGATCGAAACGCTGTTGGAATTAAAATAAGCGTAGGTCGCTCCGGATAGAAGCGACAGGGTCGCGGCAATCGTCCCGAGTTTAACTAATAAATGTTTTCCCATCTTTTCACCCCCTCTCAAATAAGATTTGAAAACAAAAAAACGGGCCTATATGCCCGTCTCACCAGGAATTATTTTCCGTACTAAAACACCACTCAAACAGAAAGCACCTCATTTTCTGTTTTCCAGCTGAACCTCAGCTTAATTTAAGCATAAAAGAAAACAATCCTTGTGTCAATGACAAAAAAAGAAACTCTTGCGTTTCGGGAAAAAACTGTTTACACTTTTATATCTACGAATGATTAAGAACGCTCCGCTCTTCGGTCTGACAGCCCTTGCCCTGGCCTTATTTTTGCCTTTCAGCGTTTTGGCGGCAAGGCCAATGACTCCGCCCGACTTACCGGAGCAGAACGGAACCTACGATGTTCCCGGACACCCGAATTTGAAACTCCGGGTTATCGTTCACCCCGCCCGGGGGCAATTCCCGTCCCGGCGGTTCTTCAACCCTGGTTTGCGGATTAGATGATTTAAATTCCGGGGCAACCCCGGCAACCGCCGGCTGGCACCTGTCCGGAAAAATAACTTACCATCTAAATTCTCAAAGTGTCCCTTCCTCGGTTGGCAGCGGCAACCTAAGCACCATAGCCGCGGATGGTTTTAATACTTGGGGGAAAGCTATCAACACCAACAGCGTTTCGTTTGTCCCGGGACCGGATACGACAATAAACAAAGCGGCTCTGGATGGGAATAACATTATCGCCTGGGGCCGAACGCAGGGTACAGCGCTCGCGGTAACTTACATCTGGTACGATCCTTCCACGGGAATTACTACGGAAACCGACACAATTATGAACCAGAAATTCTCCTGGAAGTGGTCCGACCAGAGCGTCCATCAGGACTGTGCCTACTCAAATTCATATGACGCCCAGGATATCCTTACCCACGAATTAGGCCACTGGGTCGGCCTGGACGACGAGTACACTTCGGATTTCGCCAACAATACCATGTACGGTTACGGCTCCCAGCAAGAAGTCAAGAAAGACACCCTCACCACCGGCGACATTACCGCAGCAACCGCTATTTACCACTAACCTCGCAAATTCCGGTTCATAGTGTTCTTGTTTGCCCTCTATATTAAAAGAAATAGTCAATTATTATTCCCGAAGTTTTCTGGACAGGAAACGGGAGATAACCAAAATAGCGATATCCAGTATCCAGAAATACCGGCAAACGCCCGCGGAGAGGCAATTTCTGTTTAAATACCAAAACGCCGGATAAATAGCTAGGGATATGACCGCCGGAATCAACCATCCTTTAAATTGCGGCCGGACACTAATCCAGAAATACAGCGTAATGGCCATAAACTGAATAAGAAGCAGCGGCCACCAGAAGCAGTTTTGGCAAGCCGCCGTTTCGGCGCCCTTAACGTCCCGGATTTTTGCCGGCCGGGTGGCCTCTCCGGTACTGATATTGTCCTGCTCCCCCAAAACCTCCGGGGCAAAACCGGGAACAACTTCCTGAGCCGCGCCGGAAAAATTTCCCGACGGATTGCCGCCTCCACTACCCGAAGTTTCGCCACCGTTAGTTTCGGATACCGTCACCTGTTCGGAAGTTCCCAAAAACCCGATGACCAAATCAAAACCCGCCGTCCTGTTTTGATAATCGTTGCCGGCGCCGGGAGCAAAACCAATGCTCATGTCAAAGGTTCGGCTGTCCCCCGCGGGTAAATCGCCGAGATTAACTTCGCCGCTGTCCCAGAAATTTTTCATTGTTCCGGAAAAATTGCCCAAATTAACCGTCATCGTCTCCGCCAAATTGCCTGTCTGGTTTTCGTTAGCCGACTCAATAACGACCGTGTGGGTCACCCTGCCGAGATTTTTTACCGTAAACTGCTTTGCCAAGGAAAGCCCCGGATACCAAACTTTTGAACCCGGAAAAAGCGGTATCTCCGCCGTCACCTGCAAATCACCCGAGGTCAGGGTTTGAACTGCCGCGTTAACGGGTGAGGAAAAAACAAAAAGAGCGGTAAGGATTACCGCCAGGACAAGAAAAATCTTCTTTCTCATAAGGTCTTTTCGAGGGTAAATTCGGTCCCGGAGCTATCCAGAAGAGTAACTTTCAAGTGAACATTTTTTACGCCGGTGTGGTAAACGCAGGTTCCGCCGGTGGAACAGGTTCCCAATAAAATTTCTTTCTGGTAATCCTTTTGCCCCGCTGCCAGATCAACCCTTCCTTTTACTCCCTGGGGCGAAGTCTCGGTATCGTAAGTTAGTTCATAGGAAAGATTCTTGTAGCCACTAAGATTATTTACCATAAAGGTCACATTTTTATCATCTTGGGAAAGAACCAGTTTCGGGACCACTATCGGCGGTTCTAAAACCGAAGGCAGCGGGCCGGTGGTGTCCGGCTTACCTGAATCTTTCGGCAAAGGACCGGCTAAAAGATTGCTCAAAACAAGATCCGGAGCCGGCGGTGTCCGGTCAACCGTAAACTTCCAGGAAGAACTGAAGGCACTTTCGTTGCCGAAATTATCCCTGGCTTTTACCCGCCAGTAATAAGTTCCGTCCGGCGTACCCGGCGCGGGAATCTGGGATTGTGCCAGCCAACCGGATCGATAGGCTAAACTGGTCATTCCGGCATCATGATAGGACTCATACTGATAGGTAATTGTTGTGGGTAAAGGGCAGGAAGAAGTAGAGTCAGACCAATCCATTACCGGGTTTAACATCCAGGCTGACCCCACCCCCGCCGTCGCATTATTTTCCGGTGAAATCAAAACCGGGACTATCGGCGGGACCCAACAACCCGTCGAGACGGAATTTCCCGAGACCGTATCCTGGGACGAAAAAACCGCCGTTGTTCCTTCAACTTTTAGGGGGAGAACAAGCAGGACCAAAATCAGAAATTTTACAAAAATTCTTTTCATTTTTTGCTGTTCTTTACGGCTTTCTTAACGGCTTTTTCCGCGGCGATAATTTCTTCCCCGGCTTTCTCTTCGACAGTTTCAAACGCCGTGAGTTTTCTCTTTTTTCTTTCGGCAATCAGCCTCTTTGCTTCATTTTTAATGTTCAGGATTTCCGTATAAACGATTAAGGTTGCCGGAATAACGATCAAAAGAATAAAACCTGTTTGGGTTTTAGCAAA
>JAJYKY010000016.1 GCA_021788195.1 bacterium | reverse complement strand
CCATTCCCGACGCGGCCAACCTGGTTATTAAAACGCCGGCCGGAACGATTTATCACGGTTCGGATTATAAGTTTGACTGGACGCCCGTCGACGGTTTTCCGACCCAGGTCCAGAAAATTGCTATGGCCGGGGAAGAAGGGGTTCTGTGTTTACTAACTGATTGTCTTCGGGTGGAAAAGCAGGGCTACACTTTGTCTGAGCAGATGATTGAGTCTACCTTTGAACAGCAGATTCAGAAATGCCGGGGTAAATTTATTATCACCACCCAGTCGTCCAATATCAGCCGGATTCAGCAGGCTGTTAATGTCGCTCAGCGCCACAACCGGAAAATTGCCTTTGCCGGAAGGAGTATCGAACAAAATGCCGAAGTGGCCGTCCGCCTTGGCTATCTGACCTTACCGAAAGATAAAATGATCCGGGTCGAGGAGATTAGCAGACTACCGGCAAACCAGGTAATGATTATTGCCACCGGTTCTCAGGGCCAGGACAACTCCGCATTGGCCAGGATTGCCAACGACGAGCACAAGATAAAGATCAATGACGGGGATATGGTTATTTTTTCCCAGGACCCGATTCCCGGAAGCGAGTCAGCGGTTAATGATCTGATAAATACCCTGATAAAAGACGGGGCGGAAGTTTTCTACTCGGCAATTCTTGACGACCTGCACGTTTCCGGTCACGAGGCGGCCGATGGCCTGAAACTGATGCTCTCTTTGGTTAAACCGAAGTATGTCTGGCCGATCGGCGGCAGCGAACGGCATGTGAAACATTATGCGAGGATGGCCCAAGGTATGGGTTACGGGGAGGACCGGATCTTAACTCCGGGCGAGGGCCAGATTGTGGATTTTCAAAACGGGACGGCCCGTATGGACGGGAAAGCCGATATCCGCAACGTTTTAATCGACGGTTTGGGAGTCGGAGACGTCGGCAATGTGGTTTTACGCGACCGGCGGACGATGTCGGCCGACGGTATCGTAATGGTCGTCATCCCGATTGAAAAAGCAACCGGGGAGATGATCGGGGACATCGATATTATTTCCCGGGGGTTTGTTTATATGAAAGAATCCGAAGAATTAATTGGCGAAGCGAAAGAGGTCGTCCGGTCTGTCTTAAAAGACCACCAACGGGTCACGGATTTTCGTTTTCTGCGGCGCCATGTTACCGACAATCTGGAAAAATTTTTATTTACGGCGACCCACCGTCGTCCCCTGATTTTGCCGGTCGTCGTGGAAGTTTAAAATTTCCTGCAGAATAGTTGGTTGGTAGTATATAATGTTTCTGTGCGCTACCGGAGGAATCCTTTTAAATTCAAACTGAAGAAAAATACCATTTACGGCCTGGTCTCCGTCGGCCTTTTTTTAGCGGCTTTTCTGGTTCTTCTGGCAATCTTTACTCCCAAAGGAGTAATCCTGGGAAAGATTAATCTTCTTCTGGACCGCTATTTTGGCTGGGCGGGGATTTTTTTGTCCCTGGTTTTGCTGCTTTTTTCCCTTCTTTTATCGCGCCTGAAAATCAAAGCCGTGCAGACCAATATTGTCGTCGGAGTTTTGATTATCTGGCTCTCGCTTTTAGGGTTAACCCAGGCGGGTCTTCTGGGAACCGAAATCTGGAACACTCTGGAAACTTTTTTGCCGATCGGTTTGGCCGTAGTGGTAACCCTCATGCTCGGCGGGCTTTTGGGACTGACAATCTTTTTGAATCTGTCTTTTGGTGAGGCCCTAAATATAATCGTCAATGGTATAACCGGAGCCGTAAAATTTTTCGGCCAATATTTTCATTTCGGCGCCGCTTTTAAAAACAAGGAACCGGTTTTTCTCAAAGACAGTCTAAGTTCGGCTAAATTTAATTCGGCAGTTCCGGTTTCGGCCAACCAGAAACTGCTGCCCAACATGGAAGCCAAACCGACTGCTCCCAACGCGCCCGCT
Organism: bacterium; assembly: GCA_021788195.1. GTDB lineage: Bacteria > Patescibacteriota > Microgenomatia > JAMCZE01 > JAMCZE01 > JAJYKY01. The sequence continues at coordinate 14,631 of JAJYKY010000016.1, read as the reverse complement.
GCCAAACTTTCCAAGCCTCCGGCCGGCAATCTTTCTTCCGATCTGATTGTCAATGAAAATGCTGATTCCCTGAAAATCTGGGAATACCCGCCGCTATCGCTTTTGTCCGACGCGGCTTACGGCAAGGCCGATCGGGGCGATGTCAATCATAACGCTACAACCATCGAGAAAACCCTCGAGTCGTTCGGGGTTTCTTCCCGGATTTCCGAGGTTAATGCCGGACCGGCCGTGACCCAGTACGCTCTGGAAATTGCCCTGGGAACCAAACTGTCCAAGATTACGGCTCTCCAGAATGATCTGGCTTTGGCTTTGGCTGCACCAACGGGACAAATCCGAATTGAGGCACCTATTCCGGGCCGGTCTTTAGTCGGTATCGAAATTCCCAACCGGGCGCCGGAGTTTGTACCCCTGCGCAAAGTAATGGAAAGCGAAGTGATGCAGAACGCTAAATCTAAACTGACAGTGGCCCTGGGTTTGGATGTTTCCGGGCGGCCGGTGGTGACGGATATTGCCAAAATGCCCCATGTCCTGATTGCCGGTTCAACCGGGAGCGGGAAATCAGTTTGCATTAACGCCTTTATTGTCTCGCTTTTATACCGCAATTCTCCGAGCGAGTTGAAACTGATTCTGGTTGATCCTAAACGGGTAGAATTGTCCCTTTATAACGGCATCCCCCATCTTTTGACTCCGGTCATTGTTGAATTGGAAAAAATTCTTTCAGCTCTCAAATGGGCCCTGGGAGAAATGGACCGGCGCTACAAGCTCTTTGCTTCGGCCGGGGTCCGAAACATAGACAGCTACAACGAACTTTCCGGTTTTCAGGCCCTCCCGTACATTGTCATTTTTATTGATGAACTGGCCGATGTCATGATGTTTGCTCCGGTTGAGGTGGAAGATGCGGTCTGCCGGCTGGCACAGATGGCCCGGGCTACCGGGATTCACCTGATTGTTTCGACTCAGAGGCCGAGTGTCGATGTCATTACCGGACTGATTAAAGCCAATATTCCCTGCCGGATTTCCTTTAATGTAACTTCCATGGTGGATTCCCGGGTAATTATTGACGGACCGGGAGCGGAAAAACTTTTGGGCCGGGGTGACATGCTTTACATTCCGCCGGACCAGAGTAAGCCGTCCCGGATTCAGGGGGCCTACCTTTCCGAGCAGGAAATAAACCGGCTGACCACATATTTGAAAGAAAAAGGCGTTCCCGTTCAGTACACGGAGGAAATTACCAGGATGCCGGCGACTTACAAAAAAGGCGGTTCCGCAGCGGCGGGAGGCAGTGACGGTAGCGACCCGTTAACGGAGCAGGCCATAAGAACCGTTTGTCAGTTTGACCGGGCCTCAGCCTCGCTTTTGCAGAGGAAACTTTCCGTCGGTTACGCCCGGGCAGCCCGGATTTTAGACCAGCTGGAAGCAATGGGAATTGTCGGGCCGGGCGAAGGCAGTAAGCCGCGGGACGTGCTGGTTCGAAACGCGGAGGAATTCCTGGCAGGGCAGGAGGGACAAAATGAGGAGCAAACTCTTAATTAGGGTTCTGCCGGTTCGCCACTCCGCCACGGCAGGGAACCTGGTTTGCCGCTACCTTTTAATATTAAAAAACTGCCCCGAATTTAAATTGATATGACTTCCTTGGGGGAAATTTTGAGAAACAAAAGACTGGAGAAAAAGCTGACTTTGGCCGATGTTGAAAAAGCGACTAAAATCCGGCGGAAATTTCTGGAGGCTTTAGAAGTCGGGCGGTACGATTTATTGCCGGCCCCGACTTTTGTCCGGGGTTTTGTCAGAAACTACGCTGCTTTTTTGGACCTGCCGATAGAGGAAGTCCTGGCTTTTTATCGCCGGGAAGAGCGGGAAGCCAGTAAACTCCCGGAAATTCCGGCCCGGGGAGAAATAGTTAAGCCCCGGTTTGCTCTGACACCCCGGATTTTTACCATTGCCGGGATTGCCGCTTTCCTTTTGATATTTCTTGCCTATCTTTTCGGCCAGTACCTGATTTTTACCGGTGCGCCGTTTTTATCCGTTTCTCAGCCGGCTGATTACCAGGTGACGGCCCAGCCTTCCGTCACGGTTTCCGGAAAAACGGATCCCCAGGCGACGGTTTTGATTAATGGCCAGATAGTAACTCTTGATGACTCCGGAAATTTTAACGTTGAGGTTCCCTTGAGTCCGGGATTGAATGTCCTGACGATTGTTTCCAAAAACAAGTATAACCGGGAAACTTTTGTGACCCGCAATGTCCGTTTGGAGGCCAACCAGTAAGCCTCATAATTTCCCATTGAAAATTAGAAATTGTTAATTGATAATTAGAAATACTGCCCATGATTGACGTCACTCAAATCCTTCTCTCGACCGTTATCCTGATCCTGACGATAATGATGGCCGTAATCGGGGTCCAGGTTTATTATATTCTCCGGGAATTTCGCGAGACGGTTAAAAAATTTAACAAAGTTCTGGACGATACCGGGGTGATTTCCGAATCGGTCTCCAAACCGGTGAACATGTTTTCCTCGATGCTTCTGGGAATCAAGGGGGGCTCGGCTTTAATGAAACTTCTGTCCAATAAAAAAAAGGAATCATAAAATTTCTATGTGTGACCGCTCTCGGACTGAAGGAAGTTTAGTTGCCGGCTTAATTATCGGGGCGGCGGTCGGTGCCGGAATAACGTTTCTGTTCGGGACGAAAAAAGGTCGGGAGATTCGGGAAAAGGTTCGCGATGAATATCCGGAAATCTTTGACCAGCTGGAAAATATTTTCGGGGAATTAAAAGACGGTCTGTCTGAGAAATATGAGGATGTGGCAACGGAGGTGGAGAAACTCAAGGAAGAAGTTTCTATCATGAGCGAAGGAACAGCTAAGGAAGTGAAAGTGGCGGTGGCGCAGAAGGTCGAAACCCTGGGAGAAAAAGTGGAAAGTTTGGGCGAACAGATTCAAAAAGTGGCCTCGCCTGCCCCCCGGCGGTTCTTCAAGTCCGGTCGACCGTTGAGATAACGCTTTGTTTGCGGGATAATCTGGGCATGACCCAACTGGAACTTAGAAATGCTTTCTTTAACTTTTGGAAAGATAAAGGGCATGCTTTAATCCCGAGTGCTCCCCTGGTGCCGGAGAATGATCCTTCGGTGCTTTTTACTACTGCGGGTATGCACCCGCTGGTTCCCTATCTTTTAGGCCAGCCGCATCCGTTAGGGAAAAGGCTGGTGGATTGCCAGAAAGTTCTGCGCACTGACGATATTGAGGAAGTCGGTGACGCCATTCATCATACCTTCTTTGAGATGCTGGGCAACTGGTCTTTAGGTGATTACTTCAAGAAAGAAGCGATCGAATGGTCATTTGAATTTTTGACTAAAGTTCTTGGGTTAAACCCGGATCGGCTTACAGTTGCCTGTTTTGCCGGCGACAAAGACGCTCCGAAAGATGAGTTCTCGGCCAAAGTCTGGAAGTTGCTGGGCATCCCTCCGGAAAGAATCCTCTTTCTTGGCAAAAAAGAAAATTGGTGGGGACCAGCCGGCGAGACCGGTCCCTGCGGGCCGGATACGGAAATGCATTACGCCATGCTTAACGGAGGGCTTTCCGAAATCTGGAACAATGTTTTTATGGAGTACAACAAAACCAAAGACGGCAAATTTGAAAAATTAAGACAGCAGAATGTCGATACCGGCATGGGGCTGGAAAGAACCCTGGCCGTAGTCAATGGTTTTGATGATGACTACCTAACTGAACTTTGGCAGCCGGCCGTTAAAAAAATCGCCGAGCTTTCAGGAAAGAATTATGAAAAAAATCTAAAGCCGTTCCGTATTCTGGCCGATCATACCCGGGCGGCCGTTTTTGCGATTGCCGACGGTGTCCGGCCGTCTAACAAAGAGCGCGGCTATATTTTGCGGCGGCTGATCCGCCGGGCTGTTTTACAAACACGTTACCTCGAAATTCAGAATCCCGAACAGGCGATTAACAAAATTGCTGACATTTTTATAGAAACAATGGCCGTGGTTTATCCCTATTTAATTGAAGACCGGTCAGCTATTAAACAGATTATTTCCGAAGAAGTAAAAAGGTTTTTGCAGACTTTAGACAAAGGTTTGAAGGAGTTTCAGAAACTGGAAGCTGTTGACGGCAAAGCAGCCTTTAATCTTTTTCAAACTTTTGGGTTTCCCTGGGAACTGACTGCCGAGTTGGCTAAAGAGAAAGGACAAAAAATCAGCCCCGAAGAATTTAAGAAAGAATTCCGGAAACATCAGGAACTCTCCCGCACCGCTTCCGCCGGAATGTTTAAGGGAGGGTTAGCAGATCATTCGGAAATCGTGACCAAATATCATACCGCGACCCATTTGTTGCAGGCGGCCTTACGCGAAGTTTTGGGAGAACAGGTTCATCAGGAAGGATCGAACCTGACGGCAGAGCGTTTGCGGTTTGATTTTTCCTATCCGCAAAAGCTGGCCCCGGAAGAAATTAAAAGGGTGGAAGATTTAGTGAATGAGCAAATTGCCAAAGGTCTGGAACAGAAAAAAGAAACGATGACTTTGGAAGAAGCCAAAGGATCCGGAGCGCTGGCCTTTTTTAAGGAAAGATATCCGGGAAAAGTGACGGTCTATTCTTTCGGAAATTTTAGCCGGGAAATTTGCGGCGGACCACATGTGGCTAACACTAAAGAACTGGGTCGCCTGGAAATTTTTAAAGAAGAAAGCGTGTCTGCCGGAGTCCGGAGAATTTATGCGAAACTCAAAGAGTAAAGCCGGACGTTTTGTGCTAACTGCTCCGGAGAGAAATAATCGACCCCCAGGTTAAAAAATTTTCGGCCTGCCCCTTTTCTGATCCTGTTTCCAGGTCTTGGAGATCCAAATTACAGGTTACTTTTCTCAAGTTCTCCGGTAAATCTTGCTGACGCAAATTTTTTAAAAATGAAGCGGCCTCTTTTTTATAATATTCTGCTTTAACCGGCTTATTTTCCAAAAGATAATGGGCGACCCGTTGTAAATCCAATCCGACTGTCTGACATTGCTGTTTTACCGTCATACTTTTAGCAGATATTTTACCAGTTTTTCAAAGTCTTTCCGTAGTTTGGGATCAATTATCTCTTCGCTGGGGTTGATTCCCGGCCGATTGTTAATGATAGAATCGTAAGTAGATCTTTCTTCGTCTAAATCATAACCCCCGCCCCATAAATTTTTCTGTCTGCTTCCCGACTTTAACAGTTCCTGTTCTTCATCCACGTGCATTTTTGCTCCGGCGCAAATTACTCCTTTTTCCAAATCGGCCACGACTTTAATAAAAAACCCGCCAATCTCCTTAGCCAATTCGGCTAACTCTGGTTTGCTGACCGGTTCAGAAATAACTTTTATCATTCGACAACAAATTATACCCTATGAAAGGAAACGCTGGTTCTGTGTCCGCTCGAAAAGGGAACATTCTTCTCGTTTTTCCTATTGTCATCGCCCTCGTTATTTTACTCGCCGCCGGGTATCCCTTTTTTCTTCAACCCCGTGCCCTGAAAACACAAAAGGAAACTTCATCCTCTATAAAACCGGAGATCACTGGTTCGACAGCCAACTTCCCTACCTACAAATCCTATGGTTTTAACTTCTTACTGAAAAAAAGCCGATCAGCAACTGTTAATATGCAGGTAAAGACAAATAACGAAGCAGAATTAATGGCTCTTTTTGATCAAATTCTCTCCATCTTCAAATTCGTTAAATAAACTGCTGTCAGGTTGCACATCGCCTTCAGCTGGTTTATCATGTTTCTTAATGGAGTTTCCCCCGGTTTTGTCTGATTTGGTTAAGAGTTTATCGCGTAAACCCGAAGCGGCGAAAACCTTCGTCGCTTTGAAACTTTCTTCAAGTCAGGTTGTGGCTGTTTCCTGGAAAATTACCGGCGGTAAGGTGGAAGTTGGCCGGACGGTTAGTGCTCCTGTTTCAGACTTTTCCGCTAAGGGGTTTTTAGCCGCGGCCGATACGGCTGTCTCCCAGGCGACGGCGGACCTTGCCCCGGAGCCCAAAGAAGTTCTTTTTGGCGTTCCGCCAACCTGGGTGTCTGACGGAAAAGTCAACCCGGATTTTCTTTCAACCCTGAAAATCATCAGCCGCGAACTGGCCTTAACACCTCTCGGATTTGTCTCGCTTCCGGAAGCGATCAACAACTTTCTACGGGAAGTGGAAAGCGTCCCTTTAACGGCAATTCTGGTCGGTTTGGACGCTGACCGGTTAGCCGTAACTCTTATCCGGGCCGGAAAGATTATCGCGACGGAGACAGCCGCAATTCCGAAGGATTCAGAATTGAATTTGCAGATGGAGCAACTTATAAAGAAGTTCTCCGGCGTGGAAGTATTGCCTTCGAGGATATTGATTTACGACGGTTCAACGGATTTGTCGGTTCTTAAGGAGCAGATTCTTTCCCATCCCTGGACCCAGCGTTTGCCCTTTCTGCATTTTCCCAAGGTAGAAGTGATCGGTTCGGAGTCGGCAGTCCGGGCGGTGGCTATTGCCGGCGGAGCGGAAATGGGCGGAAAGATTGAAACGGAAACGCCGGTGGCTGCATCTGAAGCGGCAGCGTCCGAAGAAACTCCGGAACCGGCAAAGGTTAACCCGGCTCCGGCTACGGGAGAAGAAAGCCGGTTACCTGAAGGTTTTATTGAAGAAGCTGACGTGGCGGAACAAAACCGGAAGTCGGAAACGGCTCCTGAAGAGACTGTCCTCGTCGCTCCCGAATCCGAAGTTCTTTCCGAGCCGACAGTCCAGAATATCAGTGCGGCCACGACAATTTTTTCCGGCCTGTCAGAAAAATTGAAGAGTCTTAAATTACCCAAAGTCCGGCCCGGTTTTCCGGCTGCCGAACGACCGGTTGTTCCTAATACGGCCCGTCCGGCTTTTCCCCCCAAAGGGTTAATTATTGGCCTATTAGGAATATTGCTGCTTTGTATTCTAACAGCCGGGGGAGTCTTTGCTACTGTTAATTTTGCGACAACAGCCAAGGTGACGGTTTTTGTCACCGGAAAGAATCTGGAAGCGGATCGGGAAATTGTTGTAGTGACAAGCGGTACTGTGGCCGACAGTGATCCGAAAATTGTCGGGGCACTGGTGGAAACAGACGAAACCGGAAGTAAAAAGGGCGTGACAACCGGCCATAAATTGGTGGGGACAAAAGCCAGGGGAACGGTAACGGTTTACAACTCTACCTTAAGTAAAGATCTGGCCTCCGGTTCGCAAATTACCGGCCCCAACGGGGTCAGTTTCTCTTTGGACAGCGAGACGATTGTTGCTTCCGGAAGCGGGGTGGCTTCTTTGGGAACGGGGACCGCCAATGTGACCGCAACCGGGATCGGGGATAGCTATAATCTTCCCGCCGGGACAATTTTTAAAGTAGCGGACTACCCGTCCGAGTCTCTCTCGGCTAAAAATGACAGCGCTTTTTCCGGTGGCAGCAGCCATCAGGCTCAGGTGGTAGCCAAGCAGGATCAGGACCGGCTGATCGCGACCCTTTCAGCCGAACTTTCCGGCCGGGCTTTGACGGATCTGCGGAAAAAAATTTCCTCCAGCCAGAACTTACTGGACCAGGCAGTTACCTCGCGGATCAGCCGGAAATCCTTTGACCGGGATGTTGATACGGAAGCCGACAGCGTCACGGCCAATCTGACGATCCATTATACCGGCATTGTTTTTGATCAGGATACCCTGACCCGCAAAATGGCGGCCCTTTCGGCCGGTGAAGTTCCGACCGGTTACACTCTGGATCCGGCGTTGGCTACGGTCCGGGTTATTAAAACCACGGTCGATAAGAACGGGAATAATATTCTTACGGTACATTTCCAGGCCAATTTGCTGCCGGAAATGGACAAAGGGGAGGTCAGAAAGAATCTGGCCGGAAAAAGTTTTTCCGAGGCGGCCAAATATCTGACCTCTTTAACCGGAGTAACCAGTGACAAAATCTCGCTTAACCCACGCTTTTTAGCCCGTTTCGCTATGCTCCCCCGAACGGTAAAAAATATCGGAGTTGAGATTGTGAGCCAGTAACCCCTATACTGGAATAATGGGCACTACCCGTTACGCTTATTTGAAGCGTGAGCCGAAGCCGGTTATCCGTCGTGAATTTAAGGTTCCCCACCGCGTTGCCGGAGCGATGTCAGGCTTTTTCTTTGTTGTCGGTTTGCTCCTGCTATCAGCCGTGGCGTGGCCGATGGTTCAATGGCAACTGTTTTATCTTCCCCGCCAGCCGCAAGAGTTTGCCAGTCCGATTGCCCGTTTCGCTTCGCCGCTGGCCGGGCCGACTACGGTGGCGGCGGAGGAACCGGAATCTGCCACCGCCACGACCGGCGGGGATATGACCCAGGCCCAGAACTGGTTTCCCAAGGCTGACGCCGGGCCGGTAGACGGCAACACTGTCCGTTACTACACGCTTTCCGTTCCCAAGTTGCGGATTGAAGACGCGACGGTTGAGTTTGGCGGCACTAATTTGAAAAAAAACCTGATTGGCTGGGCAACCAGCAGTCTTCCGGGAAATCTCGGCAACAATATTATTTTCGGTCATAGTGCCCTGCCGCAGTTCTACAGCCCGAAAAATTACAGCACAATCTTTTCCCTGCTGCCGACTTTAGAAAAAGGGGACGAGATTCTGATAAACTACGACGGAGTCAGTTACAAATACGAAATTTTTGACATGCAGACAGTGGACCCCGAGGATTATTCAGTTTTGGAACAGCGCTATGACGATTCGTACGTGACGCTGATTACCTGTGTCCCCCCCGGGACTTACTGGAAAAGGCTGGTTGTCCGGGCCAGGCTGACGAAATATTAATGGGACTTTTTATTGGTATTGATTACGGCAGGAAGTGGTGCGGGCTGGCCCGCAGCGAGGGCGAACTGGCGGATCCGCTGATGGCGGTTCCTACGGGAAAGGTGGTAGAAACCGTAAAGAAACTGCAGCCGGATCTGGTGGTAGTCGGTGTTTCTGAAAGCCTTATGGCTCGGGAATCACTTGGGTTTGCCAAGAAGCTGGCAAAAATGCTATCATTACCGGTGACTACCGTTGACGAGACTCTAACCAGTTTCGAGGCGGAGGAAATAAGCCGGGACAAGAAGAAACAACACGCGATTGCCGCCGCTTTAATTTTGCAAAGATACCTGGATGGCAAAGATGTTTAAAAATATTATCGCTCCTGTCCAAGTCTGGTTACTTTCCCAGGGTAAATGCGTCGGTTGCAGCCAGCCGTTGGAGAAAGGTGCTAAGCTTGCCCGCCAGGACGGGACCCAAAAGATTACCTGCAAGTGTAAGCGGGTCTATATTCTGGATAAAGGCGGGAAATACCGCCGGGCCGGAATTAACGAAGCCTAATTATGAAACGGTTCGCTATCGGGCTGGTTCTTCTGGTTATTTTTCTGGTGGGCGTAAAAATCTGGTGGGATCAAAGCCTACTGCCGGTCTCTGCCGCTGACAAATCTTCGCAGACTTTTGTTGTTGCTTCGGGAACCGGTATCCGGGAACTGGCCAAAGAGCTGAAAAATAAGGATCTTATCCGCAGCCCGGTGTCTTTCTTTCTCCTGGTAAAAGTAGCGGGTTTGGAGAGAAAAATTCAGGCCGGCGAATTCCAACTTTCTTCTTCAATGACGACTCCGGAAGTTGCCAAAGCTTTAACTCACGGCATTCAGGACACCTGGGTTACCATCCCCGAAGGCTGGCGCAACGAAGAAATCAAGGATTTTCTGGAAAGCAAGGGGTTTCCGGCCGGAGCTGAGCTGTCCGGCAATGTTGTCGAGGCTAATCAGGGTTACCTTTTTCCCGATACCTACCGGGTGCCTAAAGAGTCAACTGTCGAACAAGTTTTTGCCTTAATGCGGCAGAATTTTGAGGCAAAAGTAAACTTTCCGGTAACTCCCGAACAGATAGTGGTTGCCTCACTGGTGGAACGGGAGGCCAAAACGGCCACCGAACGGCCGATAATTGCCGGGATTATTTATAACCGCCTGGCAGCCGGGATGAACCTGGATATCGACGCGACTGTTCAGTATGCCTTGGGGAAGCAGCAGGACGGGAGTTTTTGGAAAAAAGACCTGACCATGGATGATCTGAAAATAAAATCCCTTTACAATACTTACCAGAATACCGGTTTACCGCCGCTGCCAATTGCCAACCCCGGCCTTTTGTCCATTAAGGCGGCCGTCAACCCGACAAAATCGGACTATTTATATTATCTGCATGATAAAACCGGCCAGGTGCACTTTGCCAAAACTCTCCTGGAGCATAACGCCAACATCGCTAAGTACCTCTAAACTCAGACTTGACACGAAGCTAAATTGCCCCTATAATGCCCTTAGTTTAATAATCTTTTAGGCGTACATATTGTGGGTACGCTTCCTTTTGTCGTTGTCAGGACTGAAATGAATAAAAAGATTGATCCAGCGCCCCAAAGGCTTTATTGGGGTAAAAATTTTTCTAATCTTCCGAAACTGGATTTTGTCAATTTCCAGATTGAATCCTACAACGAGTTTTTAGAAACCGGAATCACCCAGCTTCTCTCCGAAATTGTTCCCATTGATGACTTTACCGGCAAAAACTGGAGTCTGACTTTCGGTAAACACACTTTTGGCTCCCCGAAACTTTCACCCCAATTATGTCTCGATAAAGGCTTAACGTTCGAAATGCCGTTAAAAGTGGAAGCCACCTTGACTAATAAACAAACCGGCGAAAAAGTGACCCAGGAAGTTTTCCTGGGCGATGTTCCGGTGATGACTAACCGGGGAACTTTTATTGTCAACGGGATCGAAAGAAACGTGATCAACCAGCTGGTCCGCTCTCCGGGCGTGTATTTTTTAGGCGATGTCGATCCTTTGTCCGGTCGCGTTCTTCACTTTGCCGAAATCCGGCCGATGCGCGGTAGCTGGCTGGAATTTAACGTTTCCCGGGGTAATGTCTTATCTGTCCGGATTGACCGCAAACGGAAATTCCCGATTACCACTTTTCTCCGGGCTTTAGGGATCGGCAGCGACGAAGAGCTCTTCAAGACTTTTGCCGATGTAGACAATAAGGACGTTTCTTACCTCGAAGCTACTATCAAAAAGGACTCTACCCACGGTTCGGCTGAAGCAACGATGGAAATTTATAAAAAAATGCGGCCCGGTGAGCCGGTCCTTCTGGAAACTGCTCAGGAATATATCAGAAACCTTTTCTTTAATGTCCGGAGATACAATCTCGGCAAGGTCGGTCGCTATAAGCTCAACAAGAGACTGGGCTTAGAGATTGAGAACACGGAACAAAACTGGATTTTAACCCGGGACGATATTGTCGCCACGATTAAATACCTGATTAAATTGCAGAATGGAGAAGGAGAGATTGACGATATTGACCATCTGGCTAACCGGCGTGTCCGCCGGGTTGGGGAACTGGTCGGTAATGCTGCTTTCCGGTTAGGGCTTTTGCGCCTGGAGAGAGCCGTGAAAGAACGGATGAGCATGCTTGATGTCAAGAGCAAGGCTTTGCCCAACCAGGTGGTCAATGCCAGACCGATTATTGCTGCCTTAAACGAATTTTTCCGGACTTCCCAGCTGTCGGCGATCTTAGACCAGACCAATCCGTTGTCTGAAGTAGATTCCCTGCGTAAGCTGACTGTTATGGGTCACGGCGGAATTTCCAGGGAGCGAGCCTCTTTTTCCATCCGGGACATTAATAGCAGCCAGTATAGCCGGATTTGTCCGGTTAAATCCCCGGAAGGGCCGAACATCGGCCTGGTTACCTATATGTCTTTGTATGCGAACATTGATGAGTACGGATTTCTCCTGGCTCCGTACCGGAAACTTCTCAAAAAGGACGGCAAGGTAAAAATCTCCAACGAAATTGTGTACCTTTCGGCCGACGATGAACGCTCACAAAAAATTACTCACGCCGGGATCAACATTGCCAAAGACGGAACAATTTTAGATGAACGGGTTCCGGTTAGGTTTAAAGGTGAATTTATCGAAGCGCCGGTAACGGATGTCGATCTTATCGATGTGGTTCCCCGACAGGTAGTCGGAACGGCGGCTTCTTTGATTCCGTTTTTAGCCCACGATGACGGTATCCGGGCCCTGATGGGCTCGAATATGCAGGCGCAGGCAGTACCGTTGGTGGCTCCGCAAAATCCGGTTGTCGGAACCGGGATGGAGGCCCAAGTGGCCGATTCCATTGGCTGGCTGGTTCGGGCCCCTCAGGAAGGAACCGTGATTTTTGCCGACGGTAATAGGGTTGTGGTCGAGTGGAAGAAACCTCTTGAAGGGAAAAAACAAACGACCTATCATGTTGCGAAATTCAAGCGGACCAATCCCAACGGCAGCTGTTACAGCCAGCGGACAGTGGTTAACACCGGCGACAAGGTCATGCCTGGGGATATTTTGATTGACGGTCCGGCTTCGGTGGGCGGCGAGCTTTCCTTAGGCACAAACCTGACAATCGCCTACATGCATTACGAAGGTTTTGGCTACGAGGACGCAATTATTATCTCTGATCGTCTGGTTAAAGATGATTCCCTCTCAAGTATTCATATTGAAGAGTATGTCGCTGAAGTGGTAGATACAAAACTGGGCCCGGAGGAAATTACGCGGGATATTCCCAATGTCGGCGAATCCGATCTGGCTAATCTGGACGAGCAGGGGATCGTGGTAGTCGGGACCGAAGTCGGTCCGAACGATATCCTGGTTGGGAAAATCCAGCCGAAAGGCGAGACGGAACTGTCGGCCGAAGAAAGATTACTACGGGCTATTTTTGGGGAGAAGGCCCGGGAAGTCCATGACACATCGCTGCGGATGCCGCACGGCGAGCGGGGAACGGTTATCAGTATTCAGATTTTGGACAAGGAAGCCGGGGATGAGCTTCCGCCGGGGACTAACAAGCTGATTAAGGTCAGCGTGGCCCAATTGCGCAAGGTGGAAGTCGGAGACAAATTAGCCGGTCGGCATGGAAACAAAGGAGTTATCTCCCGGATCGTTCCGGCCTACGATATGCCTTACCTTCCTGACGGAACGCCGGTGGATCTGATTATCTCGCCGCTGTCTGTTTTGGGCCGGATGAATTTGGGCCAGCTTCTGGAAGCCCATCTGGGTTGGGCGATGAGTAAAACTAACCAGACGGTCGCGGTTCCGGTTTTTGAGAATATTCCGGAAGACTGGCTGACAAAAGCCTTAAAAGAGGCCAATTTGCCTGTGGACGGCAAAGTGACAGTTTATGACGGCCGGACCGGCATGCCGTTTGAACAAAAGGTGGTTGTAGGGACGGCCTATTTCCTGAAACTTCACCACATGGTCGAGGACAAAGCCCACGCCCGGTCTACCGGACCGTATTCTCTGGTCACCCAACAGCCTTTGGGCGGAAAAGCCCGGATGGGTGGTCAGCGCTTGGGAGAAATGGAAGTTTGGGCGCTGGAAGCGCATCGCGCGGCTTACACTCTTCAGGAAATGTTGACAATCAAGTCCGATGATGTTATAGGAAGAGCTAAGGCTTTTGAAGCTATTGTCAAGGGAACCGACATCCCTCAATCGACCGTTCCCGAATCCTTTAAGGTTTTGGTTAAAGAACTGCAGGGATTGGGTTTGGCGATTACCCCGACCGGAGCAGTGACGGAAGCGACGGCGATTGCTGCCGCTCCCATGGTTGAAGACAAGAAAGTTCAGGAAGAAGTAACCCAGATGGAAACAGAACTGGGGGCAGTTTCCGTCCCGACGGAAGAAGTCGTCGAGCCGGAAGGCCCGATGGAAGTAGAAGAAACCCGCCCTGAGCCGGAAGAAAAGGAAACCAAAGAGGAAGAAAGTTAAAATTTATGGCTAAACCGAGCGACAACATTACCAATATCGTTGATTTTAAAGGACTGAAACTTAAATTAGCCTCGCCGGAGGATATTCTGTCGTGGTCTTACGGGGAAGTCTTAAAGCCGGAAACGATTAACTACCGAACGCTCAAACCGGAAAAAGACGGACTTTTTTCCGAAAACATCTTCGGCCCGACGAAAGACTGGGAATGCTATTGTGGCAAGTACAAAAGAATTCGTTACCGGGGTATTATTTGCGACAAGTGCGGCGTGGAAGTAACCCAGAGCAAGGTGCGCCGGGAACGGATGGGCCACATTGCCCTAGCGGCTCCCTGCGCCCATGTCTGGTTTTTCAAAGGGACACCGTCCCGGTTGTCCCTGATTCTGGATATCAGTCCGAAACAGTTGGAAAACATCATTTATTTTGCTTCCTATCTGGTTTTGGATGTTGAGGAAAATCAGAAAGACAAAGTTCTGGCCCAGTTGAAAGTGACTATGGATGACAGACGCAAGGCTTTGGAAAAAGAATATACCGAACGAACCGAAACTGAAGAAAAAGAAACGATCCAGAAAATTGCCGATATCAGAAAAAAGATTGAAACAAAAGAACAGCAGGATCTGGCGATTTCGGAGATTAATGTTAACAGCCGGCAAAAACTGAGTCGCCTTTCTGACCAAAAAGCCTTGGAACTTTCCCGACTGGACGAAATTTACCGGACGTTAAATGACCTGGTAAAGAATATCCGCCGGTATTCGCAGATTTCCGAAGACGAATACCTCAAACTTTCGGAATATGACGCTGCCGATTTTATCAAAGTCGGGATGGGCGCGGAGGCAATTTTGGAGGTTCTAAAGAAAATTGACCTTGACAA
>JAJYKY010000040.1 GCA_021788195.1 bacterium | reverse complement strand
GCTTTTTGATTGGCCGATCATATTTCGCATCAGCTTATTGGTGGTAAACCGGCCGAATTTGGAAACAATATAGTCCAGAACTTCGCTTTTGTGAAACTCGGCCGTCTGGGCAATCTGGTCCGTCCAGAACCGCCTGACAATCGGATCGGTAACTTTGGGCAGGAGTTCCTGAACATAGGACGGATCCGTCAGGGCCCGCTGCACTTCGATAAAGGTGGTTCCCGGCTCGGCCATGACCGTGAGCATCGCATTGCGGATGTTGTGCTCCAGTCTCGGCCCGACAATCCCCGTCTGGTGCGGGTCGTAAAGTTTGTAAAACAAGCCGATAATGGAAGCGACAATGTAATGCTTCTGCTCTTCGGTATAGGCTTCCATGATGTTTAAGCCCATCGGCCGGGCAGTGTTTGAGGGATCAAAATAAATGACATCTTCGGCCCGTTCCGGAGGCATTAACTCCATAATCTGTTCGTAGGTATCGTGCACGTCAATAAAGCAGACTCCGTGGCCGGCCCGGATATCCTGCATGATCATGTCCCGCATCAGCCAGGATTTTCCGGTGCCCGTCGCCCCGACGATATAAACGTGCCTTTGCCGGTCCTCGTCGGAAAGATAGACCGGCCGGTCGATTCCCCGGTAAACCGACTTGCCGATATACATCCCGGAATCCGGGATACCCGCCGGTGCCGGTGCCCGTTTGGCGTTCAGCCAGAAAATATGCGGGGTCTCGACGGCTTTGTTGGGAAAATGGAACACCGTGGCCAGCTCTTCGGCCGTCAACACGCCGGCCGGCTTAAACATCGGCTGGTAGCGGTAGATAAAATCCGTCATGAAGTTAGTTTGTACCCGGATCTTGTCTTTTGAAAAGCCATTAAGCTCTCCGTTATATTGTTCAAAAGTGGCCCGGATGTTATCCAGAATCATTTTGGCCTCCGGTTTAGTCTTGGCGGAAACCACCAGCCGCAACGAGAAATTAAAGCCCGGTTTGGAAACCTTGTTTTCGATTTGCTCTAAAGTTTTGGGGTCGACGTTAAATTTGGCCTTCTCCGGGTCAGCCTCGGTTTTTTTGGTTTTGGAAATATATTTGCGCCCCAGACCCCGCCACTTGTTTTCCGCCGGCCAGACGATCAGCTGCATGGCCGCCCCCTCTCCCGCCCCTAATTTCGCTAAGGCCGAAGTAAAGGTCGACAGCGGATCGACTGGCAGATCCTTGTAAGTTTTGATCGGGAAATAATTGGAGGAGCGCAGTTTCAGGGAGGCATAGGCCACTTCTCCGTCTTCGGAAAAAAGATTGTAATCTTCTACCTGGGAAACGACCGCTCCGGGATAGGTGCCGTGGATTTGTTTTTCCACCAGGTCGCGCAAATGTTCCGGGACGGAGACGTAAAACCGGATATCTTCCGGCTGGCCGACCAGCTCAAAAGCTATGTGGTCCTGGGGTTTTAAGAAGGGCAGCTGCCACCAGGGCCCGCCCTTTTTGATTGAGTAGAGGGCACCGAACATTTGTTCCATAGCGTCAATTTTTATTTCGTTGTCCCGGGGAACAGCTACCTGTAATAGAACAAACGACAACGCCTGTTCCTCCCGTCTGCGCCATTTTAGAAATTGGACAAACAGGTACCCGGCCACGGCAACAATCCCGGCCAAAAGGGCCAGGAAAATAAGGGCCGTCATTAATCCGAAAATTATTCCGGAGAAATTATCGATAGGACTGGCTAAAGTTAGATCCATACCTTAGTTTGAAATTATTTTTTTTCTCTCTGTATTTTACCCTTAATCAGCTTCACGATAAATCCGCCCTTCAAAAGCTCGTAGATAAACCACTCGGTCAACCAGCGAAAAGATTTAGTCGTCGGCTGAGCCTTGCCGAAAGAAAGTGTTTCGTCAGTTAAGACCACTCCCCGGGCGGAAAAACCGGGAACGGCTTCGTGAATTGGGGTTTCGATTGTAACTGTCGGGGCAATCCCCATTTCTTCGGCCACATCCTCCGGCAGTTTTACCGCCCCGTTTTCCACCTTTTCCACCCCCAGTTCGGCAATTTCTTTTTCCAGTTCTATCTCATGGCCGAAAGTTTCCCAGTACTCGTCCTTTTCTTCCCTGGCAATCTTGTCAGCGACTTTTAAATCAACAGTTTCGGCATTTCTATTAGCTGTCAGGGTTTCCTTCTCGCGGGAACCGGAAGGTGAAGTGATAGAAGCCTGAGCCGTTTGGTCGGAGGTTGGCGGTATTGTGTCGTCCGGTTGGGCAGTTTTTGGCATATTCATTAGTAATTAGACCACACTGGGCCAAACTTTTCTACCGCCGCCAGATTTTTTCCGGAACTTTCTTTCGCCGGTTCTCCCACCGGGCTAAAACAAAAAGATAATCCGACAGTCGGTTGAGATATCTTAGTGTCTCCCCGGGGTCCCTCACGTCCCCCGCCTCTCTCATTGCAACCACTCTCCGCTCCGCTCTGCGGCAAACGGCCCGGGCCAGATGGACCGGCCCGGCCGGCAGAATAAAATTAGTCAGTTTCGGCAAATCCTTCTCCATCCGGTCTATCTCTCTCTCCAAGCCCTTAACTTTTCTTTCCAAGTTCCTATCGCCCTTATCCTCTTTCTTCCCCGCAATCTTGGCCGCAATCTCCATTAAGTCTTCCTGAATCTTATCCAGGGGTAAATTCAACGTCCCTATGGTCGCGTTTAATTCGTCAATGGCTCCCAGCACTTCCACCACCGCCTGGTTTTTGGCCACCCGCTGCCCGTTTACCAATCCTGTCTCCCCTCGGTCGCCGGTTTTGGTGTAAATTTTCATTCGGCCATTAGTTTCCCCGTCAGTTTTTCCAAGACCAGATGGCGGCGGGTTTTAAACTTCGCCCGCTTTCATGCGCCTATTCTACAATAATTTTTGACTTAGGCGCTGCCCGGTTTTTTTGGCCGGGAGCCCAGGGCGACCAAAACTTCCCAGGAGCTGAAGTTTCCCCACCGGGTTGCCCGCCAGGAAATAATTTCCCGTTCTCCGTTGGCGTACTCAATAACACTGTGAACGCGGCTTTTTTCCAGGGAAAAAGTGTGCCGGCCGGACCGGGGTTGATAATCAGCCGGAGATTTTTCTTTCATCCCATCCAGATTAACTCATGCCCCCTATCTTCGGCAAGACGGAAACCCGCCGGACAACTAAGACTTTATTTGATTGGTAAAAATCTTCAATCGTGCCTTTTCTCCACCAACGGTCCGGAATTTCTCTGGGGGGGGTAATTAGAGCCGGATTCGCCGACGGAATCCGGCCCGGGCTCCAGCGCCAACCTTTGGGCCAAGTCTCTCTGGGTGTTCCCGGTCTCCCTTCCCGCACCTGAATCGGCTCCGTCCCTTTAAAAGGG
>JAJYKY010000039.1 GCA_021788195.1 bacterium | reverse complement strand
AAGTATGGATGACGTCTTAAAAGATTTGAATCCCGATCAAAAAAAAGCCGTCGCTGAAACATCCGGGCCGGTACTGATTTTAGCCGGCGCCGGCAGCGGCAAGACGAAAGTTTTAACTTACCGGGTAGCCTATCTCCTGAGCGCCAAAAAGGTGGCCCCGGAAGAAATAATTTTAGTGACTTTTACCAACAAAGCGGCTAACGAGATGAAAGAACGGGTCAGAAAACTGCTGGAAACGGTCAAAGGGGCAGGAGGCGGGGAGCCTTTGGCCGGGACTTTCCACTCGGTTTGCGCTAAAATTCTCCGGGCTGACGGCCGGGAATTAGGGATCCCGGCCAATTTTGTTATCTACGACGACAACGATTCGGAAGATCTGGTAAAGGAAATTCTGAAAAAGATGGACCTCTCGCCAAAAAATTTTAACCCCCGGGCGGTCATGGCCGTTATCGGCCAGGCGAAAAACGAGCTTTTAACGGCAACGGAATACCCCCAGTATGCAAAAGGATTTTTTCAGGAAACAGTGGCCGATGTTTACCTTTCCTACCAGAAAGCCTTAAAAGAAAACGGAGCTTTGGATTTTGACGATTTGATTATGGAAACCGTCCGGCTGTTTCGAAAATCCCCGGAGACGTTAGCTAAATACCAGGACCACTGGCGGTACATTTTAGTGGACGAATACCAGGATACCAACAAAGCGCAGTTTACCTTGACGAAACTTTTAGCCGGGCGCTTTCGGAATATTTGTGTGGTCGGGGATATGTCCCAGTCCATTTACAGCTGGCGGGGAGCGGATTTCCGTAACCTTTTAAATTTTGAAAAGGAATTTCCCGAAGCCAAAGTTTTTCATCTGGAACAAAACTACCGGTCCACCCAGACAATTTTAGACGCGGCCTTCGGGGTCATTTCCAAAAACCGGTCGCACCCGGTTCTGAAACTCTGGACTAAAAAAAACGGCGGGGAAAAAATTACCCTTTACGAAGCCCGCAACGAACAGGATGAAGCGACATATCTTATTAAACAAATTAAAATAACGTTACGCAAACTCTCCGACTTCGCCGTTTTGTACCGGACTAACGCCCAGTCCCGGGCTTTGGAAGAAGCTTTCCTCCACGAAGGTTTGCCTTACGTTTTGTATGGCGGTATCCGGTTTTACGAGCGGAAGGAAATCAGGGATGTGCTGTCGTATCTGCGGTTGCGGCAAAATCCTAAAGACAGCGTGTCCTATAAACGGGCGGAAAAGATAGGGAAAAGCCGATTGGAAAAATTTGAGAAGCATGAGTTTGATAACGCGAAACCAACCTTGGAAATATTAGATGGGATTTTAAAAGCGACGGGGTATTTGGAACTTTTTGATCCGGAAGATGAAGAAGACCTCATGCGGTTGGAAAATATTAAGGAGCTCCGGTCGGTGGCGTCCCAGTTTCCGAAACTGCCGGAATTTCTGGAAAATGTGGCCCTGGTTGAACGGGAGGGAACCCGGCGTCAATTTTCCGGCAGTTCGGGGGCGGTAACGATGATGACGTTACACGCTGCCAAAGGGCTGGAGTTTCCCATCGTGTTTATGGTCGGGATGGAAGAAGGCCTGTTTCCCCATAGTCGGGCCCTGATGGACCGGCTGGAAATGGAGGAAGAACGCCGGCTGTGCTATGTGGGAATTACCCGGGCTAAAGAAAAGCTGTTTTTGACCTATGCCCGGCGACGGTTGTACTTCGGAGCCCGGACCCAAAACATGCTCAGCCGGTTTTTGGGCGACATTCCGGAAAAGCTTCTGGATATTCAATTGGCCCCGGATAACCGGTAGACAAAAAGATGGTCAAATGCGGCGGTGGGCTGGTAACGATTAAGAAGCAGGGCTTCCAGCTCCGGAAAAGCAAAGTGGACCGGGCGGGCCACGACGATCAGTTTTGGCTGGACAATCGCCAGTTTTTGGGCCAAAAGAGCGTAATTTTTCGGATCAATGGTGGTCAGGTGGTGAGCCTGGATAAATTTAGCGGCCGGAGCCCGATCGGAGAGATCGTATAAAGCGGCGTTATCGTCCCAGACAAAAATAGTGTCGGAAGGGGTTGTGCGGTCGGCTAAGTAGGCAGCTGTCCGGTAATTGTTAGCCGTCCGGGAATCAAAATAATTTATGTAGTCTTCGTAGGACTTCCGGCCGAAGGAAAACACCAGAAAATTTTCGTAGTAACCTTTCCCGTTCAGGTGAAACGCGGTTTTAAACTGGTTCGTTAAGGAAAAGATGACTGACAGGGTAAGGAGGAATAATATCGGGTATTTGCGGGCCCGGGTGATCAGGTAAATCAGAAAAAGGACGGCCGGCGGAATAATTTGCAAAAGGTAGTGGAGATAGGGCCGGTTGGAAAGTAACGCGCCGTACAAAGAAAAGCTTACCCAGACAGAGAGAAAGAAAAATTCCGGGCTGATCTTTTTTCGCCGCAGCCTCCAGGTTAAACCGGCCAGGAAAATTAAAAGCAGAAAACCTTTGACAAAAAGCGGGTTGGAAAGCCGGCTTAAGGGTCCGGAATCGACGGCGACGTAGGAAGCGTTTTGGACGAACGAAGCGGTCAGAAAGTCGCCGAGAGCATGATTAAAATAAAAATAACCGATTAATGATGAAGAAATAAACAGAAAGATTACCATGACAGGAAGATAAAACTTAATCTCTCCCCGGAAAAATTTTTTCAGTCCGGCTGGATTTTTTACGGCCATAAGCCGTATAAGAGTGACCGCCAGAAACAGGCCCAAGAAATCAAAAGCAGCCGGAACTTTGAGAAAAAAAGCTAAGGAGAAAAGCAAACCCAGGAGCAGGGAAACGGGAAGAATTTGTTTGGGAAAATCCCTCTTTTGCCAGAGGAGGAAAGCCGCCAGGGCAATGGGAAAAGTGAAATAAAGTTCGGCGTTGGCAATATTGCCTTCCAGGGCCGGCAGGGACAAAAGCAGACCGGTCAAAAAAACGGCCAGAAGACTGAAGAATTCCGGCCGGGAAAAATCGGCAAAAATTTTTCTCGCCAGAAAAAAAATTGCGGCCCCGGTAGCCAGAACAAACCCGGCGGCGGAGATTTTGGCCCAAAGCAAAGTGGGGTAGAGAGCGTAAATTAAATATAAAACCGGCGGCTTATTGTCCCAGATATCCCGGTACAAAACGGCGCCCCGCCTTAAAGTTTGGCCGATAACCAGATAAATTTCCTCATCGCCATACCAGTGGGGCTCAAAAAAGCTGGGCAGGCGGATAAGAAGAATAGCCGTCAGGATAAGGAGAAGCCAAGGTAAAAATTTAGGCAATTTCATCCTAAAGACTATTTTACACTTTTTCCGTTACCCGGTATTCAAGGTATTTTCCCAGCATTAAGCGGGTTTGGGATTCCAAGCCGGGCAG
>JAJYKY010000015.1:2163-17079 GCA_021788195.1 bacterium | reverse complement strand
AATTGGCAATTGGCAATTGGAAATTGGAAATTTTTGGTTAATACCCTTTGAAACAATTGCCTTTTGGCTGCAGTATTTCTATATGAAACCCAAGATGACTAACGAAAAGGTCGGTTGGGGTGCTGCTTTCTTTCATCCGCAGAACCTTTCCCGCGAAGTTATGGAACAATTTCATAAGAGACTCGCGGTGTGATACTATACTTACGTGCTTCGTCTGCTCAAAATTTTTCTGGTTGTTTTGCTTATTGCGGCTTTTTTTGCTCCGGTTTATGCCGAAGAATGTAATCCTAACTGCGGGAGTACCGACGAGTGCCAGAAAAAAATTGACGAGTGTGAGAAACTGTTGCAGATGTCGGTTTCCGCGACTAAACCCCACGAAGAAAAGATTGCCGAGTTGGAAGACAATATTGCCGCCATTGAAGCTAACGTGGCCAGCCTGACTAATCAGATTCAGATAAAAAAGGCGGAAATTGATAAAAGCGAGAATAAACTGGCCAGCCGGGAAGCCGTTTTAGAAACTTCGGTCCGGACCTTCTACAAAAAAGATTACCAGATAGACGTGGTTTATTTACTGGCGGCCCTTTTTACCAGCCAGGATCTCGGGGGGACCTTACGCAATCTCGGCTACCGCCAGAGCTTAATTGACCGGGAAAAGCAAACTATTACCAATATCGTTCAGGACGTAAACGACCTATCCTCGGCCAAGAAAAAACTTGAGGATACCCAGACTTGGCTGGCAGCTAAACAAATAGGGTTAGAAACAACTCTGGCGCCGATTAAAAAATTAGTGGCCGACGCCAAAAGTTACCAGTCGCAGCTTAATCAGACCGTCGGAACCTTAAGCGCCCGCCAACAGGAATTATTGGCCGAGAAAACCGGCGGCGTTTTTTCAGCATCCGTAGGGAATGTAGCGCCGTCGGATGATCCCAATGCCCGGCCGGATTATAATCCCGGCTTTTCCCCGGCCTATGCCGGCTTTTCCTTTGGGATTCCTCACCGGATGGGGATGAGCCAGTACGGGGCTTTCGGCCGGGCTAAAGACGGAAAGAATGCTGAAGATATTCTCCACGCTTATTACTCCGGAATCGACATTAAAAAAGATTACGGTTTACCCGGCCAGATTAATGTCTGCGGTTACGGGAATGTAGATTTTGATAAATACATGAAGGGGATTGGAGAAATGCCCAATTCCTGGGGTGATCAGGGTGGTCAGGAAGCGCTCAAGGCTCAGGCGGTAGCGGCCCGGAGCTACGCGTTGGCCGTGGCGGCTACCGGAAGGTGCATCCAACCGTCGGAAAGCGACCAGGTTTATCTGGGGTATGATAAAGGGGGGAATTGGGACAGAGCGGTGGACGACACAAAAAATTGGGTAGCGATTCAAAACGGCAGTCCCATTTACGCTTTTTATTCCGCCAGTGACGGCGGATACACGATTTCCGGAAGTCACCCGTACCTGCAAAGTATAAAAGACGTTCCGTCCGGCGGCAGCTGGCCGAACGATGCTTACGAAAATACAAAATATGCCAACTCCCCGTTTTTCTATGTCGGGTGCTACCGGCCGCGGTGTTTGAAATCCTATTCGGCCTCCCGGAGCAGTCCGTGGTTGTCTAAAGACGAGTTTGTCGATATTGTAAACGCGGTCCTTTTATATGAAAAGGATCATGGTACTCTGACCCACTTATCTCAAACGGATAAAGCCAATTCGGATACCTGGAGCAAAGACCAGGTTCGCAGTCAGTTGGGAGGAGATGCCGTTTCGTCAGTAGATAATATCAGCGTGGATTATAACAACGGGGGGTATACCGCCACGGTGCACCTCGACACGGACAAAGGGCGAAAGGATATTAACGGCGGCGATTTCAGAATGGTCTTTAATACCCGGGCTCCGGGAGAAATCTGGCTGGCCTCCGCCCTGTTTAACATCGAGAAAAAGTGATGTAAAATGGAGGCGTCTTAATATGGCCGGGCGCATCTCTTTGAATACTAACCCCAAAACGGAAACCGAAATCCCGCCGGCAAAAAATCAACCTTCAAAAACGGGGCCGGCTAAGCCAGATTTGGCACCGGTTGCTTCCGTACCGTCCGTGGATACCGAGCTGCGCGATGTTTCCGGAGGAAAATTAACGGCTTTTGCCGCCTTTCCGGTCGGGGTCTCTTTTTCCGGAGAAGAGGATAAGGAAAAAGTGGTTTTGTTACTTCGTCAGCACCCGATCACCAATTTGCCCTGGATTTTGGCTTCTATTGCCTTCCTGCTGCTTCCGTTTTTTCTTTTTTCGGCGCTGCTCTTAACCGGGACTGTTCCGCCTTTGCCGACAGGTTTTAAAATGGCCTTTATCTTGTTCTGGTATTTAGGAACGGTTACTTACGCTTTTTTGAATTTCCTGTATTGGTATTTCAATGTTTACATCGTGACTGACGAACGGGTGGTGGACACAGACTGGTACTCTGTTATTTACCGGAAAGTTTCGTCGGCTTTAATTACCAAGATTCAGGATATCAGCTCGACTCAAAGCGGCGTCTTTGCCGGGATTTTTGACTACGGCGATGTGAATATTGAAACGGCCGGAGAGGAACCGAATTTTGACTTCAGCCGGGTGGCTCATCCCCAGTTGGTAGCTAAGAAACTGGAAGAAATGATGCAGGATGAAGGACACAAAGGAGAAGACAGCCTATGACTCCAGACGCCTTAAATTTAATCAGCGGTTTGTTTAATGTTTGGCTTTGGGTCAAACTTTTTTCCCTGGTTTTGGTTTTATTTTATTTCGTTCTGTCGTTAGTTATTGTCCGGCAGGTTGATTTAATGGGCCAGATACTTAAAACCGAGGTGGTACCGGCCCTGCGGACAGCTTCACTTTTACACGCGGCGGCGGTAGGGATTCTTTTTATCCTGGTAGTTATCCTGATTTAAAAAATGGAAACATTCACTGCCCGCGCCGTTAAGATTTCCGGGAACCCGGTTCCCCGGGCTTTCTCCCTATCGTTTGAAACCCGGGCGGAAGACGAGACGACTCATAATCTTCGGGGTAAACTTTTCGGGGTCGTGGAGGTAAGTACTCAGGAGAAAACTTTGGCAGATCTTTCCGGGCCAAAGCTCCTGGAATTTTTAAGGGAACAGTATTTTACCCAAGAAAACGGTTCCAATTTGCCGCAGTTAAAAAAGACTCTGTCCCAAACCGAGGTTTTTTTGAAAAATACTTTGGGAAACGAGATCGTTTTTTCCGGGAGTCTGATGGTCATTATCGGGAATATTCTTTATGTAGCGTCAATCGGGAAAGGGGCTGCTAAACTGCGCCGCAACGGGAAAATTTTTCCGGTTGTCTGCGCCGCTTCCGGGTATCTTCGCCCCGGGGATCGGATATTTTTGACTACCGAAAGTTTTACCCGGGCAGTCCCGCCGGACCGAATTTCGGAACACTTGCTATACAGCGACCTGGAAAATATGGAGGATGCCATAAATGTTATTCTCCACAACGAAGAAAATGAAGCCCGGGCGGCAGCCTTAATTTTGGATTTTACCGGGAAAACAGAAACCCAACCTGAGGAGACGGCTCCCAAAGCCGCTGTTTCGGAAAAACAATGGTCAAAACCAAATTTTTCCGCTGCCGGAATCCGGTTCAGGAAAAAAATCCGGGAGGTTTTTCCCCAACGGGGAATTTATCTGTCAACGGGTACTCCTCCGGCGCCCCGAAAAAAGATTTTCGCCGTTATGGCCGCCGTAGCGCTGTTTTTTCTGGTGGGTTTTTCCGGCTTCAAACTTTACCAAAAGCAAAACAACGAGCGCCGTTCGGCAGTTGGCCGGGAAATCAGTCACGCACAAGAAAAAATTGACCTGGCTAAATCACTTTATAATCTGGATAACAGTATGGCCCGCAGTACTTTAAGCGACGCTAAGAGTAACCTCACGGCGGTTCTGGTAAGTCTTTACGGGGCTAACTGGCCGGAGGTAAAAAATTCTGAAGTGGTCCGGGCCAAAGCTGTTCTGGCCCAAATCGATAAGGAGAACTTGGCGGCGGCAAATATCTATACTCCCAATCCGGTTCTCTTTTATGATTTAAAACTACTGAAAGACTTGGTTAATGTGACCCGGACAACTGTTTCCGGCGGGAAGATCTACGTACTTGACGGGAGAAACGGGGCGGTTTTGGCGATAGACGAAAAATCCAAGGCCGGAAGCATTATCGGCGGCGGTCCGGAATTTACCGGCGGCCAGTTTTTAACCGTTTACGGGGATTATGTTTATGTTTGGACGCCGGAGGGGATCTACCGTCTCGACAGCCGGACGAACAAAAAAGAAATTGCGGTAAAAAAGGACGGTCACTGGCAGGAAATTGCCGGGATGTCAGCCTTTGGAGGAAATTTATACCTTCTGGATAAAAGGGCCGGTCAGATTTGGAAATATATTGCTACCGAAGCCGGATTTACCGACATTAAGCCCTACTTAAACGCCGACCTTAAACCCGATTTCTCCGGGGCTGCCGATATGTCCATCGACGGAGCCATTTACGTTCTCTCGTCAGCGGGGGAGGTGGCCAAATTTGTTTCCGGCCGGGAGGATTCGTGGGGGCTTTCGCAGTTAGACCAACCGCTTTCAAAACCGGCAGAGATTCTCTCCTCGGATACCTTTGCCAATATTTATCTTTGGGATGAAGGTAACCACCGGATTGTGGTTGTCGACAACAAGGGCCAATACCTGAGCCAATACCGGTTAAAACCCGATCTTGCGGTAACCGCTGTGGAAGTGGACGAAACCCAAAAAAAGATTTACCTTTTTTCCGGAAGCCAAATTTATACTTTAGGTCTCTAAACGCTACTGATTGGGAGAAATTACATTACCGGCAGCATCTGTTGCTTGGGGAGCGACTTGAAAATTCAGCTGGTTTTGTGATGACGGGGTAGCCGCGGAACTTTCCGGACTGGCAGCAGGTGGGGTCCGGAAATCTTCAGATAACTTTACTGATTCCCGGTACATTTGGTATAGATTGCCGGCGGCCTGTTTTAGGGGGGTAATTACAATTCTTTGCAGTTCTCCCGACTGCCACCCGGCGTAAACGGCTGTTCCCGTTATGAAAAAAAAGACCAGTAAAAAAAGAAGAAAGAAAATCCGGGCCCGGTGCAAGGTAGACATAAAAATCAGGCTTGAAAAAGTTCTTCCGATTCAAACCGGAAAAGTCCGGCCACTAAAAGGTTGGGAAAAGTCTGGACTAAATTATTATAGGAAAGGACAGTCTGGTTATACTCCTCGCGGTAATGGGCAATGGAGTTCTCCGTCTCTTTTAAGTCCGTCCGCAACTGTTGGAAGTTCTCGCTGGCCTGAAGTTTGGGATAGTTTTCGACGACGGCAAAAAGAGAGCGCAGAGTTTGGGTAAGGGCGTTTTCTGCCTCGGCGGTTTGCCGGGCGCCGCGGGAAGATTCCAAAGCCGACCGGGCCCGGGCCACGTTTTCGAAAGTTTCCTCTTCGTGTTTAGCGTAAGCTTTAACCGTATCCACCAGATTATCGATCAGAGAGGCGCGCCGTTTAAGTTGGACGTCGATATCGGCAAAATCAGTCCTGACCCGGTTCTTTTTCGTGACCAGTTCGTTATAGGTGGACCAGAGATAAATCAGAAGGAAGAACAGAAAGAGGGAAATAGTTCCCAAAACATTGAACGTGGTCAGGCTGACGGGTAAGGTCATTTATTAATATGTTAACCGGAAAAAACGGAAGTTTCAATGATAGGCGCAGGGACGATAAGGAAAATCGGTAAAGGCGCTTTTTAAGAGTGTTCGAAGACAGCAAGAAGGGCGGAGCCGAACCTGTTCGGCGGAAGGTACAGGATTCGAACCTGTGCGAGCCTTGCGGCTCAAGGGGTTAGCAACCCCTCGCTTTGGACCACTCAGCCAACCTTCCTTGCAGCGCAATTATACCATCTATCGAGCTAGGGTTAAGGCATAAATCTTTTTGACCCCGGCCCGTTTTAAAACCGCTCCGCAGGTTCGCAGGGTCGCTCCGGTTGTCCAGATATCGTCGACTAAAAAAACGGTTTGGGGAACTGTCCGGCGGGATTTTTCGTTTAATCTGAAGGCGGAGAGAATATTCTTCCGGCGCTGTTCCAAAGTCAGCCCTCTTTGTTGTTTCGTGTACCTTTCCCGGACCAGCAAATCGGGTATCATTGGCAGCTTGAACTGGCGGCCTAAAATTCTTGCCGTCAGCTCGGCCTGGTTGTAGCCGCGTTTTTGAAAACGCCACCAGTGAAGCGGGACGGGAACTATAGCCACATTTGTTTTTGATAAATCAGCCAGCAGCCAGTTAATCTCGGCGGTAAATTTTTCGTTGGCTAAAAGCAGGCCGGTAATTTCTTCGGCAGCGTCAAAAACAAACGGCCGGTACTTAAGTTTAATTATTGCCTGCCGCCAGGGATTGGCGTAAACAAAACCGGACAGCAGGCCGTCCAAACTCAGAGTAGATTGACAGCGGGGGTGAGTCCGGCCGTGCCGTTGGGGGCCTTCGCACACCGGGCAAACGTATTGGTCGACGAGTTTAAGTTTCGCCCGGCACTCCGGACATAAATAATTTCCGCTCTGCTTGCAAGCCAGACATCTTTTCGGAAAGAAAAAATCCAAAATCGAATTAAACAGTTGATTCACGTATAATCGGGTTATGAAAATTATAAACCGATCGGCCCGATTTAATTACGACATTGCTGAAACCTTTGAAGCCGGGATAGACCTGTTTGGCCCGGAGGTTAAGAGTGTCCGGGCCGGCCAAGTGTCTCTCACCGATGCTTTTGTCCACATCAGAGACGGTCAGGCTTACCTGCTAAATGCCCACATCCATCCCTATCAGGATTCGGCAGAGAAAATCAGTCCGACCCGGCCTCGGAAGTTGTTGCTGCACAAAGCTGAGATTCTCGGTTTGGCTTCGAAAACCCAAACTATGGGCTTGACTTTGGTCCCCCTGGCGATTTATAATAAAGGCAATATTTTTAAGGTCGAAGTGGGTCTGGGGAAAGGCAAGAAAAAATGGGACAAACGGGAACAAATTAAAAAGCGGGAACAAGAGCGGGAAGTGGAACAGATTTTGCGTGGCAAACATTAGGTTTGAAAACTGTAAATCTAGTCTTGGGGATGTACGAATCGACGGAACTGAACTTTGAAAACGGCAAGCCGAAGAAGAAATCTGCTTCGTTAAAGATGGTTTCAAAGATAAGTGCTAGGTCAAACTACGCACCTGCGTTCGCTTACGCCTAAAGCGTAACGACGCTGTTTCCTAAGTTTTCTTCCGGTGAGACTTTGGAAGCATCAATTAGCCGGGATGCGCCTCCGCCAGGGTAATTTTCTGACGGCAGGGAAAGCTTGATAAATTGTAGGAATAATTTTCTTGTCAGCCCGAACGGTTATTCCGAAATTTTAGAACTGACTACGCTTGTAGAAGTTTAGAAGTTTCTCTTTCACACGAGGGGTCACTCCCTCCATCTCCACACTCCGCTCTTTACTTAAAAGCAAAGAGCTTCGTTTAAGGCTGCCCCATAGTCATTGACTTCAGAAGAGTTCTTTACTAAGATCAGAAAAAGAGCACTTTGGCAACGAAAAACACCCGACTCAATGGCGAGTTTGGTCGTGTTTTTCTTCATATACGGGTAAGTAAACCAAAAGTCAGATCGAGGGATTATCATCAAAAAATTCAAGGAGGCGCTGTGCTTAGTCCCAGAAAAGTCTGGCAGGTCTATGAATCCCAAAAAAGCGAGCTTTTGTGTCCGTTCCGGCCCGATACGGACCAGCAATTTATGTACTTCTGGGCCCGACAGGTTCCGAAAATCCTGCGGAACATGCTCGGCGAAACAGTGACTGCGGAACTGGTTATTGAGGCCAGAAACCGGGTCTTGGACGCGTTTTTAGCCGCCGGTCTGGAACGGTTTCCGATTAGCTCAAGAGATGTCCTCAAAGTATTTATTCCGCCCGGTACGGTCCGTTTCTCCGAAGTCGACATTGCGGAGACCAAAAGCCGTATTGACCGAATTCTACGGAAATCTCCGTACGGCTGGAGGGGGAGTGACGACGAGGAATTTTTGCGGTCGGAAAGTATCGGTCTTAACGAAAAAGCCATGGCGTTGTATCGCAAAAACAAACTGACTTTCGAAAAACTCCTGCAAGTCCAACCCTCGGCAATCTTACCCGGCCCGTGGTGTGAAGTTCTGTCATATTTGCCTAAAAGAGGCAATTTGCCCAAGCCAATCTGATCGATTTGGCCCTTTCTGGTTTGAAACATTATTTTTATGTTTCCAAATTCAGGAAGGGCCGCTTTTTTGGTAAAATAGCATCAGGATCCGGAGGATGGGCAGGACGGTAATGCGCTGGTCTTGAAAACCAGTGTCCGCAAGGACTAAGAGGTTCGACCCCTCTATCCTCCGCAAATTTATTTCTCCTCACCTTTTATATGTATGATTGGTGCTTTCTATTGTATTTTTATTAGCCTAAGGATTACTATTTAAATATGGAGGCTAAGAAAGGAAATATTCTATTTGTCGTAGTGTTAGTGATTCTGGCTTTGTTATCAATTTCAGCTACAGGGTATTTATATATAAGGGGTCAGCAAACAAATCAACAACAAAATATCCAGAATGTCATCCTGCCAATCCAACCACCTTCTTCTCCAAAAGCGGCGAAGATACCATCAACAACAGTCCCGGTTCTAACTAACACCACTTCTAACTGGAAAACTTATACGAACAACAAGCTAAAATTTAGTGTTAAATATCCCCCAGAATTTAAGACGGTGACAGAAAATCCAATCGGCCCATCAGGAGATACTGACATTAATTTCAATATGGATAACTATAATTCTGGCAATAATGTCATTATGGATATAACGGACCATAACGAGGTTCTTGTAAGAAAGGAGGATCCTACCCAACCGGTCGTCGTAGGGAACAAGTCCTATACTGCTCATCTCGCCTACTCTGCTAGCAATAAGATTATTCAAATCTCAATTCCGCTATCTGACACAGCTAATCAATTAGGTATAACTATCGGTTTTGACACTGACGCCACGCCGTGGACCGTAATGGTAAACCAAATATTAGCTACCTTTCAAATTTTGAAATAGAGTCTTATTTCCCCAATGGAATTATAAGGATACCGGATTCCCAGACAGGAGTGTTCCGCAGATTGAAAAAATAAACGAAGGTCTTTATACTGGATTTTATGGAAAAGGTCCCCGAAAAAGCCGCGGCGACCGAAAAACGGCCGATTAACGAAACCCTATTGGTTTGGCGCGCCCCCAGCCGAGTTTTTAAAAAGCGCGACAAGGAATTTTTCTCGACGATTTCTGCCGTCGCCATCCTTTTTTCCATCGTCTTTCTGTTTATGAAGGAATTTTTGCTGATTGTTGTGGCCTGGGCGGCGGTCTTTTTTGTTTACGCCTTGTCTAAAACCCCGCCGGAAGAGGTAGAGCACAAAATTACGGCCGAGGGGATCACCTCTATGAACCACAGCTATCTTTGGGAGGAAATGGATAAATTCTGGTTTGAAGGGGAAGGGGCCGAGCGGATGCTGAAGATTACCTCCGGTAAGGCAGGGCTTTTTGGCGAACTGGCCATGCTTTTGGGTAATACCAGCGAGGAAAAAATCAAAACCGTCCTGTCGGATTACCTACCGTTTGTGGAGGCGCCCCATAAAACTTTCGCCGACACCGCTTCCGACTGGCTGGTGCAAAAATTCTCCTCCGAAAAAAGCTCCAAACAAGCGTAACGGCCTCAAAAATGGTAAAATCGGCTCATGGCTCCCGTAGTTCAACGGAAAGAATAGGGGTTTGCGGAACCTCTGATCGCAGTTCGATTCTGCGCGGGAGCGCCTGGGAGGATTGGCCGAACGGCAAGGCGATAGTTTCGAAAACTATTGGGAGTAATCCCTAACAGGTTCGACTCCTGTATCCTCCGCCAGGCTCTCGTAGTTCAATGGATAGAATCCGGCCCTCCGAAGGCTGTGATGCCAGTTCGACTCTGGCCGGGAGCACCAAAGATGTCATTTGAAAGAGCGTGCGAATATTTAGATCAGGTTTCCCGCCTTCGGGAGTGGAAAGCTAAAACCGGGGTCCGGGTGGTCTTAACTGATCTTGACGATTCTCCCATCAGTACGGCGGCGGTTTTTATTGCCCAGAAACAAAAATTTGTCGAAGCAGTGGCGGCAGTTGTTCCGATTTTAAATAAAGATGAGTTTGCCGCGGCTTTAAACAAAGAAGATCAGGAAGCCCACACTCGCTGGTCGGTTGATCCGGGCCGGTGGCAGACGGTCGTCGAAAATCTGGACCGGAAATTTAGTCTTGACGGCGGCCGGATTTGCCGAAACCGGCTGTCGATTATCGAAGACATTTACCGGACCCCGCCGGAAATTAAAGAAGGGGCCTTAACCACCCTGGATGCTTTTAAAACGGCAGGCTTGAGAATCGGCACAGTTACCCACGCCAAAGAAGACTGGACGAATTTTAAGCTCCGGTTTTTGGGGTTAAATAAATATTTTGAACACGTGATTTTAGCCCAGATTGACAAGCCGAAAGATTGGGAAAGCTGGGCTGTCGGAGTAGAAAGGTTTGGGGTCGGGCCGGAGGAAGTTTTGGGAATCGGAGACAGTATTGAGGGGGATATCGTCGCCGCTCGGCAGGCGGGGATCCGGCATTTAATCTGGGTCCCCAGCACTTGGAGGGTTAATAACCTAGGTCAGCTTCCCGAAGGCACAATTGTTGTTCCTGAAGGATTCGGAAAAATAATCGAGCGGCTAATCGAAGCGGCGTAGAAGAGATTCGGGGCTAATATCCGAAAGGGTTTGTCGATGGGACTCTTCAGATCTGGGTTTTAAAGTCGGGTCGAGGGGAATGAGCCAGATTTCCCGAAAGGTTTTCCTGTCGGCCGTCGGCCGGGAGGTTTTGTTTTCCGGTTTTGTCTTTTGCTCTTTAGACATTGTCGATCACGATTCTAACAGATAGGTTAAGTTTGTTACAGAGGCCAAAGTCGGCGTTTTTTTGTGGTAAAGTTAAACGGATGGCTGATGAGATTTCTGCAGGCCAAATAGTCAAGGATTTAACAGCAGAATTGGAGAAAAAACCTGAGGTTTTGGTATTTGTTTTGTTTGGTTCGCAGGCTCGGGAAACAATTTATACGGCCACCGAGGACTCCGATATTGATACTCATGTTATTGTTCAGGATAACCAGCGGGAAGAATTTGAAAAAGAGCTGCCGGAAATTGTCCGAAAGTTAGGTCCGGTGATTTTCTCGTACCACAACCAGTGGGCCGGGTTTTCAACGGTGTTTGCCAATCTGCAAAGACTGGAGATTCCGGTCAAGAAATTCTCCGAAATGGCGACCGCCTTTGATCGCCCTAAGCAACAGCCCGTTAAGGTGTTAATCGACAGAACAAACGGGGAATTGCAATTCTTGTTAGACAAGCGACCGGAGAAAATCGATTTTGGCCCGAAGTTTGCAGAAAAAATTTCGGATTTCTGGTACATGGCGATTGTGGCGGCCCAATATTTTAAAAAGGGGGAAATTTACAACGCGCGACGGGCGCTAATGATTTTATCGACGGCGCTGGTCCGCCTGACAGAATATCTTGTCGACCCGGACATTCTTCTTTTAGAGGCTTACAAACAGGTGGAGAAATTTATCCCCTCGGAAAGACAAAAAATCCTAAAAGACAGCAGCCCGGCTTACGGCGAGCGGGAAGTCAAAGCGGCGCTAATTTTGACGATCAATGATTTTTCCGCAGTCAGCCACGAATTGGCCCAAAAATCTGGTTATAACTTTCCCAATCTAGCCACGGGGGAAATTGTTAAAAAGAAGTTGTTAACTTTACTAGGGGAGTAGCTGAGTCTATTTTTTCACTCTTCCTGCCGTTAAGGAATATTCTATCCCGAATCTCGATAAATAAATGACTTAGGGGGTAGAGAATTTGAAGGTTGAAAGAATCTGATCAAAGACCTGGCTTTGATTGGGATCTTTTTGATAATTTCTTGATTCAAAATAATAGGTGACGTCATTTTTTGTGAATACGACTAATCTATTCTGTTCATTTGGGGACGTAAATTCGCGAACTTGGGCGGTGAGGCCGGCCACTCTGGCGTTACCTGTAACGGTTGTAGTTTGGTAAAAAGAAAGATACTTATGGTCAGTGGTTTCGACAGCGTTAAAGCGAATATGTGGTTGTCCAATTGGCTCTGGTTTCATATATTCAGCTTTAGCCAATTCGACGGTTAGGTGAATAATATTCCGAATAAAGCGTTAGTGTTTTCGTGAGATAACCAGCTTGGCGGATATTTAAACGAGATTCCATATTTAGGGATAGAGTGCATTAACCAATTTACTGTTTCGTCAGGTTGAATATTGGTCACAGTTGGTGAAGGTTGGCTCTGCTTTTGAATTGCTTGTTCAGGCTGAACTGGTTGTGTCTGGGTTAATTGATTCTCGGCAGTAGGTTTCTGTTGTGTCTACCAGAAGAAAAAAGCGGCGGCAGAAGTCGAGACAACAACCAGGGCAACAAGAATAATAATAATTACATTGCCACGGCGCTCATTCATGTATCTCTTAATTAATTATGGCACGAACGTAAATAAAAATAACTACGAAGTTCGAATCTCACTTTCAGGGTAGACAAGGGGGGTTGTCGTAATAACGAATGATTTGCTGCGGTGTCTGTTTGAAAATATCCGAACGGAACTGGCTGGGTTCGGCGGGCGGAATTCCCCCCACGCCCCCCTTCCGCCCGCCTCGCCTTGAACCGGAGCGGAAAGGCAAACTGCCAAAGAACCTGTCAAAAATGTCGGCCCGAACTTTATGAAGGCCAGAAGCGGGCTTTTCTTTACGGAATTGAAAGAAATCATAAATTTTGATAGTATGATGATGAAAGTATATCAAATCACTTTCATACTATCAAGATACTGCAAGTATGGCAACTGAAAACAATATTGGCGAAAATATCAAGAAACGCCGGACGAAACTAGGGCTTTCGCAAGAAGATTTTGCCCAAAAGTCGGGTGTTAAATATACTTCGCTTACCAAGATTGAAGGCGGAGTTATCAAAACACCGTCTGTGCTTATGGTCGAAAAGATTGCGAAAGCCCTCGGCGTTTCTATTGAAGATTTATTGAAATAAAGTTAATTGACTTATAAAGCACGTATGAACCAAAGAGGATTTATCCAAGTTCCAATACTTATCGCAATTATTGTAGGTGTTTTAGTTTTGGGGGGTGCGTATGTGACGGTTAAGCGCTTTAGCCAACCAATTGGACAATTATCAGTTCCGTCATCAGTCGAAAAATCGCCGCAACAAAATACTGCATCTAACACCGCTCCCGCCATTAATGCTGTTCCTATTGTCAATGCAAATTCATTATTCGGAACGATGATCGCTTTTAATATAAACGAAGCGGCAATGGATATGTCCGATGCTATCCAAGGGGGTTGGACTGAATTCAGAAAAGACGATACTGCCTATAAAAAACTTCTAAGTAATTTGAAAAAACTCATTCAAGATCGTACAAAACTTGTGAAAGCCACGGGTTTTTCTCCTGATCGGGGAAGCTTCGGGTATTTTACATGGAATGTTATTGAACCCCAAAAGGGACAATTTGACTGGGGCTTAACCGATATGTATACGCAAGGAGCATCAAACGCTGGCGTGAAAATCTCTGCTGTTATCCAGCCCTTTGCCAGTTGGGACCAGAAAGGTGCCCAGACAAACAAAGATGCATTAGATTTTGCCTATTATGACTATAAAGCCGGCCCGCCAAACGACCTTGTTGAATATGAAAATTTTTTAACGAAAACAGTTGAGCGATACAAAGGCAAGGTTTCCGTTTGGGAAATCGCCAACGAACCAGATAGTCCTGACGGCGGTTATCAAAATAATCCGAAAGCTTATTTTAATTTGCTCAAGATTTCATCGGAAACTATTAGAAAGGCGGATCCTTCCGCCAAAGTGGTCAATGGCGGTGCTTCGGGATTTGCTAATACCAATAACGGTGAGAAAAATTTCTGGACTAATTTTTTTGAGCTTGGCGGCGGTCAATATATTGATTATTTTAATCTTCATTACAATATAGAACGCAGTCAGAGTGCCAAGTTGGACTCAGCCGCTTTCGAGGAAGATTTGAAAATTTATAATAATTTGATGGATAAAAATGGCGGCAGGAAACCTTTATACTTAACGGAGTTCGGCATTTATTCGGGTGCCCCTTCCGAACCGGCACCAATGGCTGGCGGGCCGACTCAAGAACCAGGTCAAACCCAGACGAATTTACTAACACAACCGCCGCAATCCGGACCATCTCCGAATCAGTCGCCATCTAGCGGCAAATGCGGTGATGGGATTTGCGATGCGTTTGAAAAAGCAAACCCTAATGCGTGTCCGCAGGATTGTGGCGGGAGTGCGCTAAGCGGAAGCCCGGGACAATATCAAAGTCAACCACCACAAGGTCAAGCCCCCAATAAAAATATCCAGCCAAATCAAGGGGGAGTTCTACCCAAATTAAGTGAGAACGCTCAAGCCGTTTTGTATTTTAAGGATTCTGTCTTGGCTTTTGCCAATGGCGCCAAAGTGGTTTTTATTGATTTAGTCGGGCCCGATAATAGTATCGTTGGTTCTTCAATGGCATTTAATACCGATGGTCAACCGCGGCTTTTTCTTACCGCGCTAAAAACAGTCAATCAGAAACTGGCGGGCTTTTCCAAAGTTGAGAAAATCGCCAACGGCCAATATAAATTTACGATTGGCAATAAAATTATCTACGCCCTTTGGTCCGGAAATTTGCCGACAGCAATCAGCGGTCAGGTTAAAGTAACTAACCTAATCGGAGAAGAAAAACTAATGAACGTGCAAGAAATTAAATTTTCAAATCAGAATCCTGTTTTGGTTAAAATCTAGTTGTTGCCGCCAAAGAAAAACTTGAAA
>JAJYKY010000015.1:0-2063 GCA_021788195.1 bacterium | reverse complement strand
AAAGAAAAACTTGAAATCGTCGCCTCGCTAAGCGAGGCGCAAACTGCCAAAGAACCTGGGCGAAAAGTTTTCGCCGAAATGCTCGATCGGATTTGCGCCGGAGAAGCCGGAGGAATTTTGGCTTGGCACCCCGACAGATTAGCTCGCAATTCCATAGACGGCGGAAAGATTATCTATCTGCTGGACACAGGAAAAATCCAAGACCTCAAATTTCCCACATTTTGGTTTGACAGCACGCCACAAGGGAAATTTATGCTGAACATTGCCTTTGGCCAGAGCAAATACTATGTGGACAATTTGAGCGAGAATATCAAGCGAGGCCACCGCCAAAAACTGCGAAAAGGAATATGGCCCGGGTTCGCGCTGCCTGGCTATCTCAACAACTCCAAAACAAAGAGTATAGACCTTGATAAAGAAAAATCTGTATTGGTGAGAAAGTGTTTTGAACTCTACGCCACCGGCGGCAATACCCTGAAAAATATCAAGCAGTTTTTGGCGGATACGGGAATGGACAGCTACAAAGGCAATGTTCTTTCAACTTCCTGTGTCCAGCGAATGCTCAAAAATCCTTTTTACTATGGAACTTTCCGTTTCAACGGCGAGCTATACGAAGGAAGCCACGAGCCAATTATTTCCAAGAAACTTTTTGATGCCGTTCAACAAGTAATGAATAATCGCGGCAAGAAGAAACGCAAGCGAAAACACGAGTTTGTTTTTTCGGGATTTATGAAATGCGGAAAGTGCGGGTGTCTTATTACCGCCGAAACCCAGAAGGGTCACATTTATTACCGTTGCACCAAGAAAAAGCAAACCTGTAATGAAAAGTATCTGCGTGAGGAGGCACTTGTTGAACAGATGAAGTCCGTCATTCAAAAAGTTTCTATTCCCGACGATTGGCGGGACAATATGCTTGCCGAACTAGACCGCGAAAAAGCGAGTATCCAAAACGAGGGCGTTTCTTTTGTTCAAAATCTGAAAACCCGAAAAGCGGAAGTTGAACAGAAAATAGATCGGCTTCTCGATATTTACATTGAAAGTGGTTTTGCGAAAGAAGAATATCAAGCCAAGAAATCGAAACTACTCAACGAGAAAGCCGATATTGAGCAAGAAATCAGAGATTTTGAACAAAAGGGAAATAATTGGCTCGAACCGATGCGAGAAGTGATTTTATTGAGTAGCCAAACCAAAATTCTTTTGTCGCAAGGCGACAAAACGCAAATCCGCGCATTTCTCAAAAATGTCGGCTCGAACTTTATGTTGAATTCAAAACGGCTTGAAATTTCCCCGAAAAACGGCTGGCGAGCCCGCGTAGCGGGCGAGCCAATGACTTCATTTCCTAACTGGCGGAAGGGATGGGATTCGAACCCATGGTAGCGTTGCCGCCACACAGACTTT
The DNA here is from genome assembly GCA_021788195.1 of bacterium. Taxonomy (GTDB): domain Bacteria; phylum Patescibacteriota; class Microgenomatia; order JAMCZE01; family JAMCZE01; genus JAJYKY01. The sequence continues at coordinate 668 of JAJYKY010000015.1, read as the reverse complement.
CCAGGTCTGCCAGTTAAACCACTCCTGCACCCTTCCTTAAATATTTGTCGAGTTTTTTATGCTGATAAATGTTATGGAATCCGACGACCTGGTCGTATTTTATCACCTCACCAGTGCGATATATATAAACATTGAATGGTTTTACTTTTACAGTAAATCCAAGTCGTAACAGTGTTTTAGCTACAAAATTAACTAATGGACGCGAGCGATTGGAAAAAGGTTAAACCGATGTTGACATACTCTTTTCCGTGGTTACTTTTATGATGATGAAAGTAGACACAACCGTCAGTATCCCTTAAGTCACGAAGACAGGCTATAGCAAAAGCTTGATTTTTATTAATCCATTTTGGCACGATAGCCTGACTTTTGACTTTGTTGTGTTCTGAAATTCCGAGTTTTGCAAATAATTTAATCAAATTTACGCCGGTAATCATCAAGTTACAGACATTCTGATAGTAATGTCTGGCGGGTATATCTCGGAAAATTTTATTAAGAAGATTGAAAACATAGTCAATATATTCTGTGTCGTTTTGTTTGTTTGGGGTGATTCGTAATTGGTTATGCGTAATCCCTCCATCTCCGAGGATTATTCCGAGAATTTCAGCGAGATCTTCGTTAATCTCGGGAGTTTCATACTTTTTTGGCAAGATACAATTCTGGTATTTTTC
>JAJYKY010000014.1 GCA_021788195.1 bacterium | reverse complement strand
ATTGCGGGGTCAGGGACTGGACTTCATTGACAAACTCGATATTGTGGAGGCCGGGATATTGGAAGTGAGCAATCACTGTTAAGACGGTTCCGAGGAGAGATTCAATATGGACTTCTTTGGTGACATTAATATTAATACTTCGCCAGATAGCTGCCGGGCCGACTCCGGTCAGAAGCATGTAGCTTAAGAGGAGAAAATAAAGAATAGCGCCCGGGGGATAATCAATATTGGGGTGGCCTACCCCGGTTAAGTTTGCGTGGTTAAAAAAATAGTCGGCAACGGAGAAATAGTATTTTATATCTACGGAAAGAGGATGAAACCACCGAAACTGCAGGCCGAGAAGGATGGTAAAAGAGGTGAAGATAAAAAGTAACGCGAACGGTTTATGGTCTTCGGTCATATTTATAGAGGCTGAAAAAAAGAAAACCTAAAAAGACGGTGGCCGAAAGGACTGACAGTTTCAGACCCCAGACAAACGAATCCGGTTGGTAGAAAAAGGTTACGGTGTGAAATCCGGCAGGAACAACCACTGCCCGGAAAGCCGTATCGGCGCGATATATTTTTGTCGGGCGATTATCGACTGTTGCCCCCCAGCCGGGATAAAAATTATCGGAGAGGAACAGGATTTTCGGCGCCGGGGTTTGTGTGTTTATGGTGATTTTCTGCGGTTCATATCGGGAGATAACAGCAGATCCCGATGGTTGATTTTCTGATTTTTGGATTGGCAGGGGCTCTTCGGTAATAATTTCCGTTCCCAAATTAAACGCCGGGTTAAAAAGAAGGTTAACCGCTTTTTGCTGGTCCGGCTGCAAAACGTAAGTGTCAGCTAAAAAGGCCCGCGGCAAAGCCTTTACATAATCATAAGTGTACCATTGGCCGTTTTGGGAAACCGGCCGGAAAAGATTTCCCGGAAACATAGCGGCAGGGGACGCCGTCTGTTTACCGTCATCGTAATAAAAGATGTGTTTCACTCCCAAAAGAGACATTAGTCTAAGCCTGGCAGCATTGCTGGCAACCGTTTCCCGGTCGCCCAATTCATTTAGAGTGACTTCGATCCGGGGGATTTCCGAAGTAATTTTTCCGGAGTTTTTGGCCGCAAAAACTAATTGTCCATAACGGTAGGAAAAGATCGGGTCAAAACCCTCCGGGGAATAAACGCCTTTTTGTTCGGCAAAGTTTCCAAAAATTGATTTTCCGAAAGCCAGATACCGGTCAGGTGAAGATTTTTTTTGTTTTAAATAGGAAAAGACGGGGTTTTCGGGATAAAGGAACTGCGGCTCACCGAGATTGAGGTATTTACTGAAGAAATAGAACTGGCCGAAAACGGTTAAAGCAAAAGCGGTAAACAGGACGTATCGCGACAATCGCCTGAAGAGCAAGAATATCCAGAATATTCCGAGCATGAGAAGCGGCAGAACGGTATTTTTTATACCGACAAATTCGTTGGTTTTATACCAGATAAAAACCGGCTTAACAGGGGACGGATTAAAGCGAACCAGCTTAAGGTAACGCATGACGATTTCAGCGGAAAAATAAAGATCCGTAATTATCAGAATAAAGATGAAAGCGGTTACAATTAACCAAAGTTTCTTCCTGTCCTTTCCTTTTTCCAGGTCGTTCCAGAGAGCCATTCCAATTCCGGCTAAAGCCGCTAAAGCAAAAGTTGTCAGGATAAAAATTCGGCTGGGCTGAAAAGTAGAAAGAAAAGGAAGTGACTCCAGAAATTTACGGACAAACAAAAGATTGGTGGTTAAGAGAAAGGACAAAGCGGCCGAGAAAGTTAGAAGTTGAACATTCGGGCGGTGCTTCATTTTTAGTATGGCAAAAGCGGCAAACGCCATAGGGATAAGTCCGATGTAAAGCATGGTCTCGTCATATGAGCCCTGGCCGAAATAATTGTAGCTCCCCAGATTCCCGTTAATATCCGGGGCTAAAGTGTGAACCAAAAACGTTACCGGCAGAAGATAAGTATCAAAAACTTTATTGATCTTTACTGTCGGCCGGGGAGATTGGGAAAAGGCTTCGAAAGAGGGAATCAATTGAATTCCGCTCAGACCCATGGCCAGGAGGAAAAAGAACCCGATAATTAAAAGAGTGCTAATTTTATTCTTGATTCTTTCTTGATAGAGCCTGACCGGAATGTAAAGCAAAAGAAAAGCCGAAAGATAGAAAGTGATCTGGAAATAACCGGCCAGGAAGGAAGTTGTCCAGGCAAGGCAGGTTAAAAGCAAATATTTAGGGTTTCGGCCGGGTAAATATTTCTCGATTCCGTATAAAATCAGCGGTAGCCAGAGAGCGGACTGGGCCACAACGGAATTTTCCTGGGTCCAGACAATAATAAATCCCGAAAAACCGAAGGCAAAGGCGCCGAACATGGCGGCGATTTTTGACAAAGAGATGGCCCGCAGGTAAAGGTAGCAAAAAATAAAGGCCAAAAGCGGGGGGATAATGACCTGAAAATTCCACGCCGCTGTCTGAGGCAAAAAAAGATAGATCAAATTAAACGGGTAAAAGATTGCCGATTGAAAATTTGCCAGATGGGGGCTGCCGGAAAAAATGTAAGGGTCCCAAAAAGGCAACCGTCCGCTTCGGATTTCACTCAGAGAAAAAGTTATTCCGGGGTAGAAAAAGCGGAGCTGGTCAGTGCCGATTGGTTTATTGGGAATACCCTGCTCCCAGCCGGGAAATTTCTGTGTCGACCAAGGTGAATAGAAATGGACAAGATAATTGGAAGGGAAAGCAATTTTTTTTCCGGTTAAGACATCGCGGTAAAGAATCAGGAGTAAAGCAGTAATGAAGACAAAAAAGAAAACTGATATACTTCTTGGAAAATGGAAAAAAGGTCTTGCCGTTTTTGTCATGGCAACAAAGTAGCCTTATTATATCCGGCTACCAGGAAAAATAACAGGAAAACTTCCAGCTTGTTCACCTGCACCAATTGCGGTTTTGGGGTTCACGGGCCGGTAGTTAAATGCCCTGATTGCGGGATTATTTATACAGAGGATACTGTTTCTCAAAAGAAAATCAGCACTTATTATGAAGTGGCCGAGGACCCTTTGTATTTCGCCGAGCAAAAGGCTCGGGAAATCACCTTTAAAGGTTATCTGAAAAAATTGGAACAAATTTATCCTGCAAAAGGCAAGCTTCTGGATGTGGGTACCAATACGGGACTGTTTGTCCGGTTGGTCGCAGACAGCGGTTGGGCGGCAACAGGGCTGGAACCCAACAAATGGGGAGCGGCCTACGCAAAAGAACACTATAAAATAAATTTAATTAGTAAACCTTTCGAGAAAGGAATTTTCAGGGCGAATGCTTTTGATGTCATTACTATGTGGGATGTCATCGAACATTTTACTGATCCCATAAGCGAAATTGACAAGGTTTTTCATTATTTAAAACCCGGTGGAGTGTTTGCCTTTTCCACCGTGGATCCTGAAAGTTTCCTGGCCAGAATATGGAAAAACCACTGGTCCTGGTATATGGAAATGCACCGGGTATTTTTCAGTCAAAAGGCGGCTTTCGGATATCTATCGAAAGCCGGTTTTAAAAAGATTATTTTTCGTCCGCACTTCCGCAATCTCTCAGTTGGTTACCTGTCATCCCGGCTTGTCGCGCTAAATCCGGCAGCCGCTGATATTGCCCAAGCCGCGGCAAAAATGCTGGGAATTTCTGATCTGATAGTTCCGTATTACGCCAATGACTTATACGATTGTTACGCATGGAAATAGAATTTAGCCGATTGAAAAAATGGCTGTCTGACCCGGGAAATCTTATCCTGCCGGCAATTTTACTGCTTGCCGCAATGCTGCGGTTTTGGAATTTCCCTTTTCGCAACCCAATGGACGGTGATCAGAGTCGCGACATGCTGGTGGCGATATCCGGAGCCAGAAATTGGCAGTTACCGCTTACCGGACCGTTTTCTTCGGCCGGGCCTTTTACTTTTGGCCCCTGGTATTATTGGTTTCTGATTGTTTCGCGAATAATTGTTAATAACAACTTTGCTCCCTGGATCTTTATGGGGCTCGCCTCGGTAGCCATGGTGTATTTTCTTTACAAAGCCGGCGAAGCTTTTGTTGACCGGAAGCTGGGATTAATCGCTGCTTTTTTTGCCGCCGTTTCTTCCTGGCAGGTGGCCAGCGGAGCGAACATGGGAAACGGGCTTTTAGTCATGCCTTTTGCGGCCCTGACTGTGTGGTTATTCGCGAAGATTATTAACACTAAAAAACCGGAAGGAGGACTGCCTTTTCTTTTTGGTTTAAGTCTGGGGATTACTATTAATATGCATTATCAGGCGTTGGGTCTTCTTCCTCTCTGGGGTCTTCTTTTTTTGGCCAAACTCCGGGACCGGCGCTCCTTAAGTTTTAGTCTGGTAGGATTTTTTATCAGTTTTTTGCCGCTGTTATTTTTTGATCTGAACAATCACTGGTTTACTGTCCGGAACGTTCTTGATTATTACTTAATTGCCCAATACCGCATATATTTGCCGAACCGCTGGCTTTTTTATCTTCGCGATTTCTGGCCGGAGGCCGTTGCAACGGTTTTCGGGATAAATAAAGTCCTGGCGGGAGTGGTAATCGGATCTTTTTTTGCGACGACGGCTTACCTGATTAAATCCCGGCAGTTAACGAAAACACTGACTTTTCTGTTGATCGCCTTTTTTCTTAATTTTATTTTGCTGAGATATTATCGCGGCGAAAGAAATGTCGGCTATATTTTTTATCTGGTACCGGAGTTATATTTATTTTTGGCCCTGACGGTTTACGGGCTATGGCAGAATCGTCGGCTGAAATTTCTCGGTTTGGGATTAGTAATTCTTATCTGTTTTGTAAATATTCCGAAACTTGGGTCAATTCTCCAAAAACCGCCCGGGGATATCGTCCTTTCGGAAATGCAGGATCTTTCAAAACAAAAACCGGGAAATAAATTTGAAGTTTATTATTGTAAACAAATTTATCAGGTGGCGGCCCAAAAATTAGCGGTTTATCTGGAGTTTAATCAACTTTTCGGTGATACAGGAACTAAAGTGGGCTACCATAAAAGTGATTGTCTCTACCCTGAATCATCACCGCATCCCACTTCGGAGGAAAATTCCCGGCTTGCCGAGAAATTTCCGGCAATTACTTCCGATTTAACTGATTTAAGCGGAGCTTCTGAAAAAGCCATTCTTTCGGCCGGTTGGAAACCGGTAACGGCCAGGGATTATTATGACTTAACGGTCAAGTGGTGGTATAACGAAAAACCATGAAAAACAAAATTACAGCTGTCCTGCTGGCTATTCTATTTATTGGCCTGGCTCTCCGGGTTGTAAAATTAGCTGATGTGCCGGCCGGTTTGCATTTCGATGAAGCCCAGGCCGGCTACAACGCCTTTTTAATTTCCCAAACCGGAAAAAATATTTCCGGAGAGTTTTTGCCGATCAACATTGATTCTTTCGGGGATTTTCGGCCGGCCCTGATCAGCTACCTTTCCGTTCCGCTGGTAAAAATACTCGGGTTGGGATATTGGTCCACCAGACTTCCCAGCGCTCTCGCCGGGACGGCTTTAATAATACTAACCTATTTTTTGGCAAAACTGTGTTTCCGCGACGAAAAAGTTTCTCTGGTTTCAGCGGCACTTTTGGCTATTTCTCCGATTGCCATTATTTTCTCCCGGTCCACGACTGACGGACATATCGATGTGTTGTGGGAAATCTGCGCCGTGATTTTTCTGATTCTGGCTTTTAAAAAGCAGAAAGGGGCCTACCTTGTTCCGGTTTATTTTTTCTGGCTTCTTGGCTATTTTACTTACCAGACTTCCCGGGTTTTGTCGCCGATGATTGCCGTCATTACCATCTCTCTTTGTTATTTTGAGTTTCGTCCCAAGCGCCGGTTTGTTTTTGTGTCTTTAATTCCGGTAGCCGTCTATCTTATTTTTCCGTTTTTATTTTTCCTCCCTACTCCTTTCGGTCAGGGAAGATTTCGCCAGGTCAGCGTTTTCGGTTACCCGGAAGTCCAGCGGTCTTTGGATGAACAAATCCGGGAAGACGGACCCGGGGAGAACATTCTTGCTTCCAGAGTTTTTCATAATAAGATCGTCGGCTACTCAATGGATATTTTTAACCGTTATTTGATTTTTTTCTCGCCCAATCCGATGCTGACCGAAATATCCCAGCCCGACCGGTACAATGTTCCCGGCGTCGGAGCGGTAACTATCGTCGAATATTTGGGTTTAATCCTGGCAATTTCGTTTTTTATCCATAAAAAAATCCGGCCGCTAAACCTTTTACCTGCTGCCTTTCTTTTATTAGGGCCTCTGCCGTCGGCCGTAACTTACGAAGCTACTCCGGACATGTTACGGGCAGTTTTTATGTTTCCCTTTTGGCAGATGGTGGCAGCCTTTGGTTTGGTGGCAACTCTTCGTAGTTTTCCGCGGGCGGCTAAAGCGCTCCTTACGGTGCTAATAATCATCTCGATCTGGCAACTGGCGTATTTTCTTCACCAATATTTCGTCCACGAGCCGGTCCGGCACTATTCCGTTCAGAGCCGGACAACGGAGATGGAAAGCCTATCTTACGACTTAAGAAGTTATGTCCGGAGTGGGAAAAAGGTCGTAATTTCGGAATATAACGGGCCCTATATGTACTATCTTTTTTTCAACAAAATAAACGTGCTTAATACCAGCTTTTCCAAGGAAGGAAAATATTTCTCGGGCAATTTTAAAATTGACAGTCTGACCTTCCGAAAATCTCCCTGCCTTAGCCCGGATGATTTGCTCACCGGCCGCTACGATGTCGCGGTTTTCTGGGAGTACTGCAAGAAACCGGTCTGGGCGGATAAGATTGCGGAAACATTCCGGTCCGACGGCTCAAAAGCCATGGAGATCTATAATTTGGACACGAACAGGAATAAAATTTACTTAGAAATGCTGTCGGCACTTACGCCGGAGAGTTCCGTTTCTTCGCAGGAAGCTGTTCTTATAAAAAAGAACTTTGAAGCGACTTTTGAATGAAACTCGGAAAATTAATTAGAAATATTGTCAGGCAACCGTCGCTTTGGGTTGTTTTGGTTATAGTTGCAGCCAGTGTTGCTATTTTCTGGCAATTTTACTTTAAAGGACTTTTGCCTTTTCCCGGCGACCTGCTGGTGTCTTTTTTCTTTCCCTGGAACGGCGGAGGTTTTCCCGGTTACAACTCCTGGACGACCCACAAAGAATATATCGCCGCCGACACCATCCGGCAGATGTATCCCTGGAAATCACTGGCTGTTCTTTATTTTAAACACTGGAAATTTCCGCTCTGGAACCCCTACAATTTTTCCGGAACGCCTCTTCTGGCCAATCTTCAGTCGGCTGTTTTCTTTCCGACGAATTTACTTTACGGATTTTTGCCTCTGATTTGGGGTTGGGTTCTGCCGGTTGTAATTCTTCCGCTTTTATTTGCCCTGTTTACCTATCTTTTTTTGAGGTCACTTAAGTTATCCCGGATTGCCGGCGCTTTCGGGGCGGTGGCGGTCATGAACCTCTCTTATCTTTGGGTCTGGCAGGAGCTGATTGTTCATTGGCAGACGGTAGTTTTTCTGCCGCTCTGCCTCTGGCTGGTAAATAAATATTCCGAGGAGCGAAAGCTGCCCTTTCTTTTATTAATCTCCCTACTCTTTGCCTTTTCTGCCTTCGGCGGCCATATCCAGACATTGGTTTATTTCGCGGTTTTACTGTTAGCGTATATGCTGTTTCGCGGGATTTCCTTAAAGGATATCGTTGTATGTTTTGTCGTCGGTGGACTTCTTTCGGCTGTTCAGCTCCTACCTTCAACGGAGCTTTATTTGCAATCAGCGCGTGAAGGGGCAGCCACAGCCAAATTGTTTCCGGCAACGATAATTCCTCCACCGTATCTTTTGACCTTTCTAACCCCTGATTTTTTCGGGAACATCGCGACGAATAATTATTGGGGGACTGATTATGACAATTACCAGGCATATTTTGGTCTGGTAACCTTAATGCTGACCCTCCTGTCTGTTAGCTTAGCGCGGGTAAACCGAACGGTAAAGTTCTTTCTGGTCTGGGCCCTTATCGGCGTTCTTTTTGCTGCCACCCCCCTGGCCTACCTGCTTTTTTATTCCCGTATCCCGGTTATTTCTTCCAGCAATGCCAGCCGGGCAATTTTTCTGACCCAATTTTCCGGAGCAGTTTTAGCCGCCTTCGGTTTAGACTTTTGGCTGAAAGCTAAAGGGAGGCTTTCATTGGCAAAACTCTGGCCGTTAATAATTCCCGGTGCGGTGATTATTTTTACTCTCATTGCGACCATCGTTCATCCGACGGCAAATTTCCGCGTTACGAGAAACAACTTGGTTATTCCTCTGGTAATTTTTCTTTTGGTTTTCAGTTTTTTAACATTATCCGGATTTTTTAGACGCTTTTTAAAACTGTTTGCCGGCGGGCTTATTTTAATAGCCGTTGTTGAGACAACCTATTTTTTTAATAAATTCCAGCCGTTCACTCCGGAAAAATTTGTTTTTCCGAACCATCCGGTTTTTGAGTTTTTGAAAAACCAGCCGGGAGAAAACCGCTTTTTCGGATCCGGGACGGCTTACGTGGACACAAATTTTGCAACCTATTACCGGGTTTTTGCTCCCGACGGGTATGATTCTTTGTATGTCCGCCGTTACGGAGAATTAATTGCTTCAGCGGTAAACGGAAGAATTCCGGAAATTTTGCCGAGATCTGATGCCCGTTTGGAGAGCGGAAACAGCTTTTATGAAAACCGGTTACTTGATCTTCTGGGTGTCCGTTTTGTTTTGGATAAAGACGATAATTACAAAAAAGACTGGGAGCCGGATAATTCCAAATTTCCTCCGGACCGATACCGGCTGGTTTGGCAACTGACAAAATGGAAGGTTTACGAACGCAAGACTGCCTTGCCGAGAGTTTTTCTTGCCGGTAACTATGTTGTCAGGCGGGGAAAGGCGATTCTCAACACATTGTATGATCCAAAATTTAATCTTTCAAACACTTTAATTTTAGAGAAGGATCCGGACCGTCGGATTTTTTCCGGTTCCGGTTCAGCCAGGATTGTTCATTTTTCTCCGGACAGAGTGGTAGTGGAAACACAGTCGGACAAACCCAAACTCCTTTTTTTCTCCGACACTTATTTTTCCGGCTGGGGAGCGACGGTTAATGGAGTAAAAACACCGATTCTTCGGGCGGATTATACTTTCCGGGCCGTGCCGGTTGGTGCCGGGCGGCAAATGGTAGTCTTCACTTATAATCCGTTAAGTTTTCGTCTGGGGCTTTTGGTCAGCAGTCTAACCTTTTTGGGAGTTCTGATAATGATCGGAAAGACAAAAATTGCCAAGCGCCCATGAGAAAAGACTGGAAACATTTACTTCTGCTCCTCGCCCTGATGGGCCCCCTTATTTTTCCGCTCGTAAGACCCGGTTTCTTTCTTTCCGATGACGGCGAATGGATGGTCATAAGATTGGCGGCTTTTCACCAGAGCTTAAGAGCTGGCCAGTTTCCGGTCAGGTTCCTGGAAACGCTCAACCATGGTTATGGGTATCCGGTTCCGGATTTTTTGTACCCATTACCTTTTTACGCCGGAGAATTTTTTCACCTTTTAAGGTTTTCTTTTTCCGACTCCGTAAAAATTCTGTTCCTGTTAAGTATGGTTCTTTCGGCGGTAACTATGTACGAACTGGCGAAGAAGGAATGGGGTCGATGGCCGGGGGTAGCTGCGGCCGTTTTTTACGTTTGGGCCCCGTACCGGATTTTTGATATCTACTCCCGGGGCTCACTGGGGGAGTCGTTTGCTTTTATTTTTCCGCCACTTGTTTTTCTTTTTCTGATCCGGGCCTTTGAAACGAAGCAAATGAAATTTTCTTCACTGGCGGCGCTTTCCTACGCGGCTTTGATCTGTTCCCATAATACTATCGCCTTTCTCTTTACTCCGGTAATCTTTCTTTTTATTGTCCTGAAAATATTTCAGTCGAAGTTTTCCAAAGAGCACATTGTAAATAGTTTATTATTCGGGTTGCTTTCTTTATCGGCCAGCAGCTGGTTCTGGTTTCCGGCAATCTACGATCTGCGATTTACGAAAATGGCCGCCATAACGGTCGCTGATTTTAACAATTATTTCGTTGATGGCCAAAATTGGTTTTCCTTAATCGGGCCCGGAATGCTGCTGATCATTCTTACCTCAACAGTCCTGATTGGGATCAGGAAAGAATGGAAAATGTTGTTTCTCTTAGGTACTGCTCTGTTCGGATTATTTTTGACAACATCTTTTTCCGGAGTTTTCTGGCAGACCGGAATTTTTCCGAAACTGGTCCAGTTTCCCTGGCGCTTCCTGTCAGTGGCCGTCTTTGCTGTCGGTTTGCTTCTGGCTTATTTACTGCATGGAGGGAAACAGCCGATTATGGCTCTCGCGGCAATCTTCCTAATGGTGGTAGTTAGTTGGCCGGTCTTGAAGGTAAATCCGGTTGTCCGGGACGAAAGCTTTTATCTGACAAATGATGACACGACGACGGTAAAAGGGGAGTATATGCCGAAATGGATAACTGAGAATCCCCAAAACCGTCCGCCGGAAAAAATAGAAATCCTTTCCGGGGAAGGGAGTGCTTTTTCAAACGATCGATTGTCCATGAAAACTGCCGGTAAAGTCCGGATCAATACTGTCTTCTTTCCGGGAATAAAAGTTTATCTGGATAATAAAGAAACGGGTTTTTATTATAAAGATGGCGGCCTACCAACTCTTTTAGTATCGGCCGGACAGCATACCCTTGAGACAAAGTTTACGGAAACTTGGTGGCGGCTGGCTGCTGATCTTGTCAGCCTTGTTGGTCTTTCTCTGTCAATGCTACTAATATTTATTAAAAGACTATGGCGAAGCTGAAAAGATTAGCCGCTGACATCCCCTGGCAAATTCCCGTCTGGATCACTATCGCTCTGGCCTTTACCTATGTTTTTTCCGTATCCCTCAGAAACCTTTTTACCGGTAGCATTCCTTTTTGGTACGATCCGGCCAGGGATGTCCTTTTAGGTGTAAGCAATCTTCATAAATGGACCCTGATTGGTCCGCCGACCGGTATCCCCGGGATTTTTTACGGTCCTTACTGGATTTGGTTTCTAAGTGTTCCTCTGGTTTTCACCCGGGATCCGGTTTTGGTTATTTTGACGGTTCTGACGGTTCCTTATTTTATTTTTTTCCCTCTTCTTTTGACGCGTTTGCATAAGATTTGGGGCTTCTATGTTCCCTGGATTCTCTGGTTTCTCTTCTGGTTCTCCTTTAACTCTTACACGACTTTTCTTTGGAATCCTCACCTGGCCCCGTTGTTTTTCGTTTTACTGTCCGTACTGTTGGGGATTAAAGGTGAAGTTCCGAAGAGAGCAATGGTTTTTTATGTGCCGATTGGTTTTGTCGCCGGGCTGATAGTTAATTTCCATTTTTCTTTTGGCCTTGGTGTTTTAGTCGCGGTATTTTTAACGCAAATGCTTTTGTCAGTGTTGGACGAATTAAAACAAAAACATTCGGCTCGCAAATTCATTACCGATCTGGCTTTAAGTTTTTTTCTGATGGGGCTGGGAGTAGCGCTGGCTTTTTTGCCCACAATTCTTTTTGAATCGCGTCATGGCTTCAACCAGTTGAGAGCCCTTCTGGATACGGCGGAGAAATCCCTGTTTTTTAACTCTGCCGTCGTCGGCCAGATGGGGTTAACCCATACTCAGATACTGGAAAAACTCAGGGATCTTCCGGCAAAGATATTATCCTTGCCTCCCCAACAGACCATTTTTATCTGGGCGATTTTTCCCGTTATCCTGGCTTTTTCTATAATCAGGAAACACACTTTTTTTGATAGCGTCGGCGAAAGAAGCATATTTCTGTTTTGGATTATCTGTTTATTTTCCGTTTTCCGGATTTTTTCTGCATCGCGAAATCCGATCTGGGATTACCATTTTATCGGGGTGGAGACAATTATTATTCTGATGCTGGGCTGGGCGGCCGGTAAATCCAAAATTATTTTGGTGGCTTTATCGCTCTGGGTGTTTGTTCTTCTTGGCCGTAACGGCTTGGATTATTTCCGAAGCTTTCCCGGAAACCCTTATGCTTTTCCTTCCCTGGCAGGGAAGGAATTAATCGTGAATAAAATTTACACGAACGCTGGCGGTTCGCCATTTAAAGTTTATGCCTATGCGCCGGCAATATATACTTATGATTACGATTATCTTTTTTCCTGGCTCGGAAAAAATCATTCCCGGTCCGAAGACCGTTCGGCAGTCCGGATTTATTACCTGATTATTCCTTCAACGACCACGGCAATCGAGAATGACTTTATCAATTACCGGACTCCAACAAAAGATTTCGTAACTGTCTGGCGGCAAAAGATGCAGGATGGGACAACGATAATTAAAAGAGTTCCGAGAACTTCTAATTTACTTTGAGAATCCGGACTTTATTGTTAATAAATTCCTGGGTAAAAAGATTCCCCTTAAAGGAGGACGATTTATTATCGAACAGGTAAAGATAATTTATCCGGTTAGTTGTAAGAAGCCGGGAAACAAGATTAGCATCCGAACTGGTGAAAATTTCCTGATCTATTAACAGTCTTTTCGCGGCTCCGAAAGCCTGATGGTCGGAAAGGACTCCGATATAGCCCGCCAGATAAACGGGGCGATTTGTTAAAAAACTGACATACATTAAGTTTTCCTGTTTAGCCAACTCCGGACTGAGGAGAATCAATGATTGGGCCGGAGTGTTTTTTTTTAAAAAGTTCAGTCCGGCCAGTTCCTGGCTGGAAATGGTATAGCCCTGGTGGCGGGACACAAACAAGAAGTTTTCCAGGGCTTCATGAACCGGGCGGGGAAGAGTGAAAGCTATGAGAAGAAACACAATCGCCCATTTTCTGCGACCGAGGTTTGGCAAAACATAAGCGCAGAAAAGGGCGGCGAAAATCGCGAAAATGAAGTAGAGATTTAAAAGGAACTGGACGCTGTTTAACCCGCCGACATCCTGGACAAAAAACAACCCGACGGTTCCGGTAACGAAAGCTGCCCCGATCAGAAAAATATTAATTTCGGCAGGAATTGCGGAAAGTGATTTTCTGGTCTGGAAAATACCGATTAGGACCGTTCCGAACAGAACAGGGAAATAAAGAATAGCTCCCAGAAGTTCGTAGGGAAAAGCCCGTAAATAATTTCCCTGGTTTAAGAAGTTCAATCTGGCCAGTTCCAAATTTTGCAGGCCGAAGGCCGGCTGGGCCAGAAAGTTTTCAAAACGATAGAGGCCGTTGAAGCTGATCCCGCCGGCCCCGGCGTTGACCGGTAAGTAGATTACCAGCGAAAGAAAGACAGCAAGAAACAGCGGCCAGAGACGGCGCCAGTTTTTTTTGAATAAAAAATACAAACCGAGAAACCCCAGGCCGGTAAGGGCAAAAATTCCGGTGTAGACTTTGAAACCGATCAGGCTGCCAAAAACCAAAGAAGAAATTATTCCCAAAACAGCTTTTTTCCCTTTAAGCCAAAGAAAAAGAAACGACAGTCCGGTAAAAAGAAGAACGATTGAAAAAGACCGGGTTGGCCCGGCTAAAAGTTTTGTGGCATCGTCGAAAATGGTGACGGAAAAATCCAGGCCTTTCCCCCGGAGAAACAACAAAAGGTAAATAATATCGCCGTGGAAATAAAGGAAAAAAAGCAGCCAATTGGCAAAACGGGGGGACAGGTTTAATAACCGGGCAAAACTTAAGGCGGTAAAGGCCAAAAGAAGAGACAAAAGGAAGGGAAAATACTGGTAAACCGTCGGCATTAAAGGCAGTTTGAACACCCGGATGGTGTCTGCCATTACCAGATTGGCGGCATAATGGTAGTTTTTAACCGGGACCGGATACATCCCCGGCTCGTCCGGCGGGAACCTTTGAGTTAGTTCGTAAGTTAAAGAGAGGTGAAAAATGTCATCCGGAACTCCCCGACAGCAGAAGTAGAGGCCGTTTTCGGTATACCGGCCGATAAACCAGACGGCTGAAAGCTGGAAAACTACCCCGACAAAGATTATAAAAAGGGCTGTTCTGTTAAATTTGAGGGGTGGCCAGGACGGAATTTTTAACCGGAAATTTCTTACTCCGGAAAACCACCAGATAAGAAAGAGTGCCAGATAGCCGTAACTTAAGATTCTCAAGTTTAGGTAGCCGAATAAGTATCCCTGGAGAGCCCAGAGGACTATGCCCAGACAGACGGAAAGGGTGATTTGAGGCAAGGTTTCGAGTTTGAATTTACGAAGGAGAGTGTTTCCCGGAATAAAAAAAGCAATAAAAACCGCAACCCAAAACCACAAAAAGAATGCCCAGAACTGCAGATCAAGGAAAGCAGCCATTGAATTAGGTAAATTAAACCGGATTGAGCTGGATTTTGCAAGCCGACTGTTGGATAATTAGGGATAAATAATTGAATGTCTAAAACCTGGGTTCTATCGGGAATCTCCGTGGGGTTGCTGTTTATCCTGACCTTTTTTGTCTGGCGGCCGCTTTTGTCTCCCGGTTTTTTTACCATGCATGATGATCAGCAGGTGGCCCGGCTGGAACAACTGGACAAGTCATTACGGGCCGGACAGTTTCCGGTTCGCTGGGTAGCTGACCTGGGTTTTGGGTACGGTTATCCGCTGTTTAATTTTTACCCGCCGCTTTCCTATTACTTAGGAGAATCGATCCACCTTTTCTTTAATCAGGGTTTTATTAATTCCACAAAGTCAGTCTGGTTTCTGGCTCTTTTTGGTTCAGGGTTAACCATGTATTTTCTATCCAGAGAATTTTTCGGCCGGGCCGGCGGGCTTATTTCGGCTCTGTTTTACGTATACGCTCCGTATCATGCGGTTGACGCCTATGTCCGGGGGGCATTGGCCGAACTTTTTTCCTTTGTCTGGTTGCCTTTGATTTTGCTTTTTTCCTACAAGGCTATTAAAGGAAACTCCCGGCAGTGGTCAATTTGGACGGGAGTAGCTCTGGCCTTTCTTATGATTACTCACAACCTGGTTTTTCTGCCGTTTGCCGGACTGCTGGCTCTCTGGTGCGTGGGCATCTTTCTGGTTTACGGCGACAAACGGAAATGGCCTTATTTAATTTTTCATGGCTTACTATTTATTTTAGTTTCTTTTGCTCTAACTGCCTTTTTTTGGCTGCCGTCGCTTTGGGAAAAACAATATACCCTGGTTGACCGGCTGCTGATTACCAATCTGGCCTCGTACAAAATTCATTTTGTTTGTCCGGCACAATTGTGGAACTCTCCGTGGGGTTTCGGCGGTTCGGTTGCCGGCTGTCTTGACGGGATGTCTTTTAAGCTGGGGAAACTGCATATCTTCCTGGCGGCTGTCTCATTCCCTCTGGCTATTTTCTTCTGGTTTAAGAAGAAAAAGCCGCTGGCTCTGTTTCTGATTTTGGGTTTATTCTTGTTTGCCTTCTCCGTTTTTATGACGACCGATTATTCCCGGTTTCTCTGGGACCATCTCTCCCTTTTATGGTATCTGCAGTTTCCCTGGAGGTTTTTGGAATTTGCCGCTCTTTTTTCTTCCCTTCTGGCCGGGGCCGGATTTTTTCTTTATAACAATCCTCTGTTAAAAGGCGGGATCTTTTTGGCTTTGGCGGCGGCCCTTCTTTGGCCAAATGCGAAACTGTTTACCCCGCGGGAGTTTTTAACTTCAGCGACAGACAGTAGCCTGACGTCCGATCGGCAGATAAAATGGTATGTCAGTTCAACATCTTTTGAATATCTTCCCCGGGGAATAAAGGTGGTGCTGACCGATAAAGGCCCGGTCCTTCCGGCCGTTACCGGTTATGAAAATCTGCCCCGGAAAAAACTTGCCGTAATAAGCGGGGATCTGTCCCTGGGGGAACAAAAGTTTTTGCCGGATAGTTTTAGTTTTGAGGGAACTTCAGCGATGGGAGCAAGGCTACAAATTAACACGGTGAACTTTCCCGGCTGGCAGGTACTGATTGACAACAAAGAAACAAACATTGATGATAATAATCAGCTCAGACTGATAACCTTTTTTATCCCGCCGGGAAGACACGCGATAAACGGCCGTTTTCTCGACACGCCGGTCAGGAAATGGGGAAATCTGATTTCAGTTTTGGCAGCATTTTGCGTGGCCGGTTTGATTTTGTATGGAACACGAAGAAGTAAAAAATAGAGCCATAAGAGGAGTAGTAGCTTTAGTCAGCCGAACAATGGTCCTGCAGGTCATTAACGGCGTCGCCCTGTTTTTTCTCGGAATTTTTCTTAGTCCGACCGCAATCGGGGTATACATAGTGGTATCGGCGGCCATCAGGATTTTTACTCTTTTTACGGATGTGGGATTGGGGGCGGCCCTGGTTCAGAAGAAGAATGAGCTGGACGAGGAAGATCTGAAAGTGGCTTTTACCATCCAGGAAGTTCTGGTCTTGACGGTAGTAGCGGCAAGTTTTTTGACTACTCCGATAGTTGCAGCCCGGGCCGGCCTGGACCCGGAAGGTATTTTTCTTTATCACATTCTGGCTGTAGTCCTGTTTATCTCCTCGCTCAAAGTTATTCCTTCGATCCTTTTGGAACGAAAACTGCATTTTGAGAAACAGGTCATTCCGCAAATCTTAGAAGCGGTAGTTTTTAACATTGTGGTTGTGTCCCTTGCTTTTAAAGGCTGGGGCGTCAGGTCTTATTCCTGGGCGGCCCTGCTTTCCGCTCTTTCCAGCCTCCCCGTTTACTACTGGCTTTCCCCCTGGCGGGTTTCTTTGGGTTTTTCCAAAGCCAAAGCCGACGAACTCTTTTCCTACGGTTTAGCTTACCAGGGGAAAAGTTTTTTAGCGGTAATTAAGGACGACCTTCTGACGCTTTTTTTGTCAGGTCTGCCGGGGATCGGGACCTCCGGAATCGGGTATTGGGGAACGGCTCAGCGCTGGGCCTATTTTCCCTACCGTTTTGTGGTGGACAGCGTGACCAAGGTAACTTTCCCGGCTTATTCCCGGATCAGGGAAAATGAAAACCTGCTCCGGAAAAGCATTGAAAAATCCCTGTTTGCCGTCAGTACGATTCTTTTTCCGATTTACACCATGCTGATAATTATGGCGGGAAAACTGATTTATCTAATTCCCAAATACACCAAATGGGAACCGTCTCTCCCTTCCCTTTACTTTTTATGCGCAACAGCCCTGATAGCCGGTTTAACCAATATTCTGGTCAATGTTCTTGATGCCACGGGTCGGGTCAAAACAACACTGGGACTTATGGTTATGTGGATTATCGCTACCTGGGTAATAACCATTCTGGCCGTATCCCGGCTGGGTTTTACCGGGATTGCTGTCGCCGCGTTTTTGGTTTCCCTGACAATCTTTGTGGTAATTTATCTGGTTAAAAAGGTCGTGGCTTTCAATTTTCTAAGCAACATCTTTCGCCAGTTTTTAGCGGCCGCGGTGATGGGTCTGACCGTTTTCGGGATTATTAGCCGCCTGCCCAATAATTTCCTTGTTCTGATCGCGGCCGGGGCCGTTGGCGGTATAATTTACCTGGTTTTGCTTTTTGCCCTGGCCGGCGGGGAACTTATAGCCAATACCCGGTCTTTGCTTAAGGCCTACCGTCCGGAAAAATATGCTGACAGCCGTAACTTTTATTCATGAAAGCGGTGAAAAGGAATATATCGAGGCGGCTTTAAAGAGCCTGTCTTTTGCCGACGAAATCGTCGTTATTGACAATGGTGCGCCGGCGGAAGTTTTAAAGATTGTCCGGAAATATACCGGGAAGATTTTTCGGGACCAAACAGCTGACTTTGCCCACCACCATAATTTAGGAAAAGACAAAGCCACCGGCGACTGGATTTTGTATATCGATTCGGACGAAAGGGTCTCGCCGGCTTTGGCAGACGAAATTAAAACAACTTTGGCCCGGCCCGGGCATGATGCCTATAAGCTTCGCCGGGTGAACTTCTTTTTAGGAAAAAAAGTCCGGTTTGGCGACCGTTATCCGGACATGGTTGCCCGGCTGTTTAAAAAAGACAAACTGTCCGGCTGGAACGGAGAAATTCATGAGTCCTCATTGGTTTCCGGAAAAATCGGCGGGCTGTCAGCTCCCCTGTACCATCTGACCCACCGCGATATCTATTCCATGATAGCCAAAACCGTTAATTTTTCCGAGCACGAAGCTAAACTTCGGTGGCAGGCGGGCCATCCGCCAATTGTCGGCTGGCGGCTTCTGCGGGTGTTAATTTCGGAAATGTGGCAAAGATTAATTGTCTATCAGGGAATCCGGGGAGGGACGGAAGGTTTTATTGACGGAATCTTTCAGGCTTTTTCTCTGTTTATTGTTTACGCCCGGCTTTGGGAATTGCAAAGACAAAAACCTCTCCCTGAAACTTACCGGGAACTGGACGGGAAAATCTTGTCGGGAGAAGAGATATGAAAGTTGGTTTGTTTAACCCCTATTTTCGGACCATGGGCGGCGGAGAAAGATATTTTTTGACCCTGGCCGAATTTTTCCTCAAGAGGGGAGACAGCACGGATATTTTCTGGGATGGGGAGCGTGATCTTACAAAAATAAAGACCCGTTTCAACCTCGACCTGACCGGCGTAAATTTTGTCCGGGATATTTTTAACGGCCAGTCTAACCGATGGCAAAGAATCATGTCTACGACAAGGTACGATCTGGTCTTTTTTCTGTCGGACGGCAGCATTCC
>JAJYKY010000038.1 GCA_021788195.1 bacterium | reverse complement strand
ACCTGATCCCGATTTTGCGGATCGCTTCTTTTCCGGTTAAAGACCACTGGATGGCCCCGAATGAATATGACCTCCTGGATTTTGCCAATTTTTTAGAGGAATTGCCCTGGCCGACAAAAAACCGTTATGTGGTTATTTACAACGAACCGAACCACGAAGGCGAGTGGGGTGGTTTTGTTTATCCTGAAGAATATGCCCGGGTATTAGACCGGGCTGTTGATATTTTCCACAAGACTAATCCTGATTTTTTTGTGATCTCCGCCGGAATGGACGCTTCAGCCCCGGACAGCGCGACTTCCGAAAATGAATTCGATTATTTTTCCGCGATGATGTCGGCGGTTCCGGGGATTTTCGACGAAATTGACGGTTTTGCCTCACACGCCTACGGCAATCCGGGATTTGACTCGATTCCTAATATCTACAGCCCGGTTTCCGTCGCCGGCTACCGGCACGAACTGGCTTTTTTGAAAAATGCCGGCGTCAAAAAGGACTTGAAGATTTTCCTGACCGAAGCCGGCTGGCGAAGCGATCTGGTCGGAGACAACAGCGCCGCCCGTTTTTATGAGGAGTCTTTCAACCGCATCTGGACAGATGATAATTTAGTCGCCGTGACCCCGTTTTTGCTTGATGCCCGGTCCGGACCGTTTACGGGTTTCAGTTTTGTGGATCAAAACGGTAATTTCCGACCGTTTGCTGATGATCTGAAAAATATGGCGAAGGCCAAAGGCGCCCCGCAGCTGGCTCCCTTGCCGGCCAATCCTCCAGATATTCTCGCCCCGGTCAAACTGGCCCCGGTCTCAGAAACTAATCCCGTGGACCAAATGCTTTATTTAGCCCAGGAAGTAAATTCTCGGGTAAAAACGCTTCTTTCGTGGTTTTTTAAATGAGATGAAATGGGTTGCCGCGCCGGATATAAAAGAGAGAATTGATAAAGTCCTGTCTTCGGGTCTTTTCCCTCAGATTGACGGAAAAAGAATTGCCGCCCTGCGGGGAACGGGTTCATCCTCAAGAGCGATTGCGCGGATCTGGTCCTTATCGGCTCCCTGGCGCCTGGTTTTGGCCGTGGAGCCAAGGTACATTATTGAAGTGATTGCCGAAAGATTTGACCGGCAATCAGAAGAAGAGAAAGACCGGACGATAATCCATGAGCTGATGCACATTCCCCGGAACTTTACGGGCGGGCTGGTTCCTCACCGGGGACGCGGGCCGCGGATAAACCCGAGAACCGTAGAAATACTTTACCAAAGATATAAGCTGAAGAGATGATCATGATTTTACACGGAGAAAACACGGTGGCTAGCCGGTGGGAGCTGGATCGGCTCCGGTCAGAGTTTTCCGGCGAAGTGGTGGAATTGGAAGGGAAAAATCTGACAGCAACCGATTTTATCCAGGCTACTGAGTCCCAATCGCTTTTCGGCAGCGCAAGACTGGTTATTGTTGAAAATTATCTGGCCGGGAAAAAAAGCCTGGAAGTACCCCTGTCTGATTTATCCGCCGAGGTAGTTTTTTGGGAAGAAAAGGAGCTTTCCAAAACCCTTCTGGAGAAGATACTTCAGGAGCAACCGAAAACAGCCGTCAGAATTTTTAAAATTGAACCGGTGATTTTTAAATTAACAGACAGTTTATTGGCAGGGAAAGGTAAACAGGCGGTTCTGCTTTTTCGAGAATGTCTGAAAAACGAGGAGCCCGAATATATTTTTATAATGATTATCCGCCAGTTTCGCCTGATGCAATTTTATGATAACTTACCAACATGGCAAAAAGAAAAAGTCTCCCGCCAGGCAAAAACTTTCGGCCCGGAAAAGCTTTCGGCTATATACCGCCGGTTATTGGAGATCGACTATAAACACAAAACCAGTCAATTACCCGGTAGCTTGGCAGGGGAGCTGGAAATATTTCTCTTATGGATTTAGAAAAGGCTTTTCATCCGTTTGACATCCGCGGCGATTATCCGGCGGTAGTCGATGAGGAATTGGCGTGGCGAACCGGACGAGCCTTATCCGGAATTTTAGGCAGCGGCAACTTTGCCGTCGGCGGGGACTCCCGGAAATCAACGCCTTCTTTAAAAAATGAAGTTATTGTCGGTCTTTGGTCCTTTAATTCTAAGGTCACCGATCTCGGGGAACTTCCCACGCCGCTTTTTAACTACGGAATCTACAAAGGTAATTTCTTAGGCGGGATCATGGTAACCGCCTCGCACATCGCCGAAAACCAGAACGGTTTTAAGATGGTTAGGGAAAAGGCGATTCCCCTAAACGAGGGTGAAATGTTACGGATCAAAGAACAGGTAAGGCTGGAAGCCACTCCGTATGAACCGGCCGGGAAAACGATGCCGGTACCGTCAAAAGTCGACTCTTTTCTTAATCTTTACGTTGGGGAGATCGCGGAAAAATTTAAAAACCTGAAGTTTGACCAAAAAATAATTATAGATAGCGGCCAGACAGTTTTAACTTCAGTCGTGGAGCGGATTTTTCCCCGCTTGAATATTAACTATGAACATTTGAAATCAGAGCGGGAACTAAATCCGCTAATGCCAGAAGGTCGGAAAAACCTGGCCGAAAGAATTATCCAAACCGGAGCAGCTTTGGGAATTATTTGGGACGGCGACGGCGACCGGTGTTTATTTCTGGACAGGAAAGGTAACCTGATCCCGCCAGCCTTTATTTTGGGACTGGTTGCCCGAAATTATAAAAAGGCGGCTTTCGATACCCGGGCCGGAATGGCCGCTTACACGACGGACTTTGTTATTGTCCCTTCCTGGGGGCAGAATATTAAATTCGCCATGCAGGAGGATCCGGCAATTGAATTCGGCGGAGAGGTCAGCGGCCACCTGATGTTTAAGGAATGGTACGGAATTGACGACGGAATTTTTGCCGCCCTGAAGTTTTTAGAAATCGCCTCCTTTATGAATTTAGAAAAAGAACTCTCGCGGCTCGACGGCCTATACCATGAATTTCCGGAACACAACTTTCCTTTAAAGCAAAACTCCGCTCTTGCCCTGGATAAAATTGCTGATTATTATAGAAATAGGGGAAATAATGTTTCGATCCTGGACGGAGTAACGGTTTGGACTAAAGACTACAAATTTAACCTCCGGCCGTCTTTAACCGAACCGTTTTTGAGATTAAACCTGGAAACAAAGAAAGAAAGAGAAGCGGAAAAAATTTTTCTGGAAATTGAAAAAAAAATAAATGAATCTGCCAGCCCAAATTAAAACAGAAAAAGAGCTTGAGCCGGTCCTGGAACAATCTCCGGTTAATCCGACGGAAGCGGTTTATTATGCAATCCGCGGCCATCCCAATGTAACGGTTCTTCTTCCGGGAACTATCGGGAGGGAATTTAATAAAACTTTCGGGCATTATCACAAACACGACGAAACGGAACAGTACCAGGTACTTTTGGGAACCGGACTTTTTCTTATGCAAAAGAGAGAAATCTTAAATCCGGAAACTGATGTTCGGGCGGTCTATTTTCAGGCCGGGGACCAGGTCGAAATCCCGGCGGGATTTGGCCACACAATGATCAACACCGGTCTCGAACCGGTAGTGACCCAGGACACCGCGCCTGAGGAGGCAGCGGAAAAAATTAATGATTATGAGCCGGTTGCGGCCAAGCACGGTTTTTATTATTACGTCGTTTCTGAGGCAGGCGAAACAAAACTGGTAAAGAACTCCCGCTATGACTGATAAGTTTGTTGTCTGGTTTAACGAAGTTGGAAAGGAAGACGTGGGTCTGGTGGGCGGAAAAGGGGCCAACCTGGGAGAAATGACCCAGGTCGGTATTCCCGTGCCCCCCGGTTTTATTGTGACGGCTAACGCCTACAAGTTTTTCCTCGAGAAAAACGGTCTCCCGACCAAAATCCGTAAGGAACTGTCCACGGCCAAAGTTTCCGACCCGGTATCTTTGCAAAAAGCCTCAGAGAATATTAAAAAGTTGATTATTCACGCTCCGGTTCCGGAAGAAATTTCCCAACTAATTGTCAAAGCTTATGGGGATCTGAAAAAATTCCGAGGTCTGCGGGGTTTGGTGGAAAAGGACCCGTTGGTAGCCGTCCGGAGCAGTGCGACGGCGGAAGATTTACCCAGCGCCAGTTTTGCCGGCCAACAGGCGACCTTGT
>JAJYKY010000037.1 GCA_021788195.1 bacterium | reverse complement strand
CGGGCTAATTGTCCGATTGGGAAAGCTAAAAGCAGGACGATCAGTAAGAATTTCACATTAGTTTGTAAACGGCCACTCCGGTGAGGGGATTTTTATAAACTATTTTACTCTCCCGCCCCTGAAAAATGTTTTGTGTTGTCGGGGTTATTATACCGTTTTGCACCAGAATATAATTTACCCACTCTCCCCGATACCAGCTTTCATGAACAAAAGGAAAGTCTACATAATAAAGATTGTGGGTTCCGGAAACTAAGACGAGATCCGAGGGCCGGATATTTTTTGCCATCCAGCCGTCGCAATCAACAAACACGGCCGTCGAAAAATCAAGATTCTTACAAAGATACTCCGTCTTTGATTCCCTACCCGCAAGATAGGGGAGAACCTTTAAATTCGCTTCCGCCCGATAGCTAATATTTACCCCCGCCGTAAGGATTACTATTCCAAGAAGCAGTCGCCTGATACCCCTAATCTCCCTAACCCATCTGGTTTCTCTTATTATTATCGCCGCCATCACCGCCCACCCCGGTAAAAATGGCAGTAAAAACCGATTGCCCCCCGTGTGACCGGTAGCCGCCCAAAAAAGGAAGGTTAAAATGACATAGACGGTCAGCAGTTTGGGTTTTCTGACCAGGAAGAAAAACGGGGATAAAATTAAATAAACCGGAGTTACCAAATCGCCGGTAATGCCCGGGAAACCAATCTTCAAGTTAAACGCCTGCATCTCGTTTATAATCCCTGCGCCGAGCGGGTAGAACGGGTAGCCGGTTTTAAAATAGGCCCAGATAAACCACGGCGCCGAAAGTAAAATTGCCGGCAGTAAAAAATGGGTGATCTGTTTCTTATTCCATCCTCCCAAAAACCCTATTACTCCCAAAACCCCCAAACTTTCTAACGCCAGGATTTTAGTGGAAACTGCCAAACCGATCGCCACTCCTGCCAAAAAAGGCATTCCCGAGAAGACAAGAAGTAAGGCCGAGCTTTCAAAAAAAGTTCTGAGCAAATCGACATAGGCACTCCCCGATTGCCACCCCACCAGGGGAGTGACATAAAAAATGACCACAGACAGTAGAGAGTAAAAAACAGATAATCCAGCTTTCCGGGCAATTTTATAGGTAACCGCTGCCGCCCCTATCCCCGCCGCCCAATTAATCAGATGAGCCCCGATATCTGCCATCCCCGCCCTCATTGCCCCCATAAATAAAAGCTCTCCCAATCTCGGCATCGCCGAATAATAAAGTAGTCCCCCGGGGATAAAATCGATCCTTCCCCACCTCAACCAGAGCTTCGGTTCAGTCAGGTGATACCAGAGAGCGTCAAACCCCAGTTCCGGACCAAATGCGCCGACAAGATTTATCAGGGCCGCTAAAAACAGCAGGCTAATCAGAAACAGATTCTTCCGCGGCATAACAATATTAAAATATAACCGGCCGTTATTCCGGAAACCCAGAGCCAGCCGACAATCTTCACGGCCTTTTCTTTAAAAAGCAAAAGCAGCCAAAGAAGCAAAACGCCAAAGAAATCATGGGAAAGAATAATCTTATACTCAGCGGGGACAGAGGCAAAATTTTTGATATTCACCGCTGTCAGAAAGTAAGCTATAAACAAAAAAAACCATTCCGGGATAGTTCCCTTTTTTAGAAAATCTGCCGTGAGAATTATAAACGGAATAATCGTAAAACCGAAATAATGCTGGAGGGCAATCGGATGAATAAGTAAATACAGGCAGGCAACGGCGCCCAAAGCGCGAAGCCCCGGGATCTTCCTTCCCCGCCAATAAGTTACCTCTAAAAATACGGCAGTAAAAAAATAGGAAAAAATATAAATAACCGGGGGGCGCGAAAACGATCGGGCAGCCAGCCCCCAGACCGACTGATTATAATACCAATCCTTGGCGTTAAGATTAAACGATAACGGCAAAACCTTCAGAAAGTAGTCGGTTTGAAAAGATAAAGGAACGAGGACAATGGGTAGGGCAAAAACCACAAGCAGACAAATTAAGAAGCGGAGAACCTGACGGTAGTCTTTATTAATCAGAAAATAAAAAACGAAAATTACCGGAGCCAGTTTAATCCCGGTGGCAAAGGCTAAAAAAAACGCTGAGAGTAACTTATGGTTTCGTTGATACAGAAACAGCGATAGAACGGAAAACAACAGAATAAAATTGTTTATCTGTCCCATTCCGATATTAAATTTAACCGGGAAAAAGGGAAGCGTAAACAGAAAAAGGAAAATGAGGAAAAATAATTTTTTCCCTGTTGGGAAAGCCACCCGAAAAATTAAAAAGATGGCTATTACCAGGGAAATAACCGACAAAAGATTCCAGATTATCGAAGCTTCCCTATACGCAAGTAAACCCAATGGGAAAAGAAACAGGAAAGCCGGCGGAGGGTAATTGAAAGGAAAGGCGGAAATAAGGATTCCGCGATAAGGATTCAGCCCCCGAATAATCATCCAGGCTGCTTCATAATAAACCCGGAAATCCAGTCCGAGGGGGTTAAGAAGTCTTAGAAAAATCATACATTTTTACCCGGACGACTAAGGAGTGGAGGCTCATCATAAAAGCTACGACCAAACCGGATAAACCGTCCAGAAATCCGAAGCGTAAAAAATAATTCTGCAAAAACTTTCCGGATGGATTTGCAATCAGGCGAAAAAAACTAAATTCTTTCCCTTCTTTTGGCAACTGTCGGGCATCAATTTCCGTATAGAAGTTAAGACTGTCTATGAACTCCCTGATAGTCGGATGCGGATTATGCTTTAGGTAATTGTTTAAGACCGTCGTCTGGCCGGCTATGTCCCAAGATTCGTGCACTGCCCGTTTCCATATACCGCACCGGCGTTTTGCCAGCCGCATAAGCCGGACATTGGCCGTTTCGCCGTGAGATAATTTCCGACCCCAAAAATAATCGGTCCGGCGTAAATAGTACCCTAAAAAATCTTCGGCACCCGCTTTTCTTTTAATCTCTGCTTCAAGCTCCGGTGAAACTTCTTCATCGGGGTCGACAAACAGAACCCACTCCCCCTTGGCCTTATTTAATCCGAAATTTCTCTGGGCCGCAAAATCACCGTTTAGGTTCCGTTGGTATATTTTGGCCTTCTCTTTTATCTCTCCTATTCCTCTTATTTCTCTTAATGTTCCATCAGTTGAGTGATCATCCACAACGATAATCTCTTCACACCAGGCTACAGAGAGTAAGCACTGGCGAATATTTTTTTCTTCATTGTGAACCAAAACAACGGCAGAAATCATAATTGATAAACAAGCGTCTTGGGAAAATTGGCCACTATGTTCAGGTTAAAAGCCCTCATTTCCCCTTGCCAGGAAACCGGAACTAAAACCAATTTTACGCCAAGATTTCTCAAATAACTAATCGTTTCGACGGAAGGAAAATTCTTCTGGAGCCAGGATACTCTGTTCTCCCATTCTTTGGGAGAAAAACCGGAATAACCGTTAACCATCGGGTGCCAGTGAATGGTGGAGTAATATTCCCGCAAAGTTTCCAGTTCCACTTCCGGTTCGTTGTTCCAGGAATAAATCGGAAACTGGATAAGAGGAGCTCCGAAATAATGGGTCGCCAGCCACTTTTGTTCCGGAGGAAAGTCCGCAACTTTGGGAACCGGATAGAATTTCAGGGGAACCAACAATCCTAAAGAAAGAAGTAGTAAAAGAAAAACAGTCACCCGTTTGGAAAGATGTTCTTTGAGAACATAAACTAAAGTCATCGTTAAAAAGAAACCAAACAACAACATCCACCGAGACGGCGTCCGGAAACCGGAAAAGCCGGGCAAAAGATAATAGAAAACAAGGTATGGCAAGGGGATTCCCGGAACCGGACCGACATGAACGGTGTTCTTAACAAGGTGTAAAAACGGACCCAGGGCTAAAACCAAAGACCCGACGGTTCCGTAAAACCAAAACAGAATTTCAGAATCCCTTGTCTTCCGGCCATAAAGAAAAATTCCTAATCCAAGAATAATAATTACCAGTAATATTCCGGGGTTAAACTGGGTTAAAAGATCCGTCGGGGCTAACGAAAAATGAATGACATCGGTAATCGGCCGGACATAATGAAACTCCCGGGAAACCAGAAAATAGGGAACGGAAAAAGGCGCAGACACGATCGCCGAAATCAGAGTCCAGACCAAAACCCTTCGGCGCTGCACCGGATAAAAAACAAAGCAAAGAAATAAAAAGAACATCAAAAAATACGAGAAAAGTGCGGTGGTTAAAGTGGCAATCAGGAAAAAAAGAACAAATGTTTTGAAGTTTTTCCGGTACCAGAAATAGATAGTAAATACCACCGGCCAGAAATTAAATAACTGAATGTGCGACAGGTAATTCAGATGGTAAGTAGAAAAAGTAAATAAAAATGCTGCCAGATAGCCGGCGGTTTC
>JAJYKY010000013.1 GCA_021788195.1 bacterium | reverse complement strand
GACCACTGGCCCAGGGATTGGTAAGAAATGGCCGAACCGAAATTTAGGTTGGCGTTCCAGGACCAATTGCTCCAGCCGGAGGAAAGCCCGTTGGAAAAAATCGTTAAATCCTTGGTCGGCTGGTTGGCGGTCGGGTTAATAAATTCCAGGGCGTCAATATCGGTTGTCGGTTGGGAGTAGCCGGTGGCTTCCTGAATGGCCACCCCTTTTATCTGGCGGTTAGCAGCGTTGGCGGCCGACAACGGGATTTTATAAAGTGTCCAGGAACCGGTTATGGGATTGCCGCCAAAGCTGCTTATCTCCAAACCGTTGGCTGTCGGCTGGTTGTTCGTGTCGTAAAATATGATCCGGAATTTTTGATTAGGGGCCGTAGGTTTAAGGGCAAACCGGAATTCGGAAAACGGCGTGGTATCCAAACCGCCATCGCTGTGCAGGTACAAACCACCCCAGCCGGAAAAGTTGGCGGCTATGGCAGTCGAGCCGGTGTAGCCGGGAATAGCCTTAAAGTTAACGTCAGTGTTCCAGGACCAATTTGTCCAACTGTTGGCCAAGGAGTCATCATATAGAAAACTTTCTAATGGGGAGGTAGCTCGGACAAAAAACTTTTGCGGGCCAAAAGCAACTAAACACAAGAGAAGAAAAATCAAAAAGATCCTTTTCTTCATGGGCAGAGGCCGGCATGTTACCAGAACGGAAACTCCCTTGTCAAGGTAGCGGGAAAAATCGCATAAAACTCTCTTGCGCTTTTATTACCTAATCCCCTTTTTTCTGCGCGGTCGCATCCGCTATTAATGAACGGAGGTGATATGAGAAGAAAAGAAATCGTTTTGGTCTTGGCGGTCCTTCTTTTCGGGATATTTGGGGAAGATTTTCCGGTTCAGGCGACATTCCTGCGGGACAAAATTGACCGGCTGGTGGCCTTAAGTTCGAAGGCTACCCCTTCGGGGGTGATTACCCCGCCGATAATTACTCCTCCGGAACCGCCTTTACCGCCTATTTTGCCGAAGCTTTTAGCGACGCCGTCGGCCGGCACGAGTTTGGCAACACCGTCGGCGGTAGCCAGTCCTTCGGCTTCGCCATCTGCCACGATGGTGGCTTCTCCCGCAGCCGTAACCACGCCTTCAACGGTCGTAAACGCTCCGCCGAGTACCCCGGCGGCAACACCGGCGACTCCGTCGGCAGTTACCAACCCGGTGGTCAGGCGGGCGGCGGGGGTTTTGGCTAATCTTTTAAAAACGCCGAGTTTCCTTTCTCAAACCGCTTTGGGTAATTTTTACAGCCCCGGGGGGTTACCTGATCCGGTAAGCTTCGCGTTGTTAAGCCTGGCTGCCGTCTTGGTCGCTTCCGGCCTGTTTTTAATTCGGACACCAAATTCAAGAAACAATTTATGAGGAAATATTTAGGCTATTTAACGATTCTTTTGGGTGCCATAATTTTTCTTTATGTTCTTTATGCGAACAGTCCTTACAGCCAGGTGACCCGGCCTTTTTCTCCTTATACCTTACTGACTTCTTCCTGGGAACGGTATAAAACTTCGTTTATTAAGGCTGACGGCCGGGTTGTGGATTACTCCCAAAACGGGATCACTACCTCCGAAGGCCAAAGTTATGCCCTCTTGCGGGCCGTTTGGCTGGACGATAAACCGGAGTTTGATCTGGTTTGGAATTGGACCCGAAACAATTTACAGCTTTCCAACGGGCTTTTTGGCTGGCGCTGGGGACAAATTACCCCGAACCGCTCCGGTTTCTTACCCGGCGGCGGGAACAATTCGGCCTCCGATGCCGACACGGATATCGCCCTGGCTTTGATTTTTGCCGCCGACCGTTGGGGTGACAAAACGTATCTGGTTCAAGCCCAAAGAATTCTTCCGGGGATTTGGAACGAGGAAGTGGCGACCGTAGCCGGCCAGCCGGTCTTAACAGCGGGAAATTGGGCTAAGGGCAGCAGCCTGGTCATCGTCAATCCCTCGTATTTTGCCCCGTACGCCTGGCGGATTTTTGCCAAAGTCGACCAGGCCCATTCCTGGAATAACCTTCTTGCTCCGGCCTACAATCTTTTGGATCGGGTCGGAAACGACTCCCTGGGAGGAAAAACCGCCGTCGGCCTGCCGCCGGACTGGGTAGCCGTGAACATGGCTGACGGCGCTCTTTCGGTGCCGCCGACGGCCAGCCTTTCCACTGACTACGCCTTTAACGCCATGCGGGTTCCCTGGCGGATTGCCCTTGATTACGAATGGAACAAGGACAGTCGGGCCTATCAGTATTTACAAAACCACTTTAATTTTCTGGCTCAGACCTACTCCCAGACCGGAAAAATTTTAGGCACCTACCACCACGACGGAACCCCGGCCACGACTTACGAGAGCCCAGCCATGTACGCCACCATTCTTCCCTATTTTCAGTTATTTCATCCTAATTTGGGGCAAAAAATTTACAACGGGAAAATTATCCAGCTTTATTCTACTGACAGGAATTCTTTTAACCGGAATTTACCTTACTATGACCAGAATTGGCTTTGGTTCGGCGCCGCTATCTATAACCATTATTTAAGACCGTTATGAACCGACCGCAAATTCCCTATCAGCCGATTAGTCTGGGACTGGCGCTTCTCAGTCTGGGACTGGTCGTGTTTTATTTTTCCTGGTGGTTTCTGCCGGGCAATATGGGCAATCTCTTTTTGTACTGGCCGCTCTTTGCCGGGGAAATTTACCACGCGGTGATGATCCTTTTTCTTTACCTGACCCTCTGGCCGCAAAAACCGCCCGGAGAAAGCCCGGTTCTAAAAAATTTCCAGCCGGCGGTGGACGTGTTTATTACCGTGGCCGGCGAGCCGGCGGAGGTAATTTATGCCACGGCCCTGGCCGCCCGGGAAATGCGTTACCACAATTTTAAGATTTATCTTCTTAACGACGGCCTGGCGTTAAACAAGCCTAACTGGAAGGAAGCCAAAATTATTGCCGATAAATTGGGGATCACTTGCCTGACGCGCCAGACTTCCCAAGGGGCCAAAGCCGGAAACATTAACCACGCCTTAAGACAAACCCGGGGGGAACTGGTGGTTATTTTTGACGCCGATATGGTTCCCTCCCGGGATTTCCTGGAAAAAACCGTGCCTTATTTTCGCGATCCGCAGGTCGGTTTTGTCCAGACGCCGCAGTATTACGCCAATCAGGAAACCAACGAGGTGACCCGGGGAGCCTGGGAGCAACAGGAATTTTTTTTCGGAGCGATCATGCGCGGCAAGGATAGCGCCAACGCCGCGTTTATCTGCGGGACCAACGTGGTTATCCGAAGGGAAGCCCTCCTGTCTGTCGGAGGGATGTGGGAAGGGAGTATTGCCGAGGATTTTATTACCTCCGTTTTTATCCACCAGAAAGGCTGGCGGTCGCATTACGTGCCGGAAGTTCTGGCCCAAGGGCTGGCCCCGGAGGACTTATTGTCGTATTTTAAGCAGCAGCTTAGGTGGGCCCGCGGGTCTTTGGACATGCTTTTTTCCCATAACCCGCTGTTTTTGACGGGCCTTTCCTGGTCCCAGCGGCGCGAGTACCTAAACTCGGCCCTTTACTACGTCAACGGGGTGGTGGTGGTTATCGATATGATTATGCCGATTATCTTTTTGTTTACCGGTTTAAAGCCAGTAGTGACTCCCACGACCTCGTTTGCCCTTTTTTTCCTGCCGTTTATTTTAATGACGCTTTATGTTCTTTCCCGGTCTTCGGGCGGCTCCCTGACTTTTCGGGCCATTTCTTTCTCCCAAGCCAGTTGGACCATCCAGCTTTTAGCGCTCAAATCTGTTCTTTTGCGCCAAAAAATGGCTTTTGCCATTACTCCCAAAACCGCCCAGGAGGGCAATTTCCTTTCCCTGGTTTATCCCCACCTGGCTTATATTGCCCTGGTGGTTATCGGTTCTGCCGTCGGGATTGCCCGGGAAGGTTTTAACCCGTCGATTGCGACCAACATGGCCTGGGCCTTTTTCAACGTGGTAATTTTTCTGCCGTTTATCCGGGCGGCTTACCCCTGGGAAAAACTTTTGGGCCAAAAACCGGCCCCGGCAATTTCCCGGGGGAAAGCGGCCGTTTCGCCATGAGCCGAAGGATGTTTTTTCCGGCGGGAATAATTCTCGTGACGCTTATATTTGCCGTTCTGTCGGCTCTTTCCCTTTATAGTCAATCGATAAGGTTGGACGAATCCCAGTCGCTTTGGATTGCGACCAAGTCCGTTCCCGGAGTTGTCCAGTTTACGGCGGAAAACACCGGCACGCCGCTTTATAACCTACTGCTCCACTTCTGGGTGCAGGTTTTCGGGACCACGACCTTATCAACCCGGAGCCTGTCTTTTCTGTTTTTTGTTTTAACTTTGCCGGCGGTATATCTGTTTGCCCGGGAGGCGAGCGACAGCCGGGTGGGTTTTCTGACCGTCGTGCTTTTTGCCCTGTCCCCGTTTGTCCTGTGGTTTAGCAACGAAACCCAAATGTACACTCTGTTTACCCTGGTGACTGCCGTGAATCATTACTATTTTTTACGGCTGTTTAACACCGAAGGGAAACGGGGTCGGCTGGGTTTTTTCCTCAGTAGTGCCGCCGGTTTCTTTACTCATTACTTTTTTATTTTCCTGGTAATTTCTCAGGGTATTTTTTTGCTCATAAAATTTGTCAGCGAATTTCCCCGGCAGGGAGTTTTCTCTTTCTGGTCGCTCCGGAAATATTTTCAGACGGATGGCCGGATGGTCTGGTCGTTTATTTATCTTGAATCGGCGGCCTTTCTGGTTTTTCTGCCCTGGGTGTTTTACGTGGCCGGTTTCGGGTTTACGGCCAGCCTTCAGCCGGCTGTCCCCCGGCCGACCCTCTTAAATATTTTGCAGACTCTCTTTAGTTTTGTTTTCGGTTTCCAAAACCCGGCCCTTCAGGCGCTGGTCCTTTCCCTTTGGCCGCTTCTTGTGATTTTTCTTTTCTTTGCCTTTACTTCCCGGCGCCAGATCCCGTTGCGGGCCGGGACCTATTTTGTCCTGGTGACTTTTTTGCCCATTCTTCTGGTTTTTGCCGCGTCCTATATCGGGCCGATTTTTCTTTCCCGTTACCTGATTTTTGTTATCCCTACAATGTTTTTTTTGATTGCCTGGACCATTCTGAATTATTCCCGCCGACTGTCTTCGGCCGTTATCGCCGGGCTTCTGGTAGTAATGGTCGGACTGCTTATTTACCAGGATGCCTCGGCCACCACGCCGGTTAAGGAGAATTACCGGCAGGTAAGTACATATTTAAATACTAAGGTTACTCCCCGGGATATTGTCGCCGTTTCCGCCCCGTTTACTGTTTATCCGATTGAATATTATTATTTGGGTCCGGCTAAAATTGTCACCATTCCCTACTGGAATTTGTCCGGTTCCGGTCCGGTGCCGGCTTTTAGCCTTAACGGGCTAACGACCCAGGTCGCGGCTTATAAAGCGGTCTATTCCCGGATATTCCTGGTTCTGTCTTACGATCAGGGTTACCAGCAGACGATTCAGAATTATTTTGACAAGAATTACCAGCTGCTATCCGTCAGGAATTTTAGGCCCGGAATCGAGGTCCGGGTGTACCGGCTGCGTTACGATATTCCACTTTCGGTGACCGCCCAAGGTTTTTAGTCGGCCCTGTGTTAAAATCGGCTCATGGCCGAGCTGGATTTAATCAAGCAAAAGCTGGATGTTGTTTCTTTTATCTCCGAATATGTTCCCTTAAAAAAAGCCGGTCGGAATTTTCTCGGACTATGCCCCTTCCATCCCGAAAAAACCCCGTCCTTTGTGGTTTCTCCGGAACGCCAGATTTGGCACTGTTTCGGCTGCCAGGCCGGCGGGGATATTGTCGGATTCCTGATGCGGATTGAAAATCTGGAATTTCCCGAGGCGTTAAAAATTCTTGCCAAAAGAGCCGGGGTGCAGCTTAAATCTTTTGAACCGACCGAAGCGGGAAGGATCCGGGAGAAAATTTATACTCTTAACCACCTGGCGGCGGAATACTACCATTATATTCTCACGACCCATCCGGTAGGGGCAATTGCCCGGCAGTATTTATCCGACAGGAAGATTACCGACGGCTCGATAAAACTTTTTAAAATAGGCTACGCGCCGGATTCCTGGGACAGTTTAATCAGGTTTTTGACCAAAAAAGGCTACCCCCCCGCGGACTTAAACTTGGCCGGCCTGGTTTCCCGAAGCGACAAAGGCCATTTTTTTGACCGGTTCCGGGGGCGGGTTATCTTCACGCTTTTCGACCATCGGGGCAACGCTGTCGGTTTTGCCGGGCGGGTTTTGGACCCCGAAGCTAAAGAAGCTAAATATATCAATACCGCCGAAACCCCGGCTTACATAAAAGGCCAGGTGCTCTACGGCTTAAATGTTACTCGGGAGGCAATTATTAAAGAGAAAAACGCGGTGGTGGTGGAGGGGGAAATTGATGCCATCCAGAGTTTTCAGGCCGGGGTCAAAAATGTGGTGGCCATTAAGGGTTCAGCGCTTACCGAAGGCCACGTCCGCCTTCTTAAACGGTACACGGAAAACCTGATTTTAGGTTTGGACGCAGATTTTGCCGGCGACAGCGCCGCCCGGCGGGGAATTGAGATGGCCGATAACGCCAATCTTTCCATTCGGGTAGCGACGGTGCCGGCCGGAAAAGACCCGGACGAATGCGTCCGGATTAATCCGGCCCTCTGGAAGGAAGCGGTGGAAAAAGCGGTTCCCTTTTATGACTACGTCATTGACAGCGCCGGGAAACGTTTTGATCCGGCTACCGCCGACGGGAAGAAAAAAATTCTCTCCGAAGTGGCCCCGTTTCTTTCCTCTCTGGAAAATATTGTCGTTCGCGAACACTACGTTAAAAAACTGGCCCAAAGGTTGGGGGTGAGTGAGGAAGTGGTTGGTGAGCAGCTGGAAAAAGAAGGGAAAAAGCAAATGCTGGGAGTCAGGGCTACCCCGGCTGCGGAAGC
The DNA here is from genome assembly GCA_021788195.1 of bacterium. Classification (GTDB taxonomy): domain Bacteria; phylum Patescibacteriota; class Microgenomatia; order JAMCZE01; family JAMCZE01; genus JAJYKY01. Next base: position 15,514 of record JAJYKY010000013.1, on the reverse strand, counting down.
CGTTTCCCCGGAACCCGGTAGCCGGCGGGAAAAACTGGAGGAGTATCTTTTGTCCCTGATTTTACAGGCGGACTGCCCGGCTGACCAAACAGTTCTTCTTCGGGGGAAACTGACGGCCCAACATTTTAAAAGTGCCGCCCGGGGGGAAATTTACCAGCGGCTGGTTTGCGCCCCCGAGAAATTTTCCATCAATAGCTTCTGTGAAGATCTGCCGTTGGAATTGCGGGGTATCGTCGACCGGCTTTACCTTTACAACCTGGGCGGAACGCTGGATAATCCGGCCACGGCCGCCTCAGAGCTTTCCAAGACTGCCTGGGAGCTAAAAGAACTGGAACTGAAGGAAAAACTGGCAACAGTAAGTTTGGAAATTCAGCAAAACAGCGAGAACGAAGAGTTGTCGGCAGAGTTTGACCGGATTTCTCAGGAATTAAAGAAAGTCCTCAAGGATCGGGAAATTATCACCCAAAAAGTCTGAAATTTCTCCTTCTCCCTTGTTTCCGTTTCCTCAAAAGGGTAGAATTGGCGTGCTATGGCGCAAAAGAAAGAAACTTCAAAGAAAAAGACTCCGGCGGCCAAAACAAAAATCGAACTTTCCGAGCCGGCGATGGCTCTGATAAAAAAGGGCCGGTCCAGCGGGTTTATCACCCAGGAAGAAGTTCTGGCCGTTTTTCCCAAGGCCGAAGACCACCTTCTGGAATTGGATGAGTTTTACGATCGGCTGATTTCCACCGGAGTAGATATCTTTGAAACCACGATCGGGGAGATGGAAGAAGCGGCCAAGTCAGTTTCCGATTTGGAGAAAGAACTGGAAGCCCTCTCGGCTCTTGAAGAAACCGGCTCGACCGACCCGGTCCGGATGTATCTGAAGGAAATCGGCAAAATCAAACTTTTGGACGCCAAACAGGAAGTCGATTTGGCTAAAAAGGCCGAAAAAGGTGACAAGAGGGCCAAAGCTAAACTTATCGAGTCCAATCTCCGGTTGGTGGTCTCGATTGCCAAACGGTATGTCGGCCGGGGAATGACGATGCTGGACTTGATTCAGGAAGGCAACCAGGGGTTAATCCGGGCCACGGAAAAATATGACTGGCGCCGGGGTTACAAGTTTTCTACCTATGCCACCTGGTGGATCCGCCAGGCGATAACGAGGGCCATTGCCGATCAGGCCCGGACCATTCGGATTCCCGTTCACATGGTCGAAACCATTAACCGGTTTATCCGGACGAAAAACCGGATGACGGCGGAAATGAGCCGGGAGCCGACGCCGGAAGAAATTGCCAAGGAAATGCAGATTGACGTTCCCAAGGCCTTGGAAATTATGAAAATTTCCCAGGAGCCGACCTCTTTGCAGACCAAAATCGGTGACGAGGAAGACAGCGTATTGGGGGATTTTATTCAGGACATGTCCCAGCCGTCCCCTTACGACCAGACCAGCAAGGTTTTACTAAAAGAGCAGCTGGAGGAAGTTTTGCAGACATTAAATGACCGGGAGCGCAAGGTTTTAATCATGCGCTTTGGTCTGGAAGACGGCCGGCCCCGGACTCTGGAAGAGGTCGGCAAGGCATTCGGGGTGACGCGGGAACGGATCCGCCAGATTGAAGCCAAAGCGATCAGAAAGTTAAAGCATCCTTCGCGGGCCCGAAAACTTAAGGATTACCTCGAGTGAGGGCAGCTTTTCCACAAACCCCGGTTATATGCCTGTGCTTCTTTTTGGGCGGCCAAAAACAACTCGGCGTACTTGACGTCCGGGGGAAAAGTGGCGGCGGTGGCAAAGCCTTCCCGGACTAAAAAATCGTTGACAAAAAGATCGGCCTGTCCCGGCTTTTGGGCCGGCAAAAACACGTACCGTAAAAGCCTCCCATACTGGTCTTTGTCCGAGACGTCTTTTTCCAAACGGACGGTTTTTCCGGCGACTAAACTGGTGTTTGCCCGGGCCGCTTCCTTGCCGAAACACTGGACCGGCTTTCTACGATCCACGGTTTCCGGGGTATCGATCCCGATGTACCGGACTTTCTCGCCGGTCGAAAGTTCAATGGTGTCTCCGTCCACTACCCGGGAAACCTTGGCTGTGGTACTGTTTGCCGGCGAAGTTCCGGCTGACGGGGTTCTGGCAGACGGCGTTGCGCTAAAAGGTGAGGGGTTAGAAAATTTCGGGAAGGGTACAAATTTGGCGATGAGGACTAAAAGAAGAAAGACAAGGAGAAATAAACCGATCAGTTTTTTCATAGACTGAGCAGATTTTAACCGATTTTCTTAAAGGAAACAATGTTTATGCGATAATGGGAAAATGGAAATAAAGGTGTTTCCGTTGGGGGAAATGGCGGCGAACGCTTACCTTTTAAGTAGCGGCGGCGAGGCAGTAGTCATTGACCCGGCTGACGAAGGGGGATTTTTAGCGGAAAAAATTCTCCAAAAAAATCTGCAACTTAAATATATTCTGGCCACCCACGGCCATTTTGACCATCTTTTGGGTCTTCTGGAGTTAAAACTGGCCTTCAAAAACATACCCTTTTTAATGTCGGGGAAAGATGTCCCGATTTTAAGAAGGCATATGCCGACGGCGGCGCATTTTCTGGGCCGGAAAGTGGACCCCGCTCCCCTGCCGGACGCTTTCTTTTCCGACGGGGAAATTATTAATGTCGGTGAGGAGTTATTAAAAGTGATTACCACTCCGGGGCACACGCCGGGCAGCGTTTGTTTTTCAGGTGACGGCATAATTTTTACCGGGGACACGATTTTTGCCGAAGGAGCCGTTGGCCGGACGGAATTTTTAGGCAGCAGCCGGCAGGAACTGGAAGAAAGTATTAAAAACAAACTTCTCGGTTTGCCCCCGGAAACGGTGGTTTACCCCGGCCACGGACCGGAAACGACGATCGGAGAATTTAAGGAATCTTTTAAAGCCTAAAAAAGAACCCCCGTTCATCTAAAAAGATTACTTGGGGGTTCAAAAACTACTCTTCGTCCAGGGCATCTAAGTTCCTTAAAGAAGTTCGTCTTCCGGGGATTCTTCTTCAGGTTCAGGTCGCTGGTCGGGACTCAGGATGGCCAAAGGTGCGTGCATCATCCTGGCGATTTCTTTAGCCGGACGATTTTGGTAAGGATGGACAAATTTATTCCCGAACTTTTCCAGACGAAAACCGGTTCTTGGTTCATTAAAAACGGAGTAAACCGTGCCGTTGGGTAAGGTGACCCGGGTGAGTTTTTTAATGAGGTGAGTGGCTTGGTACCACTTTCCCTCATACCAAAATTCGACGACAACCGTGTCCTCCGAATGGTACAGGTTCAGTTCAAATTGTTTAGCCAGCTTGTCCTGAAACCGGGTTACCTCGGCGGAAATCTGAAACGGCATGACCAGGTGTGAGCTTTTGCCGTTGACTACAAAGACCTGAACGTACCTTTCCAAAGGATCAATCTGGGTGTTGTTGGGTTTGCCGGCGGTAACCGTCACCCCGATTTTTGGTTGAAAAATTTCCCCGGGTTTGGCGTTCTCGAACGGGAAGAAACCTACTTCCCAGGTAGTCCCTCCCAGCGTCATTCTGGCCTGATTGTCCCAATAACCGTCTTTAGCGGCGTAGAGAGTGGCCAGAAGAATGTCGGTCCCGGTTACAGCCAGCCGATCACCTAACGGGACAGGTAATGCCACAACAAAATGTTTCACGGATTCTCCTTTTTGATGAGTGAGCCCGATATCAAAGAGCTTCGGGCAGAAGAAATTGCGGACTTTGCGGATTGTAGCAGAATTTGATTATATAATCACCTCATGGACCCGAATTTAAGTCAGCATTTTTTAATTGATCCGGCCGTAGTGGATTTTCTGGTCGGACAAATTCCCAAAAAGTCGTCTGTTTTGGAGATCGGAGCCGGGTCGGGAACAATTACGGAAAAACTGGCCCAAAAGACAGCAAAAGTAACGGCGGTGGAAATTGATAAAAGATTTTCTCCGGACCTGTCCGCGGTTAAAAACCGGCATAAAAATATCGAAATCATTTTCGGCAATGTTTTAGATCTGGATTTTTCGGCAGACAAAAATCTTTGGCTAACCGGCAATATCCCCTTCCATATTGTCGAACCGTTGCTTTTAAAAACAGCTCTCTCCCCTCTTGCCGGCGCTGTCTTCTTGGCCGGTGTTAATCTGGCCGCCGAGATCAACGCGCGGATTGAAAACCCGCATTTCGGCAAACTGACCATTCTGGTCAACACTTTTTTCCGGGCGGAAATCTTAAAGAGAGTGAGAAGAGAAAGTTTTTCTCCGGTTCCGAAAACGGACGTGGTGGTCGTAAAACTAACGCCCCGGAAGCGCCGGGAATTTTTGGTTGACCCGGTATTGTTTGTTTTTCGGGAGCTTTTTTTGTCGGCCAAACACAGCCCCCAAATTAAAAATGCCCTCCGGGAAATTATTATCCGATCTGAAAAAAGGAGAAATAAAAAAGTTCTGACCAAAAATGCCGCGCGGACCGAAGTGGAAAATTTAAACCTACCGGCTGGGGTTCTTGCTAAATCCTTCGAACAATTAAATAACGACGAACTTTGTCTTTTATTCGGGGCGGTAAAAATGGTAAGCTAAAAGAAGATTTTCTGCCCATGAAACGCAATTTATCGGCGCTGTTTTCTCCGAAATCCGTGGCCGTTGTCGGCGCCTCCCGGAAACCCGGGAAGGTTGGAGCCATAATTCTCGAGAATATTAAAAACTCCGGGTTTAAGGGGCAAATTTATCCGGTTAACCCTGGGACCACAGATATTAACGGTCTGAAGTGCTACCCGGATCTGGCCGGCTTGCCGGAAGTGCCAGATCTGGTCATGATCGCCGTTCCGCCGGAGGCGGCAATCCAAACCGTAGAAGCGGCCGGGCAAAAAGGGGTTAAAAACGCCGTGGTGATTACGGCCGACTTTAAGGAAGCCGGACCGGAAGGTGCCCAGAGAGAAGAAAAATTGAAAGAGGCGGCGGAAAAATACGGGATTAACCTTCTGGGTCCGAACTGCCTCGGGTTTGTCAACAACAACTGTCCGATTAATGCCACCTTCGGCGAAGTTTATTCCCGGCCGGGGAATCTGCGCTTTGTTTCCCAATCCGGAGCCATTGCCACCAGCCTTTTTGACTGGTGTAAATCGGCGGAATTAGGCTACAGCGATTTTATCACTTTAGGTAACAAAGCCGACCTTTCGGAAAACGACGCTCTGGCATATTTGCGGGATATTCCTAAAACTGCTTTGTCTTCCAAAGATGCCGTCGGGCTGTCCGGCGTTTCCCCAATCGGCTTATACCTCGAATCAATTTCGCAAGGGCAGGACTTTGTCAAACTGGCGGCGGAAATTTCTCGGACTGACCCGATTTTTATTTTAAAACCGGGGAGAACGCCGGCAGCGGCTAAAGCCATGCAGTCGCACACCGGAGCGATTGCCGGGGCCGAAGCGGTTTTGGAGGTGGCGCTGTCTAAAGCCGGAATTATTCGCTGTAACGAGCTGGAAGATTTCTTCGACCTGTCGCGGGCTTTCTCCTGGGAGGATGCTCCCGCCGGGCCGAAAGTAGCGATCATTTCCAATGCCGGCGGGCCGGCCGTGATCAGTGCCGACGCAGTAATTAAAGAGGGTTTGGAACTGGCCCAGTTTACGCCGGAAGTTAAAAAACAGTTACTGGGAGCTTTGCCCCGGTCGGCCAGTATCGGCGACCCGGTAGATGTTTTAGGGGACGCCCTGGCAGATCGTTATCGGGCAGCGGCAGAAATTATTCTGCGGACTGACGAAGCCGACGCCTTGATTGTTATTTTAACCCCCCAGGTGATGACTCAGATCGAGCAGACGGCCCGGATAGTCGGCCAGCTTTCGGAGAAATACCGCCGGCCGATTTTCTGTTCCTTTATTGGCGGCAGTCTGGTTATCGACGGGGAAAAAGTTTTAAACCGGCTAAAAATTCCCTCGTTTCGTTTTCCGGAACGGGCGATTGCCGCTGTCGGAGCCATGTGGCGCTGGAAAAAATGGCAGCAAGATCAAAAACCGGCGGCGGAAACCTTTTCTCCCCAATGGGACACCGACCGGCTGAAGGATATTTTAGCTAAAGCGCAAAAAGAAAAACGTCCGGCCCTCGACAGTCTGGAGGCCAATGAAATGTTACTTACGGCCGGAATAACCGTTCCTCCCGGGGACAAAGTTGACGGTGTGGACCAGGCGCGGGAGTTTGCCAGAACCCGGGGTTATCCGGTAGTTTTAAAACTGTCTTCCCCGGGGATTTTGCACCGGACGGATGTCGGCGGCGTCGTTACCGGGATTGAGAAGGACGCGGATCTTTTAGGAGCCTGGGACAAGTTGGAACAAAAGATTGCCCAGTTGGATGAAAAAATCCGTCCCGGAGTGCGGATTCAAATCCAGAAAGAAGTCGGTTTCGGCGTGGAAGTGATTGCCGGGGTAAAACGCGACCCGACTTTCGGTCCGGTGATCCTTTTTGGTGCCGGGGGGAAACTGGCGGAACTTTTAGCGGATCGGAACCTGGCCCTTTTACCTTTGGATATGTCCGGAGCAAAAGAACTGATTGCCCGGTCTAAAATATTTCCCTTACTTTGCGGCTACCGGGGCGAGCCCCCGTACGCTTTAGACAAACTTTATGATCTGCTGGTCCGGCTGGGGAAACTGGCCGAAACTTTGCCCGAAATTTCGGAAATGGAAGTTAATCCGGCGATTATAACCTTAAACGAAGCGTGGGCCGTGGACGGCAAAGTGGTTTTGGAAAATACTCCGGTATCGGCAGGCCTGCCGGCGGGCCCGAAATTTAAATCCGCTCAAATTTTAAGCCACCAAAATCCGGCAGGGAAGTATCACGAATTTGTTTTTGCAACTGACGAACCGTTTACTTTTAAACCCGGTCAATATGTTTCCGTCCGGGTGGCCGAGGATCGGATCAATGCCTATTCGGTATTCAGCTCTTCGCAGGCCAATAATTTCAATTTGATGGTTGATACCTCGCCGGGCGGGGTGGGATCAAAATTTTTTGAGGCGTTAAAGCCGGGTGACAGAATTTCTTTTTTAGGGCCGTTTGGGGTCTTCACTTTTAAACCCGATGACGGGGCCAAAGAACTTTTGTTTTTAGGAACCGGCTCCGGCTGCAGTCCCCTCAGAAGCATAATCGAGGATTTGCTTTTAAAACAAAATGAAAAACGGGAAATCTATTTTTATTTCGGGCTGCGCTACCCCGGGGATATTTTCTGGAGAGATTATTTTGATAACCTATCGCAAAAATATTCAAACTTTCATTTTGTTTTGACCCTGTCTAAACCGGACGAAACCTGGAAAGGGAATACGGGTCACATCACCGATCTGGTAGCTAAGGATTTTCCGGACATGAGGGACGTTTCGGCTTATCTTTGCGGCAACAAAGAAATGATCGAGCAATCAGGGCAAATATTAACCGCCGGCGGTTGTCCGAAAGAAAGGATTTATCACGAAAAATTTTTCTAAACCAATGGCGAACGATATTTTCAGCGTCAAAATCGGAGGAATGGCCGGCCAGGGAGTTAAAGCGGCCGGTTTGCTTTTGGCTAAAATGGCGACCCGCTCCGGTTACCAGATTTATACTTACATTGAATACCCTTCCCTGATTCGCGGCGGCCACAACAATATTCAGATAAATATTTCTTCCCGGGGGGTAACGGCCCCGCGGCAAACTTCCGATTTCTTAATGGCTTTAAATCAGGACACTATTGACCGGCATGGGGAAAATTTGCCGGCCGGGGCGGGAATTCTTTTTGATACCGACGGAAACATTAATGTTCCGAAATCCGAAAAAAATATTTCGGTGTTTCCCGTGCCGTTGGCGAAATTGGCTAAAGATAGCGGCGGCCAGGAACTTCTGGAAAATACAGTGGCAGTCGGAGCGACGTTGTTTTTATTGAGTGGGAATTTGAAAATTCTTCAGGAAGTGATCCGCGACGAATTTGCCGGCAAAGAAGACGATGTTTTGTCGGCTAATTTAAAAGCGGCCGAAGCCGGGTTTACTTTTGCCCAAAAGAATTTTTCCGGAAAGGAGAAAAAGATTTTAGCGTCCAAAGAGTCTGCCCGACCGGTAGTCGTCAATGGCAATGAAGCCGTGGCGTTGGGGGCCATTGCCGGCGGTTTGCAGTTTGCGGCCATTTACCCAATGTCGCCGATTTCCGATATTTTACACGCACTGGCTGCTTATCAGGAAAAATTTAACTATATTTATAAACAACCGGAGGATGAAATTTCGGCAATCAACATGTGCCTCGGGGCGGCCTTCGCTGGAGCCCGGGCCCTAACCGCTACTTCCGGGGGCGGTTTTTGTTTAATGACGGAAAGTCTGGGACTGGCGGCAATGACGGAAACGCCGGTGGTAATTGTCGAAGGGATGCGAGGCGGGCCGGCGACTGGGCTACCCACATGGAGCGAACAAGGAGACCTGCAATTTGCCCTTCACGCCCACCAGGGCGATTTTTCCCGGATTGTTCTGGCGGCCGGGGATGCCCGGGAAGCTTTTAACCTGACCCGGCAGGCTTTAAATTTAGCTGATTATTACCAGACTCCGGTAATTCTTTTGATTGACAAAAATATCTGCGACCACAGCCAGAGTTTTGCCAATTTAGAAGACGGAAATTTTGAATTTTATCGGGGAAAATATACGACCATGCCAAACGCCGATTTTCAGCGGTACGCTTTAAGTGACGATGGTATTTCACCCCGAACGGTCCCAGGAACGGGAAACTTTTTTTTGGCCAATTCCGACGAACACAATCCGGTCGGATTTTCTTCCGAAGAAATTTCCGACCGTCGGGCCCAAACGGAAAAGCGGATGAGGAAACTGGCTACCTGCGCGGTCCGGGACATGATGGCGCCGGAACTTTTCGGCGACCCGGAGGGAGAAACAACAATTGTCTCCTGGGGCAGTTGCAAGGGGAGCATTCTGGAAGCTTTAAAAACTTTAAAAAACGTGAACTATCTGCATTTGACCTGGCTGTCCCCTTTTCCGACGGAAGCCGTCAAAGAAAGACTGGCCAAAGCCAAGCGGGTTGTTCTGGTGGAAGCCAATTTTACCGGGCAACTGGGAAACTTAATTACTGAGAAAACCGGGATCCAAATCGAAAACCGGATTTTAAAATACGACGGTCGACCGTTTTTTCCTGAAGAGATCGCAGAAAAGATTAAATCGTTATGAGTTCATCAGACCCGCTAAACACGCTTTGCTCCCCTACCTGGTGTCCGGGCTGCGGAAACTTGGCTATTTGGGCGGCCTTTAAAAAGGCGGCCGAAGAAAAAAAGTGGGACAACACCAATTCGGTAATGGTGGCGGGAATCGGCTGTCACGGCCACATTGTCAATTTTGTCAACCTAGCTTCTTTTGAAGGTTTGCACGGTCGGGCTATCCCGGTGGCGACCGGAATAAAACTTGCTAATCACAAATTGAATGTGTTCGTATTCACCGGCGACGGGGATTGTTTGGGAGAAGGCGGCAACCATTTTCTGCACGCTTGCCGGCGAAACCACGACCTGACGATCTTTTTGCACGACAACGCGATTTATGGTTTGACGACCGGCCAAACTTCACCCGTCTCGCCGCACGGTTTTTTGTCTAAATCCACTCCGGCGGGGAATCCCGACGAACCCCTGCGGCCGTTGTCGGTAGCGATCTCCGCCGGGGCGACTTTTGTGGCCCGCGCCTTTGCCGGGGATATTCCGAAACTGGCAAAACTGATGATTTCGGCAAACGACCACCCCGGCTTGGCCGTAATTGATATTTTGCAAACCTGTATGACGTTTAACAAAGATTACACCTTAAATTTTTATCGGGAAAACACTTATGAGTTAGGTCCAGATTATGACCCGACAGATAAGGCGGCGGCCTTACAAAAGGCGCTGGAGTGGGGCGAGAAAAAGATTCCCCTCGGAATAATTTACCGGGAAGAAAAACCGTCCTTTGAATCCCAAATTGCCCAGATAAAAGAAAAAACGCTGACGGAAGTTTCTCCGGCCGGGAGAAACCTTAAGGACCTTTGGGAAAAATATTCTTAAAAAAAGAATATATTTCCTGGGTTAAAACCCAGCCGTTGGATAACAGCTGGTTAAAAACCGTCCAGGAAAATCCGGAAAAAGCCGGGGTGATAAAACAAGCCTTGAAAACTGTCTCATAAATCCTTTAAACTGGAATCCATTATGGATAATACCCCCGGAGATAAAGTCGTGCAGGTTGGTAAATACCAGGTAAAAGTTGTTAGGAGTCTGTGTATCGGCGCGGCGTCCTGCGTGGCCGTTTCTCCCAACACTTTTGAACTGGACGGTGAGACCAAGGCTGTAATCAAACCGGAGAGTACGGATACAGCGGAAAATATTTTGTTGGCGGCCCAATCCTGTCCGACCAAAGCGATCGTCATTACCGATACCGAAACCGGCAAACAGGTTTGGCCTCAATAAAAATTTCTAATTACTGATTTCTAAATGATGTCTAACTCAAAAGGAATTCTTTTTGCCTTTCTGGCAGCTTTAATCTCCGGGTTCTCGGTTTATATTAACAAGTTTGCTGTCGCGGCTATGCCCCAACCTCTTCTTTTGACGGCCGTCAAAAATTTGGGCGTGGGTCTTTTGATTATCGGTTTGTTAGTTATTACCGGGAAATGGCAATTAGTAAAAAAACTGACGAAAAAAGAAATAATTTTATTGACGGCGATCGGTGTTATCGGCGGGTCGCTGCCGTTTTACCTGTTTTTTACCGGACTGTCGCAGGTTCCGGCGGTTAACGCGGCGGTCATCCAAAAAACTCTGGTCATCTGGGTAGCCGTTTTAGCTCTGCCGCTTTTAAAAGAGCGGCTGTCCCGGCGGCAGATTATCGCCGTGGCCCTGCTTTTTTCGGGGAACCTTTTTATCGGCGGCTTTAAGAAATTTACTTTCAGCCCCGGAGAACAGATGATTTTAGCCGCCACAATTTTGTGGGCGATCGAAACTGTGATTGCCAAAAAGGCATTAAAAACCCTGGACCCGGATTTGGTTACGGCTGCCCGGATGGGTTTGGGATCGGCAATTTTAATGGTCGCGGCCGGGCCGCATTTGCAGCCTTTAACCGGCGGCCAGCTTTTCTGGGTTTTACTAACGGCAGCCTTTTTGTTTGCCTATGTGTCCGTCTGGTACCGGGCTTTGAAATTTGCCGGAGCAACCGTCGTGACGGGGGTCCTGGTGGCGGCGACTTTGGTGACCAATGCTTTGTCGGCTAATATAAACTGGAGCCAGTCGGTTCTTATTTTTTCGGGAGCGGGGCTACTTCTCTCAGAACTTTATTGGTCCAAAAGGCAAGGTTTTTTTGCTCTCCTGCGGTTAAAGCTCTGATTTTTTTGCCCCAGTGGTAAGCGGTTTTCCCTTTAACGGTGATAAGGCAATTATTAATGGTTTCCCGGTTAAAGGGAACTGATCCCGAGGCCCGGCCAACGCCGACGAACAAGACCTGAAACGCGTGGGTCGGATAAAACTTTTTCGGAGGATGACTTTTTAGTTCCGTAAGTAACCAGACCGGGACTCCCTGATCCTGAAAATTTTTCAAAAGAATTCCGTAATGGCCGGGATTAAATTTGTTCAAAAGGTCATTTCCCAGACAGTAAGCCTCCACAACTTCATAAGAGAATTCCTCCAAGCCGGTAACCAGGCTGATGGTTTTTAAATAAGGGTACAAAACGATAAATTTTTTCAGTTCTTCTTCAACCTGATCGCAAACGCCCTTTTCTTTACAGGCGATTAAGTGCTTTGTGCCGGAGGAAGTACCGCAGTAACCCAGGGCGTTTGGGGGTATGGCAAACTGGCAGGCGAGTTGTAAGGCCTTGGTATCCACGGCGTCCATGCTATCATAATTCTCATATGGTCGTCTATGTGTTTGGTAACTTTGACGAAGAAAGAGACCGGGCCGCTTTAACGGCGGCAGAAAAACTGAAAAAAGAATTTCCTGAAGTAGCCTTTATCGAAATTGCCCCGAACGCCGATTTGCCGTTTGCGGATACGGAGAAAGTGATTATTGTTGACGTTATCGGAGGAATAAGGGGGATAAGGGTGATTGATGACCCGGACAAAATAATCCTGCCGCCGCGGGGGACGGCCCACGATTTTGATCTGGGCTTTCAGCTGAAATATTTGAAAAAGCTGGGGAAGTTAAAAAGAGTGACGGTTATCGGTTTGCCGGCCACGGGGAAAATAAATTACGCCCGGCTCCAGTCAATTTTTAAAAAATTAGTGGCGCAGGACATGCAGGGGTCATAAGCCCGGATAATTTTTTCCGCTTCCAGCCGCAGGTTTTCTTCGTCCTTTCCCAGATTGTCGTTAAAATATTTTTTCAGATCGTTTTCGATATTGATCTGGTTTTGCGACGTCGGAACAATGACTTCGTAATCGGCAACCATGCCTTTATCGTCCACAGCGGCTTTGTGGTACAAAGTTCCCCGGGGAGCTTCCACGACCCCGACGCCGGTTCCCGCCCGGGGCGAATTTCGGACCGGTTTTTCTTCGCTGATTTTTAAGTTTTTGAGAATCTCGACGGCATCGTCAAGGCAGTGAAGCATTTCGATCGCCTGGGCCAGATTATTGTGATAAATATTGTTGGAGGGGAAAACCGTCAGGAAGTCTTTAATGTCGGCGACGGTTTTCGGGTTTAAGAGATCCCGGTTTAAATTGATCCGGGCTAGCGAGCCGACCAGATAATCCTCGTGGGTGTCGGAAAAGACATAGCCTTCGGATTCGGAGTACGGAATAACGACGGAGTCTAAAAATTCCGGAAATTTTTCTTCGGGAACCCGTTTGCCGTTGGAGTTAACAATTTCGCCTTCCAGAAAATCATAACTTTTATCATTTCGCAAACAAAGGTAATCGGAATTCCGGACGAGAGTTTCTTTCCAGTCAAAAAAAGTTTTAATGCCCCGCAAAATCTGGGGACGCAGGTTTTCCAGCCGGGTAATTAAATCCGGAAATTTTCCCGGGTCGGGGAGTTTCAAAAAGCCGCCGACAGAGGGATACGGCGCGTGGATGGCGGCCCCGATAACTACATCCGTAATCTCCGACCCCAGCCTTTTTATATAAAAAGAATCATGCAAAAGCTGGTGGCCCAAATTGTTAACGTTATCGGGAATATCCAGAATCGAATCGACGCCTAAGATATCCGGCAGGACGAAAAAATAGAGGTGTAAAGCGTGGTCGCGAAGCATTAACCCGTCATAGGCTAATCTCCGCAAAATCTTTGTCTGTTCGGAAACTGCCATGCCCTGGGATTTTTCGACGGCTTCAATGGAGGCAAAAAGGTGGGCGACCGAACAGGTCCCGCAAATCCGGGAGAGAAATGACGGGGCGGTTAAGGCCGGTTTGCCCCGGACGGCCCGGGTGTAAAACCGCCGGTAGTCCTTAATAATAAATTTCAGATCGGAGACCTGATCGTTAGCGACTTTGACCGATAAACAAGCCGACCCTTCGACTTTGGTAATGTCGTCAATGGTAATATCGCCGCTATGCATCAGAAATAATTTTAAAGAGTTTCAGATATTTCTCCAAAGTTGACAAAAATATATTCTTATCCATCGGGCAGCCGCCGATAATGTCGTCAACCTTAATCACTTCGTCCAGTTTTAAGACCTTCTTACTGTAATCAAAATGATCAAAGTACCACTGGATTTTGTCGGTGATGTCCTTGTCGACAAAGTCGTTTCTGGTGGCCGACGGCCGGCCCGTAACGGCGCAGGCCCCGACGGCGACGACATATTTGGCATTTTCCCGTATTTCCCGGACGCGTTTTTCCTGAGTCGGGGAAGAAATGGCCCCTTCGACAAAAGCCACGTCCAGTCCCTCCAGGGAATTTTTAGTCTTGAGGGCTTTCAGGTAGCGAAATTCCACCAACTTTTTCCAGGTATCGTAGTGGTCGTTTAATAGTTCGGTAAAAAGAATAGTGCTGTCTTCACAGCAGGTAAAGGAAAACCAGCCCACCACTAATTTTTTATTCATTATGTTATTATGACTATTACTTATGTGCCTGGCAATACCGGGGAAAATAAAGAAAATTTCCGGACAAAAAGCGACGGTGGCATATCCCGGGGAAACCCGGGAAGTTCTTCTGGCCGGAGAAACTCCCAAAGTCGGGGATTTTGTTTTAGTGCAAATGGGGATCGTGATAAAAATTCTGTCGGTTTCGGAAGCCAAAGTTGCTCGAAAGGCCTGGCAATAACCACAAAAAAAGCGTGCCGGGAAAAAAGAAAAAAATTTTCCCAGCACGCTGGCTGTCAAACTAAAGCTCTCTCTTAGCGACGATCAAAAACAATCTGGCCGATTGGCGGCATGACTTCCCATCCGAATGGGGCCGTAAACGAAATTTGGCCACCGGGCAGAACTACAATCAGGAGATCGTCAGCTGGTTGGCATTTCGGAGCACGGAACATTAATAAGGGAGTTAATCCTGTCGTTCCGTTCCATAGATACAGCGTCATCCAGTTGCCATGCATGTTGCCAACTTTGCCGGAGCCAAAGACCTGACCTTTAACGGGTTCCGGCGGGAACGGTGGGAAATCTTCGTTGAACTTCTCCCGGCCATTCCGGAGAACGACCAACAGTTGGTTAGGCATAGTTTCGACGATGTCGCCCGACTGGTTGTTAATTTGGTACTGGCCGCAGCCGTTTTCAACCGGTGGCGGCGGCGCGACAGTTGGCAGAGGCGTCGGAACAACCATAGTAGCTGTCGGCGGGACAACGGTGACGGTTTTACCGGGAACGACGGTCTGTCCGGGTACCACAGTTTGGCCGGGAACCACGGTCTGGTTTGGACCAGGAGTCTTTCCCGGTACTACTGTTTGGTTCGGAGTGACGGTTGGCTGCGTGGTGACTCCCGGTATCGGTGTGTCAGTCGGCGGGGGGACCGGGGTGTCCGTGGGTCCTGGTTTTTCACCACAGGCGCTTGGGTCAGCCTCGTAATCACCCTTGTGGCCTTCATGCCCGTTCCTTTCGTCGTCGGGCATCCACTTCGTCCACGAATGGTCACCTTTAACTCCCTGATCCTGATGGTGCCAACAGATCCAAATCTGTTTGGCCCCAGTGGGAGCAGGCGGATAGGCGATGAGAACAATGCCCACCACCATCATGAAAAGTAACAAAGTTACCCATCTGACGATCATGCCGTTCTCTTGGGACATTTTGCCTCCTTTAGGTACAAGAACGGGGTATTTTTAGAGCTTCAGTCTGTCAAAGAACGTCCAAGCAAACAAATAACGAAGCTAAATTCGTTTAGTGCTTAAAGACAAGGAATTGTATCACAGATATCCTATAATGTCAAAGACGGCTGATGGGTCATTTTCCCCCTGAGGTTGCCGGGGATTCTATAAAGATCGGCGGTTTTAGTATTTGAAAGTAACGGTAAAACCCCCGGCCCCGCCGTTTAAAAATTCCCGGCCTTCCCGGACAATCTTTTCCATAGAGAATTTCACTATCCGGAAGGGATAAAGTCAAAAAAAGGAGCTATTCAGTGGTTTGACCGTCAAATTCCGGAGCGCTCGCTTCCGCTTCGGCTTTGGTC
>JAJYKY010000012.1 GCA_021788195.1 bacterium | reverse complement strand
GCACCCGGCCTCTCTCGTTTTGGACGCAGAATGCCGTCTTAGCTCAGCGGCAGAGCAGCTGTTTTGTAAACAGCAGGTCCTCGGTTCGAATCCGAGAGACGGCTCAGGCATTTTGCTCGTTTTGCTTCGTAAAAAAAACCACTTAGGGAATTGCTTTGGGGGGCAAGAAAAGGCTCTCCGAAATCGTGAGGCGGAAGATGTTTCCCGGAAATAGGCAAGATTGGGAGCCTGCCCGGTCAAGTCTCCGAGATCGGGACTTTAGGTTCCCCTTTCCGAAAAAATTACCGACGAGAAAAATTCCCTTCCTCCTGACTTATCTCAGAGAACCTCTACTTTTCATTATAGCCCGGTGGTCAAGGTAATAAAAGTAAGAGAAAAGCAAGGATGGGGCTACGGCAGGAAAAAACGCAGAAGAGCTTGATCTATCGGTCCGATAATCCGGTTAATTATTGAGCTGAAGAAGAGGAGGACAATAATGACCAGGAACAATCCAAAGCGTTCCAAAGAAAACCAGGCCGGAGCGTACTCTTCCGGAACAAGCCCACCGACGACCTTAAAACCGTCTAAGGGCGGAATGGGCAGGAGATTAAAGAGTGCCAGAATGACATTTATCTCTACCCCGTAAACGCAAAGGCTTTCAGCGGCAGACAGAATGTTCTGGTTGATGACGATAACCGGGAGAACCCGCAGGATCAGGGCAAAAAAGATGGCCAACAGGATATTGGTTAAAGGGCCGGCAGCGGAAGTTAAGGCCGTGTCTTTTTTTGGTTCTCGGAAATTAAAAGCGTCGATCGGAACCGGCTTGGCGGCCCCGAAAACGACCGGACTCCCGCCAAGGATCAAGAGCAGGGGGAAAGCGATCGTCATTAAGGGATCTATGTGCGGCAGAGGATTAAGAGTCAACCGCCCGGCAAGACGGGCAGTCGGATCGCCGAGATAATCAGCGATCCAGCCGTGGGCGATTTCGTGAAGAATAACCGAGTAAATCAGAATAGCAAATTGCAGTAAGAACATAGTTAATACAGGGAATGTATTGTCATTTTAAGAGAATTCAGATATAATTTTACCATGATTCAATGTGATATTTGCGGGAAGAGTGTCCAGTATGGTCATCTGATCCGCCACACCCACAGCGGGCTTTGGGAAAAACGCGCGACTAAAAATCCGAAAATTTTCCGGCCGAATTTGCATAAAGGCAAAGTGCTTTTAAACGGAAAAATTAAAAATGTCAAAGCCTGTGCTTCCTGTCTGGCAAAATTCAAAGCGCCGCGAACCGTTAAAATTCCTGCCTCCGCATAATTTTCCATGCCTATCAAGTATTTACCCGAAGGGGAGCCTCAAAAAAATCTTTCCGGAAAAGACCGGGTGATAATTCTTTCCGACGATATTATCCGCCGGGTTGACCGGATTAACGCTTCCATTTACCTCTACCAGATTTTTCGCGGCAATCTCTGCCTGGGTGATCTTTTTGATCTGGCTGTTACCCATCCGAGAACCAGAGTGGCCGCGACTTTGGCGCTGGAGCTGGTGAAAAGTCTGGAGACCAGAAATGCCCGAAATACCGATGGTCATTGGGACCCGCCTTTTACCGTTCCCGAAGATATTAAGGAATAAACCTCTGCGGTTTTTTGCCTTCAAACTGAACTTCATCAAGGATTAGTTCGTTTTCTTTCAAATGGCACTTGAGAATCTTCATCCGTTGTGGCTTGTCCTGGGCTGGACGAAGGGACCAAAGGCCGGGCCAGGGAAACATTGCGCGGAAGCGGTTATAAACAGTCAGCGAGTCTTTGGAATTAAGAAGCTGGGGCCAGGGGACGAAACCGTCTTCCCGGCTGAGCATTTTAGTGTAAGTGGCTTTCGAATGGTCCTGGAAAATTAGAGGATATTGGTTAGGGTGGAGGGAATAATCACGAAGAATACCGGGCAATTCTTTGGCCGCCTCCTGAAACAGCCGGGAATATAAAGTTTCGGCAGTGTCGTTTTCCGAAATCGGATACTCTTTTTGCCAGACAATCGGCCCGGCGTCCATTTTTATTTTCAACTCTTTCGGACTTTCCAGTTTAAAAACGGTAATGCCGGTAATTTTGTTGCCGCGAAGAAGGGCAGTCTGGATGGGGCTGGGGCCGCGAAGATCAGGCAGAAGAGAAAAGTGAATGTTTAAAGTTCCCAGTTTGGGAAAGTTAAAAATCTCTTCGGGAATAATTAAACCGTAATCGGCGACAACGGATAGGTCGGGCTGAATATCTTTAAAAATATCCAAAAGATTGGCCCGGTCCAAAGTTTCCTTTTTCATTGTCGCCGGAGTGGCAAACGCCAGATTATTTTTCTGGGCCCAGGTTTTAACGGCGCTGGGCGTCAAGATCTGTTTTCGCCCGACCGGCTTGTCCGGTCGGGTAACGACCAGACGCAGGTCGAAGTTTTTGAGCAAAGTTTCCAGAACCGGAAGGACATAATCAGAGGTACCGAAAAAAACTATCTTCATATTTGGAGTATAGCAAATTCTGATGCACCCTTGACAGTTATAAGTCGTGGTTCTAAGATACGCCAATAGTTTCTGCCTGTTAAAACAAGAGATATGACCACTCTTAAAGAAGTTAAAGATAATTTGCAGGCTTTTTCCGAACAGGTCCGGGGAAAAATCACGGAAACCGGCGAGGGCGATTTGAAAGCCAAAGCTCAGGAACTCCTTTTGACCAATAAATTTGAGGAAGCCCAGTCGGTTTTGCAACAGCTTAAAGACCGAAAGACGGTAAACCAGTTCCTGACAGAACTTTCAGCCCCGCTTTCGACGGTGGTGGAGAAACTTTCCCGGGCGGAAGACCTGAAAATTGCCGACCTGGATCTGGGACCTTTGGAGCTGCTCCTTCCCAACCGCCCGCAGGTTCAAGCGCCGGCAGAAACTCTTTTGGAAACGAAGAAAGCGCCAATCACAAGTTGGAAACTGGAAGATGGAATATTCTGTTTGGCCGACAGACAATATTCCATTTCCCCGAAAGAACACGAACTTTTGACAGTATTGCTTACTGATCCCGGGCGGCCGTTCCCGGTTCCCGAATTGAGAAAGGCTTTGAATTATGAACTTCCGGAAGGGCAAGACAGACTGTTTGCGGTCTTGGCTTCTTTACGCCGGAAGCTCGGCGAAAACGCCGGCAACGCCAAAATTATTACTACTGGTAAATATGGTGAGGGCTATTCGATAAATTTACCGGCAACAGAAACTACGCCGGACAAGCCGGAAAATGAATCCGCCCTGCAGTTAGAATTAGATCCGGAAAGCCAAACTTTGCGCCTGGGCCGGGAGAAGATCCCACTGAGTGCTTTTCGTTTTGCTATCCTTCAGGTTTTGGAGAGGCACCCGAACGAGTTTACGCCCTATGAACGGATTGTCGAAGAAGTGAGAACGTTTTATCAGCCTTCGCGTCGGGACAAGAGGCAACCTTTAAACCGGGAAGATGTCCGGGTGGCAATGAACGAAATGCGCTGGCGGCAATTAAAGCCCGGAACGGTTTGGGAAAATTTGCTTCTTGGGAACGGGAGGATTGGTTTTAAACTGAACTTTTCAGGGGAAAGGCACAAAGTTGCGGAACCTTCCGAAAAAACGGAAAGGAAAAATTTTACCACCGGCGCGGCGGCAAAAGCGGCCGGCTGGAAAGATCATGTTTTTATCAGAAACCTTTGCAAAAAACCTGCAAAATATTGGGTTCGCGGTTTGCATTTTGATGTTCGTGACCGGAGGGGTAAAAGCCTGCCGCCGCAGGAAACCCGGAGGGTGGACTACAAAATTTATCCGGACGGCGTGGAGCAATTGAAAAAAATAAAGGCGGCGATTAAAAAAGAAAGGAAAGGCAAAATGCCTAAAAAAATCTACCGGCGGACAGTAGAAAAAGTTATGGCCCACGTTATGGCGAGAAACGAAAAACCGGAAGCCTTTCAACCAGAGATATTACCGGAAGTTTCTGGTGTTCAGACGGGGAAACAGAGAAAAGAAACGCAATGGTTTCATGTCAAAAAATTTACAGATAAAGAGACGGCCAAACTTTCCGAACGGATTAGCGAAAACGCCGCGACTTTAGCCGAATTTTATAAAGCCCAGGGAATTAATCTGGATCCGCACTTAGTCGAAGGGATTTGGGAAAAATATGTCGACTCCGGCGGCGAGTTTCATAACTGTGAAGAAATTCTTGATTCTTTAAATCATAAACTTTCCGTGATCAGTTTGAATATTGACAAGGCCATGATCCGGTTTAGGGATAATGCGGCGGTGATGGAAGTCCTGCAGGCCATGCTTAAATTCAATTCCCGGGACCGGGTGGAGGAATTTATCAAAAAACTTCTCGGACCGAAAAATCTGGTCCTGGTCCAGCCCAATCTCGGCGCCCCGGTGGAAAAAGCCCATAAACAACCGGTATGACAGAACCCGAGAATGAAAATCAGACGGTGGCGGAAACCGTGGATATCACCCGCATCCTGCATAATACCGAAGATATTTTTAAAACTGCCAACCGGGCCATACTGGAATTTTGTGACAACACTCTCGATGCCCAGGTGGCCGGCCGCGTAGCCATTGTCCGCCTTACGATTGATCCCCGCCGGTTTATTTTCAGCAGCGAAAACGAAACCGGAATGAACAAAGCTGACCTTTTCCGCTATCTTAACTGGGGCAGCGCCGAAAAGGCGGCTGTTTCCGGAATGATTGGCGGCTACGGCGTCGGCAGCAAACTGGCTTCGGCTTATCTGGCTGAAGATCTGACTATCCGCTGTTCCCGCTATGGTGAAGACAAACTTTATAAAATTGAAGATCCCCAGTGGCGCAAAAATATCGGCCGGGAACGGCGCCACCATGTGGCGGAAACCGTTGCCAAATCCGGAAGCGGTTTTGTCGAATTTGAGTTTACCAATCTGCGCAAAAAGATTGATCCGGAAAAACTGATACTGCATTTGGGAAACATTTACAAAACGGCGATTGAAGACAACCGGATCCGGTTTCTGGTTAACGGTCGGGAGGTCGGGCCGGTAGAAATCCCGGCTGACGGCGAAAAACTGGAATTTTCTTTCGATCTGGAAAACGGGGCAAAAGTGACCGGCTGGGCAGGGAAACTCCCCCGGGAAGCAGACTTGGATTTGCCTTATGGGGTTAATCCGGGCATGCGGGTTTACTTAAACAGCCGGCTGGTGGAAGACCGGGTCTACTTTGGCAACCACAAAGTCCGGGGCAATCTTGGCCTTTTAATCGGGGAAGTAAATATCGCCGGGAAAGTGCCTTTGGAATTTGATAAAAACGGGTTTCGGACGGATACCGACGAATGGGCTGACCTGGATTTGCACATGGAAGAGAAACTGGCGGACCTGGTGCAAAAATTACTGGCCACGAAAGATCAGGAAAGTTTCGGCGGCAAAGAAAAGGGGGAAATCCGCAAAGCCTGGGACATGTTTCGCCTGGCGATGAAACGGCTGGGCGAAAAAACTTACGGAATCGCCCCGCGCCAGCCAAGATTGGAAGTGACTTCGGCCGGAAACAGAAAAGAACGAAACGACAGTGGGGTAAGAAATCCCCGAACTCCGGCTCCTGAAGATGCCCGGGGGAAAAGAGAGCGTCTGCCGCACGTCGCCTTTATTGATTTTATCCGCCGGGATATGGGTCCGAATATCGCCAGTGATGTCGAGCCGGCGCCGAAAGGTGAGACCGGATATGTTTTAGTAATTTGCCCGCGGCATCCGATGTACCAGGAGATGAGCCGGGCCGGAGTTCTTTGGTTGCACGCGGTTAATTTAGCCGCCTATCATTATGCGGAAATTGCTTTAAAAGAGGAAAACGGGGGCAGCGACAATATCAGCGAATCGGAGTTAAAAGACCGGGCCGACCGTTATTGCAAAGAAATTTTAGAAAAAGGCAAAAGATAGGAAAAAATCCCGGACCGCTTCTTTTTGTTTCGGTCTTCCCGAAAAAAGAAATTTTACCGCTTCCCGAAGAAGGGCAAATTTCGTCCGCAGCGGGGCATATTTCATCCCGTAAAACAGCCGGTTTCTGGTAATAAAATAATCGTTGGCCGCCCCGCCGATTCCGCCGCTGGCCGTTTGGGAAACTTTGTGAGAAATTTTGGCGGCCGGGACAAAAAGCAGTTGGTAGCCGGCGTTAACAATTCTGGTTGACAGTTCCGCGTCTTCAAGGTAGGCGAAATATTTTTCGTTAAACAGGCCGACTTTTTCCAAAACCTTTCGGGGAAACATGACAAAAGCTCCGGTCGCAAAATCGGTCGGTTCGGTTTTGGAAAACCGGCCGCAGTCGATTTCGTCCACGCCCCGGTGGGACATTAAAATATTTTTCCGGTCAATTATTCCCCCGGCGTACCAGATAACTTTCCCCAAATCTTTTTTTGGGTAATTATTTTCGTGATATTCAAACCCTTTGGCAAAATAGATTAAAGGAACGGCGGCTCCGGCGGAAGGGTTATTTAAGAGGGTTTCCGCTAAAATCCGGAGGCAGTCTTTTTGGTCAATAATCAAATCATTGTTGGAAACAATCAGAAAATCGGTACCGTGTTTAAGAGCATGTCTTATGCCCCGGTTGTACCCTCCGGCAACACCAAGATTGGTCTGGCCGGGTAAAAGGGTAATGTCGGGATGAGCCGCCAGGATGACGGCAACAGAATTATCAGAACTGCCATTATCGACGACGATGATTTCCAGGGTCCAGCCAGCCGGCAGTTTTTGTTTTTTTAAATCGGCCACGACATTAATAGTGTCCCGGGAGAGATTAAGATTTAAAACTACAACAGTGATTTTCATAAGTCGGAATAAACTTTTTTCAAAGCCAGAGAGTAGGTTTTTATCATCGCCGGTTTGAAAGTTAAGATCCCGCGCAGAACCCGCAAAAGGCAGCCGAGAGTAACGAGACTAACTAAAATTGGCAGTTGCCAGCCGGGTTTATGCTTTTTATAGAAAAAAACAAAACTTTCCATTTCTTTGACAATGCCGTAACTTCGGGATGAAGAGCTCGCAAAGCCGACATGGGTTAAATGGGTTTCCGGATCGAGATAAATTTTATAACCGGCCTGGTTTATCCGGTAGCACCACTCCAGTTCCTCGCCGTACATAAAAATATCTTTGTCCAGGCCTTTTGTTTCCAGAAAAACTTTTTTGGGTACCATTAGAGCGGCTCCGGCGGCCCAGCCGACAGCCTGAACTTTTGTAAAAAAATTCCGGTCGCGGACATGGATTGACGGCAGAAACTTTTTGAAAACAGGCAGATTATCGATAAAAGTCATGATTAAGAAGATTTGCCAAAGATGGGGGAAAAAGCCGCCGGAAGGCTGGACGGAACCGTCGACATTTCGCAGTTGCGGGGCGACGGCCCCGGCGTCTGGGTGGTCTTCCAGAAATTTTTGCAGCCGGGGAAGATTGCCCTTTTCCAGAAAAGCGTCGGTGTTTAGAAGAAAAAAGTAGTCACCGACTGCTTTGTTCATGCCGAGATTGTTGCCTTGGGCAAAACCGACATTGGTTTTATTCCGGATCAGTTTTACCACCGGAAATTCTTTGGCAATTAGTTCCGGAGTCCCGTCGGCGGACGCGTTGTCAACGACAATTATTTCGTTACCTTCCGGGGAATTATTTAGGGCCGAAAGGAGACATTTTTCCACCAGATCCTTGCGGTTAAAACTGACAATGATTATCGAAACCATGTTTAGATTTCCACTTTCTCCCAGGTTTCTTTGCCCTTTTTGTCTTTCCCGGTAACGCGGTAGAGATTGCCCTTTTGCTCTAAAATCCGCTCGACAAAAATCCGGCCGGAAAGATGGTCCATTTCGTGCTGGATAACTACGGCCGGAAAATTTTCAAATTTCTCTTCTTTTGTTTGCAGATTCTCGTCCTGGAAACGCAACACTAACCACTGCCATCTTTTAACAATCCCGTAATAGCGCGGCAAGGACAAACAGCCTTCCAGGGGAGTTTTTTCTTCGTCAATTTTCTGTAATTCCTTACTGTGGTCGGCTATTTCCGGATTGATAAAAACCCGGATGAGTTTGCCTTTTTTTGTTGTGAAACGGGCCAGAAAGAGTTTGTAAGGCAAGCCGACCTGGTTAGCGGCTAAACCCACGCCTTCCGGATCGGTTTGCGAAAGAAGACACGCCCGCATTTCAGTAATAATTTTTGCCAATTTCGGGCCGGAAAAAGTGACCGGCTGGGCATCCTGGCGAAGAATTTCCGCCGGGGCAAGGACGACTTTCATGGGTCAATTGTATCCTACTCCCGGGCCAGGCGCAAAGCGCCAAAGAGAAGAAGGACCGCGACGCCCAGGACCATAAGGGTCGTTTCGGCCGTTCCGGTAGTCGGTGTGGTGGCCGAAGCGGTGGCGGTAGTGTCAACGGAAAAGTTCAGAGTTTCGGTCACGGCCTGACCGCCTGTACCGGTAGCGACAATGGTAATGGTGTGAGTTCCGTTCGCCAAAGGAACTGAAGGCTGAATTGTCCAGTTTCCGGAAGTATCGGCGTAGGTCGTAATTGTCTGAGGAGTGGACTGAATGGTAACTACGACCTTGGCATTAGGGGTAGTTGTCCCGCTGATGGTCGGGGTGTCATTATTAATCGTCTGGCCGCTATAAAGGCTGCTAACGGAAACCGTCGGCGTGGCGGTAGTTGTCGTTGAGGTAGTCGTCGTTGTATTGTCTGTGGTATTGGTATTGGTATTGAAGTTTGAATTTGCGTTAGAGTTAGAATTGGAATTAGTGTTGGCTGTCTGGCAGTCAGAATCAGCGGTGCAGGTATCGGCGCAGGCGGTGGTGGCGGGATTGCAGGGGACGATAGAGCAGGCGTTTCCCGCACAAGCTTTATGGTTGTGGGCTTGGGCCTGGGTTTGGGAATTATTATTGGTGTTGGCACTGCCGGTGGCGTTGTTAGTGTTGGCACTGCCGGTGGCGTTGTTAGTGTTGTTGGTATTGGCGTTGTTATTATTCGCCGCGGCGATCGTGTACGATCCCCGGCTGGCCGGGGTCAAAAGAACGTCGGTTCCGTCGTCTTTTTTAGTGATAATGCTTTCCTGGGGGTCAAAAGAAACGGTTAAATTCCCGCTTAACGCCTGGTTGGCGGTGAGGGTAAAAGTGGCCAGCGGGGTGTCCGAGGTGGCGGTAAAACCGTTCGTGGTAGTATTGGCACAGGCAATGTCAATTTTAACTTTGCCGGCGTCCGGGGTTACGGTTTTTACCGGGCAGGTCCAGTCACCCGTACCTAAAAGGGCCTGGTTGATTTGAATACCGCCGGCGGTAACCTCCGGGGAACTGCCGGAATAACTGTACTGCAAGCGAACGGCGACAGCCGAAATGGGAATATTGTTCGGATTGAAAGAAATGGTCATAGTTTTGGCCGTGCCTATATCTAAACTGCCGCTGGCGGGGGAAAGTGAGACCGTAGTTTGGCCGCCGGGTGTCGAAGCCCGGCTTCGGGTATCCTGGTTCTGTTTGACTAAAAAGACTGTGGTGCCCAGTCCGCCGATAAGCACTAAAACTGAAAGCAAACCGATAAAAACTTTTTTACTCATTTTATATTAATGATTCCTTTCTGGGTGATTAACGGCAATTCTTCACCCTTTTTGTCGATTACTTTAGTATCTGATAAATCAAAGTTTAATGTCAAGTTTCCCGGAGAAACGGTCTGAAAATTAACGGTGGCCAGGGTCGTCCCGGATTCAAAATGAAATCCGGTCGGGCTCATGTGGACCAGGGCTAAATCCAAAGTCGCAATTTTATTATTGTTGTTGAGAGAGAAATCGTTGACCGGGTAGCTCCAATTATCTGCGGCCAATCCCGGATTGATTCCGGCCTGGATACCCGGTTTAGCCGGCAGGGCGTCAAGGGTGGACAAAGCCGGTGTATTTCCGCCGAAAGGATAATGCATCCTTATAGCGATAGCGGAAATATCCGGCGAATCGGCCGAGATTTTTATATCGAAAGAACTGGTTTTCCCAACGCCGACATTGATTTCTTTGGGGACAATAGAAAGGGTTGCCACAGCACTGGTCTGGGTAACAGACTGATTGACAATGGGCCCGGTATTAAGAGGAGCCGTCTTTGCGGGACCAAAAAAGGCGCTTATGACGGTGAGAATGGCGGCTAAAAGGGCAGATAATTCCTGCATAATTAATCTCCGGCCACGTTCAGGGCCGTAAAATTGGTTAAAACCAGAGAAATGTCATTTATGTTAATAACCCCGTCGTTATTGACGTCGTACATTTTATTGGCCTGAGTATCCGGAACCGTCAGGGCGGTAAAACTACTTAACATTGAAGAGATGTCATTAATATTTATAACATTATTGTTGTCAAAATCGCCAGCCTTAATGAGAGTGTTTTTCCAGGCAACCGGGCTGGTGTTTGTTCCCGGAAAAATTGTCATTGTTCCCAATTTTTTCTGCAGATATTTTGGGACCAGAACATAGACGTCATAATTGGTTCCGCCGGCTGAGACCGGCAGGGAATCAAGCACCAGGGGAAGGTTTCCCCGACTAAACAAGCCGGCGTTGTCAATGGAGTAATAAAGAACTGCCTCATAGGTTTTAGTGGTAGTACTGTTTTTTAGGGTAATGTTGACGTTTTTCCCGACAAGCTTTTGGGTGATTCCCTGAACCCTAAAGCGCAGGTCTAAAACCGCGACCGAAGTTGTCGCCGAAGCGTTATTGGAAATTCCCGAAACATTGCCGGCGGCATCCGTCGATTCAATCACAAAATAATACTTTTTGCCTGGTTCTAATCGTGTAATTGTTGCTTGCTGTTTAGTTCCGGGCATCGCCGGTACCGGAACGCCAGTTTCGGTTAGGAAACTGGAAAAAGAGTCTTGGGTGATTGGGTCTGTGTTGAGTCGAACATCGTAGCTGGCGGCCTTGCCTTCAGGCCCAACATCCGCCGGGGCGGTCCATGTTAACACAATTGCGCCGGATCCGGAGCCGACGGCCGTTAAATCCGTGATGGCGGCCGGCGGCGTGGCGTCTTTGGCCAGGGTATAAGACAAATTTGCCGGAGTGCGTAAAATGTCCACCGGCGGATCGGCTTTGGTCATCATTTTGGACTCATTCGGATCGAGAGTGATGGTTAAGGGGTTGGCGGTTACCGGCCCGTTGACTTTGAAATAAATAGTGGCGATTGGGGTGTCAGTAGCGGCAACAAAACCGCTGACAGTCGTATTAATGGCGGCCAGGTCAATGGTAACCGTACCGTTTGCACGGGTCACGCTCTTAACCGGATATGACCAGTCGCCGGTCGAAGTCAGAGCCGTTTCCGGATAAATTTGGTTAGCCGGGTTACCGCTCGGGTCGACGATATCAAGCTGGGGGGTTGTGCCAGTGTAAGGGTAAGACAATCTTAAGCTCATCGTACCAACGGCCGCTCCGCCGGTATTGGCTTTAATTTGGGCGGAAAAAGTCTGGCCGGGATATTTGGTGACGGTACCGGGGACAATGGTGATCGTGCCGCTGCCCGTAGAACTTGAAGCCCGGCTTCGGGTGTCCTGCTTTTTTTGGACCAGATTAACCCCGACAGCCAGACCGACGATCATGATAAGAACCAGAGCCAGACCAAAAAAAACTTTATTCATATTTTACTCATCTCCCAAAACAGTCATAGAAGTGTAGTTCCCTAAAACTGCCGAAATGTCGTTAATATCTAAGTTACCATTTCCATCGATGTCGTAGATCTGGTTTGCGGCGGTAACCGGAACATGAAGGGTGGTGTACTGGGAGAGCATGGTGGAAATATCATTAATGGTAATTCTGTTGTGGTTTAAAAAGTCGCCGGCCTTAAGGATCGTGGTCGACCAGTTGGCGGTATTGTTCCCGGCATTAAGCGTAACCGCGGGAAATTTTTTTTGCAGGTAAACTGCGCCCTTGATAAGGATGTCATAGGTGCCCGGAGTAACATCGGTTATGGTCCCGGTGTAGAGCCCGGAAGCGTCGGCGGTCAGGGGGATGCTGTCAAACGTCCGGACAGCGATTCCGTTTTGTTTCAGAATAACCCGGACGTTTTTGTTGGCTTTCTGCGAACTGATGCCCTGAAATTTCAGGCTGAAGGTTAAATTGGCCTTGTCGCCGGAGGGCGGGGGCGGCGGGGGAGTTTGGGAATTGACGGTGACGGTTAAGGGTGCCAGCTGGGCTAAATTGATAATATTGGTGTTGTTGTTTACGGGATTTTTATTAGCGTCAATCGCAGCGCCGGCGGTTTGGGTGCTGACAAACCCGATCGCGGCCTGGCCGGAAGCTTTGGCTGTAAAGTGCAAAGTAGCCACCGTTCCGGCTGAAAGGTCAGCGTAGCAGACCCAGGGGGATGCCGTCGTGCAGGGAACGCCCAGAGTAATTTTAGTTAGGCCGGCCGTGGCCGTGTTGATAATATTCAACATCTGCGTTGTTCCGGCGGCGTAGTGGCTCATAAAAAGCGCGCCCGGAGTCACGCTGTTTAAAGTCAGAAGCGCGGTCGGGTAGGTAATCTGGGTTGTCACGGCGGTCACTTTATAGACGGTGGAAACGGCGGCAATGTTGACGTTAACGTCAAAACTGTCGCCTGGATTAACCGTCGGAGTGGTGGTCGCTAAACTTAAGGTGTGGGTTTCCCCGGCAGCTTTTGTCCGGTTTTCCTGGCGCGTCCGGGTTAAAAAAAGTGTGGCCGCTAAACCGCTTAAAAGAAGGGCAAAAACCAGAACTGTAATCAAAAACCGCTTTTTAGTCAGCATGCACTTAATACCATCTTAATATTTACCGGCCGTAATTAGCAATAACAAGATTATAGTTAAAAATTCCGGTAAAGTT
Source organism: bacterium (assembly GCA_021788195.1). Taxonomy (GTDB): domain Bacteria; phylum Patescibacteriota; class Microgenomatia; order JAMCZE01; family JAMCZE01; genus JAJYKY01. Next base: position 10,416 of record JAJYKY010000012.1, on the reverse strand, counting down.
GGCCAATAAGGCCTGGAGGTCGGCAAGGTTGACATAAAAATCACCGGTCAGGTCGCCGGGAATCGGAGCGGCGTACTCCTGGCGGACTTCCCGGATATTAGGATTAGCCATTTGCTCGTTAACCATGCAGTCGGGATCGGAAAGGCAGGAAGGCCAGCCATGGGAGGTGCCGAAATATTTCTGTTCAACTACGGCCAGACCGACGTTTTTGACAAAATACCAGTCTTCCCGAAGTATAGCCGCAGCCGGATCTTTCAGGAAATTGGGATCTCCTTCGTAATATTTATACCGTAGCGCCGGGCCGGTGTACTTGGGAAGTTGGATATTCACCACATCGGCATGGACTGCCCAAAGACCGGTACGTGTAGTATTCTTAGCCAGGGTACAAAACGGCTGATTATTTACCGGAGTGGTTTTAGTATATTCCTGGTTGTAAACAATTCCCCAACCATTACCTACCCAGTGGGGAGTATAAGTATACGGAGGATAAGAGGGATTCGGTGAATCAAACTTCGCCAAACCGACCTCATTTTTGAAATTGTCACCATAAGCCAAGCTCTGGAAGTTGGCCGTATATTCACTGTAACCCTTAACCCAAAGATACTCATCAAGCCACCCCGGTTTTTTTTGCCAGGGGATGACATAAAGCAAATAGTTAGCGTCAGTCCGCCAGGTACTGCCGGGAATCTTAGGATTCAAATAAGCCTCTTCTTTATTCTTGGTAAAATACCACGTTTTTCCCGGGTCGCCGCAGGTATCACCCTGCGGAAGGGAACCGATTACGGAAATAAAATCCTGATTATTTAAATAGTTTTTCCCTCTATAGGTTACCGGGGTTGAGGGCGTAATCCAATAGGCCGTTGCGTCTTCCAGACCGAGAGTAGTCCCGACGCTGATTTTGATCTCATTACTCCAGTCCCAGTTAAGATTTCTTGGTTTTAATCTCATGGTAAAAATTCCGGGGGCAAAGTTAGAGGGGAGCGGCAAGACAACCAGGCCGTTATTGACATAGTAGTTTCCCCAGGGACCGTTTCGGGTGTTGCAGTCGGCAGGATTAGCAGCCGGGCAAGCCGTAGCCTTAACGTCCAGGTAACCGGTGTAAGGGGTGCCGTTAGATTTGTCCGAAGAAACGATTAAGGAGTAAGATTCTCCCGGCTGAACGTAGGACCTGTTTGACCGGACGTACAAAGCGCTGGCTTGGACAGCTTTCGGAAAAAGAGCCAGACATAGAAAATTTAACCCGATAATCAGCAGAACTTTTTTTACTGTCATTTCCCGTAATTGGCGATAATTAAATTGTAACGGAAAATATCGGAAAAGATAGAAAGCAAAGCCTGCAGATCGGCAATATTAACCTGCCCGTCGCCGTTTAGATCACCGGGAACCTCAAATTTTCCCAAATAATGGTTATTGGTAACCAAAAGGTAAGCCATGGAACTGTTGAAACCGTCCAGAATGTTTATCCACCAATGGGCGTTTATTCTATCCGTGATGGTCGGCCAGGCGCTGCTCCCGATGGCCGGCCGGAGGCCGTCAGAAGTATTTTTAAAATACCAACCGTCGGTTAATGGCGGATAAAAAGTGGCTGATTGGTTCGAAGGCGGATAAATTCTGTCCAGCGGTTCATTGGTCCATTGCCCGTTAACAATTTTTGTCGGGAAAGGTGGATGCAGATTGTAACCTCTGGCAATTTCTTCGTTCTGAAGATTTTCATACCGGGAAGTTAAAGCGGGATTGATGACCGCCATCGCGGCATAAGCGCTGTTTTGAAAAGTGGCGTCAAAGCCCCAATCCCCGACACCGGAGAACTGGTAAAAAGCGCCAGTGCTATCCATCGGCCATTTGAATTGGTCGCTTATAACATGCCAGGCGTCAACCAGTTTCAGAGTATAAACCGGCCCGCAAGCTCCGGACGGGTTACACAGATAATGCCAGATTCTGTCGCCCTTGAGAATATATGCCTTGAGGGTTCCGTCCGGTTGATAGTAGGCTGAGAAGCCGTCCAGGTTATCTGCCGGCAAAGGTACGTCCCAAACATAAGGACTAAAGGCGTGGGCGATGGTATCGGTGTTTAGAGCAGAACATAACCCGGCTAATCCGCGGGTATCACAGACAAAACCCCAGATTCTGTCACCCTTGGTCACGTAGCCTTTGACCTTGCCGGTAGACGGCTGATAGAACTGGTGGACCGTATTTAAAGATGAAGCGGGAATCGGAACCGGCCAGACGGATTGGTTGGTAAAGGCGGAAAATATTTCTGATAGGGTTTTGGTAAATTGAGCGTTACAACCTACTCCAAGGGTGCAAGTGGCATACCAAACACGGTCCCCCTGAAAATAGAAGTTTTTTATGGAATTGTCCGGCAGATTAAACTGGCTGAAAGCATCAAAATTGCCGGCCGGTAAAGCAATCGGCCAGTTATTCCGGTTGTTGATAGAGGCAATAGCGTCAGAGAGAGAGTTAACATATTGGGCGAAGCAGGAACCATTTTGACAGATGTAGTGCCAAATTTTATTACCCTTAAAAACATACGATTTTAAAGTCCCGTCCGAAAGCCTCATCTGGGTAAAGGCGTCAACGTTGCTGACCGGGATTGAAGAAGAAAGAGCCGAAGTGTCATAGGGAACAATGGTGTCTTTCATTTGGCGGTAATCACCGCTTCCGGTTACTGCGCCCCCTGAATTTACAAAATTAAACGGGCCTTTAAGGCGAAAGTTGCCATCCAGATAGCTGCTCAGGGCTGTGTTCATGTTAGTCACGGCTGATGAAAGCGCCGGGGTGAAAATGTCCGTCGGCAAATTTAAATTAAGCTGGTTATAAATTGCCGCCATCTCTCCGTAATTGGTTAAGAGCGATTGGGTATAGATCGGTTCGGGGTCGCGCTGGTGGTTAGCAATAAGCCATTTCCCGGTTTTGAACGGGCAACTGGTCGAACATTGGCTGTAGGAATAAGCGGTTAGCTCCCTGGCCCTTGAGCGCCAATTGGCTTTATTCACCGAGATATCTGCGCCGCTTAATCTATCGGGGAATAAATTGGCGGCGGCGTTAAGAAAACTGGCAGTCATCCCCACTTCTTCCGCCTGCGAATTGCCGGCGTTTCCTGCCTGGCTGGTTTGGAAAGAGGAGAGGGTTTGGGTGTTGGTAACATTATCCGCGAGAATTTTTATTTGTCCGAGGGCGGCGTTTCTGGCCTCAAGCGGGAGGACATCCCGGTTTAGGTTAAGGGCAATCAGGCAATCAAATCCCGGGGCAGAAGCCAGCCAGAACCAGGGATTGCTGTTGGGGCTGGCAATCTGGCTGAAATCACGGTTGAAATTAGCCATCATTAAACCTACTTCCGGAGAATTCGCTGAAAGGGCCTGGCCGCCCGCAAGCTTGCTAATTGAACCGATGACCACCTGACTGCAGACTACCCGGTAATAATCATTCAACCCTCCGCTTCTGGCAACGGTATAATCCGGAAACGGGTTAATGTTTACGTAGCGGTTGGCCACGGCTTTGACAATAGAAAGTTCGTTTTGCTCCAGAGCAGCCTGGTTGGACAAGGAAGAGGCGAGAACGGGACGGATAAAAAATAAAAAATGAAAAATGAACAATGAGCAACCTGCCATCAAACCGGAAAGAAAAAGTTTTTTCATTTGCCAAAATTGGCCACCACTAAATTATAATTGAAAATATTGGTAAAGCTGGAGAGCAAAGCCTGCAGATCGGCAATGGTGACGTGGAAATCACCGGTCAGGTCACCGGGGATGGGAGCAGAAAACGTTTTTACCGGAACAGTCGGATTACACAGATGGGTCGACCGGCCAAGCCGGTCAACGTTGCCGTTACAAAAGAAAAATCCGGGGTTTTGGTAAATGATTATTTCCGCCGCACCCTTGGCATGAGTTAAAGAATTTTGGAACCAATTGCTCGTGGTAGCTCCCGTTACCGGCATGGAGATCACGGGTCCGGCTTCAGGAAAACGCAGACCGTCTTTTTTGATCGTGTAAAAATAATGCATAATGTCGGTAGCTAAATTAGCCGTATCGGCGGGGGACAAACCGGAAGAGTTGTCAATAGTCGGAAAATAGTTAAAGTCAGTCATGGCTAACCAAACGTCAATATCGCCCCAGTCTTGTCCCCGAAAATATTGCTTATAAATAGTGTAATCTCCCGGATGAAAATAGGTAAAGAATTTGGACCAAAGGGGAATTGTGTTGTGATGAAGTTCCGAAGGGATTTGGTAACCGCCAAGATAATAACCCAAGCCCGCCTGATCAAGCTCGGAAAGAGCCGCGAGAGTATAAACGACCGACGGAAAGAAACCGTGATTGGCCAAAGAAAAATCATTGGCCACGGTGGTGGTGGTTATCCCGCAGGCGGTTTCCCCGGTCGTAATGGTATGAAAAGCAAAACAGCGGGCGGCCTGTTCCCATCTTCCGGCGGACGGATCGTTCGGGTACATGGCGGCGGTTAGAGCCAGGCCGGCTACCACCCCGCCGTTTTCTTCGGCGCTGGTATTGCCGTACCACTGGCTCTTAGGGTTTTGCCAGTCATGGTTCATTTGGCTAAGGAAAGGTCCGCCGGCCTGCGCTTCGGCTAATTTGGCGGTCCAATAGTCAGCATCTGTTTTGGCCGTGTTGTAAATTTTTGTTTTTTCGGTGTCTGACAACTGGTCCCAGATTATCCAGGAAGTAAGCAGGGTGCTTCGGATAATATCTTCGGAAAGAAAGTCTTTGCCCCACATTGAATAATGGTCAAGGGTCGCGTTGAGGTAATTTTTCGCCTTTGTCAAATCGGGCACCGAGGCATTATTACTTAAACGGTATTTAACAGTATGGGCCAAAGCTTGGCCCATAAGAGCCCGGAAATTATTTTGGGAATCAAAGGTGCTGGCATAAGGATAATTTATGACAGCAGAAAAATCAGTGTTGCCGTAAATTGACATAAATTTATCAATGAACCGACTGGCTATATCGGAATCTGAAAGAGAAAGAGAATTCCTCTGCCAGAGATCGCTTAAGGTCATCGGTCGCCAAACATCACTTTCATGGTGGCTGTTTGTGTCAAAGGAACGTCTCGCCCAAGCCCGACTACCTTGGGTGACAATTTCCCAAGAGTTGTCCGAGGCGGCGTAATCTGTGGCATAAGTATCTATGGCGCCGGTTAAAGGTGGTGGATTTAGGTTAGACCCCCAAGCCGAAGATAAACTGACTTGAGACCAGCCGGATAGCTGGGAATTGGCACAATTTATGGTCCGGTACCAAACATTACTGCCTTTAAGAACTAACTCCCGTGGATTTCCGTCGAAAATATCATAGTTCAAAGCGTCAATAAAATCGGTCGGCGGTCCGGAATTTCCCCAGACCGCGGGCAGAGTGGTATAGGTGAAAACTTTACTCCCAAGGTCGCTCCCGGTGATATCCGATGACCGGCGATACCATTCTTCATTGCCCTTAATGACAATTTCCGTAACAAAATTGGCGAAATTACCGCAACCGGGAAACCGCTGATAAGCATGGGCATCTATACCCGAGACAGGCAAAGGGTGGCCAACCGGAGAAACACTTGCCGGCCAAGCTTCGGCTAAAGATTTAGAGCTCCAAGTTGCCGGAAGATTCTTCTCCGTTGTGTCGGCGGAATCGCGCCACCAAACCCTGTCGCCTTTGATAACCAGCTCCCGAAGCTTGCCATTAAAGACAACGAAAGTGTGAGTCTCAATCCGATCTGTCGGCGGAAGGGTAATTTGGGAAAAAACCGGCCGCGCGGATACAAAAATGCCGACAAAAAGCAAACATGAAACTAAGTAAAATTTTCTCATGGCGTTTTGCCGTAATTGGCTACCACTAAGTTGTAATTGAAAATATTGGAAAAGTTGGCGAGCAGGGCCTGGAGGTCGGTAATGTTGACCTGTCCATCGCCATTCAGATCGCCCGGCTGGGAGCTACAGAGGTTAGCTTTTGTGAAGCCACAGGTCTCAGGCGGAGTACAGGTCCCGCAGTTCAAAGTTCCCCCGCAGCCATCGGGAATGGTGCCGCAGTTTTTGCCCTGAATTGCGCAGGTGGTAGGAGTACAGGCAACCTGAAGCGAGTATAAATTAGGAGCAATCAAAAAGAGAGCCATAAACCGGTCAACGGCATCCATGCCATTGATGAAAAAACTTAGCCCGCTGTTGTATATTGCCTGATGGCAGTAAGTTCCGTCGCCGCAATTGACATTGGTAGTGTTTATCCACTGGTCCAAACCAGAGATACTAACGGGATAAACTGTTCCTCCCGCCCGGGTCAGCCAGGCATAATTTACTACGCTGCTCAGAAGGTTTGAACCTCGTAGTTTATCAATAAATGCCCAGCTGTTATCCTGCATCGTCGCATCATGTCCCCAATCCTCCCGGCCGGTATAACGGATAAGTTTGGCCTGCTGGGTGGTGTCATCGCTTCGGGCTTCATAAGTGTAATTCTCTAGCCGGACTTGAGGAAGAATAGCATTATCGTAAAGTGAGGTTATATTTTTAGTGTACTCGACAGGTAGGGCTTTCCCCTTATTCAATTTGTAAAGCGTTGCTTGTTCCATCCCCCAGGGCAACGTCAAAGCATAATCCGGGTTAATGACCCAATGGTTAAAAAGCAAAAAGTTCGGAGGGCTCGTCCTTAACGAATTAGGAGTTAAGACTTCGGAAACCTCACAGCTATATTGGGACTTGGTCGTCCGGGAACTGGTTGAATTGCAGGCCAGAATTTTTGCCTTATCCGCCCACACTCCGCTTTGGCTCTCCCTGGGGAGGATGTCGGCCGCAAAACCCAGATATGAAGCCATCCAGGCATGCTCTTCGGCCCGGGTCCCGCTGCCGTCGGGATCAAGCGTAGTCATCGGGTTTGCCCATCCGCTATTCATATTAGTTACGATCTGGTTGGCAATCGTCGGTAAAATAGCCGTTATTTTATTTTTAAGCGTAGAATCAATTACGTTGTATTTCCAGGATAACAGCGTCGCCAGTGCCTGACCGCTTATCGGAGCTTCAGAGGGAGCAGCCCCATCCCATAAAGGAAAGTCATCCGCAGTCTTGGACATAATAACTTTCATTTTTTCCAAGTCACCGGTATTTCCGCGCACGCCATAAGCGGCAGCTAAGCCCAGCCTGGCAAGCTGGAAATTTTGGATTGCTTTAAGGTTTGCCGGGGGATTAATCAAATAGCTATAATTGGAATCATATTTATTGGCAAATTCCTTCAGGAGATCTTCTTCTTTCTGCGGGGTTGTTTTTGCCTGCGGGCGGAACTGGTAAACGCGGAAAGCAGTCCAGTAGCTCAGAGAGGCCGGCTTATTCCAGCCAGGGTATTCGATTCCTACTTCCACCGCGTGTTTTAAAAGATTATTAATCGGAAAACTGGAACCGTCGGGAGCCGGACCTGAAGCGGGAATTTGTCCCCTAAGGTAGACCAGGCTTTGCCCGTCAAGAGCCAAATAGCTCCCCACGTCAGTCACGAATATTTGGATCTTGTGCCAACCTTCAGATCGGGGAATCCCGGTATCAAAGTTTGCCGCACCGTTACGAAACCGATAGTTGGTTTTCGAGCCATCCACAATAAATTCAAGATATCTTCCGTTGGCATCCGAAACGTAAAAACCGGCCCCATAGTTACGGAAATTACCTGTCGGTCCGTCCCAAAAGACAATTTCATAAACTAGATTCGATTGGTTACTGACGGCAGAATCAAGAGACTTTTTGATGGTTACCCACTCATTTTGGCCGGTGTAGTTAATTCGCAGACTATGCTGATACTCCGGATCAGAAGAATCAAAATAAGGGGTAATCTTGTTAAGATAAGACGAAGTAATATCTACCGTCCAATTACCACCGGAATCTTGTTTTTTCACCGCTATATTCCAACCCGATGCTCCCGAAGTGAAATCGTCAGCAAAAGGGAGGGCGCTTAAACTGGCAGCCGAAGCCGGTTTCACGAAGGGGGAATAAAATAAAACGAAGAAAAGGGGCGACAGAAGGATAATTAGAAAGATTTCCCTTGTCCGTTTCCTCATTAATTTAACTTTAGCACACTCATTTCCCGAAGTTGGCCACCACTAAATTGTAATTGAAAATGTTGGTAAAGCTGGAGAGCAAAGCCTGCAGATCGGCAATATTAACCTGCCCGTCGCCGTTTAGATCACCGGGTTGGGGCGGGGGATTTAACAAGTAGGAAATTCCGACACCGTCGAAGAAGGTTTTTTTACCCTGCCGTAATCTCTCAAGAGGAATCCCGCTGAATTCAAAGGTAATTCTTATCGATCGGGAAAAATTAATCGCATCATTTAGAAGGTGCCGATAAGCGATTGTTGTGCTGTCCGAACTTTTGTTAACGATTCCCTGCTGGTTGGAATTGCCGGGAATCTGAGTTGCCCAACGGCTTGGAGGCGATTTTATGGCCCCGTGAGTCGGTAAATAATACGGCCCTTCAAGAAAGTACCAACCGGAATTAAAAAAATCTTCTACTCCTGTTCCGTGACCTTGCATTTGTCCGTCGACCGTGACCTCGTCATCGCCCTCCAAAAATGTTCGATTATAATTAGGATCATTATCTCCCCGGGTTCGTAATATTACCCCTGTAAATTTACCTTTGCCGGTTATGTTGGCGAGAGTAAAAATTGGATTGTCAGTTGCTTCCTGACCGGCGGCGTAAGAAATATTTAAATAACCGGTTTTAGCCTGGTCATAAGTATCGGTTGACCAGTAAACCTCCGAAGTAACTGAAACCGGCTGCGGCCCTCTATTTTCCAAAGATATATTTACGCCGTTCCAGTAAGGTATGGGCCAGGTTAAATAATAGGCATCATTGGTTTTATCATAGCCGAAAAATAAGGATCCCCGGTAAAATTTCGGCGAATTCCAGGCGGATTCTATTGTTATTTGGCTCCAGTTTGAATTTGCGGAGCTGGAACGAAAATAGGCGGTTGGTCCCGATATAACGTGCTCGCCCATTGGTGAAGAGGCGTATCCATCCACTCGGTTAAGATTTAGGCCCCAAGCGTTTTGGAGAGTATCACTCCACCAGGGTGAGTTTAGAGATTGCCGGAACCAATAACGGCCGGCGGAGATGACTGTTTCTGCTCCGGTCGGGCTGAAGGTATCGGCTTCAATGTTGGTATGAGGCAAAGCAAAACCATTAGAAGAGCTTCCCGGCCAGGCGTTTGTTAAACTGTCAGAATACCAGGCATGGTAAGGATCCTGACGGTACCAGTAGGTATCCGCTTTAATTACGTGTTCTCCGCCGTTTTGGTCAAACGAATAGACATCAATTTTATCTGTCGGGGGCATCGGCCCTGTTCCGGAAAAGAGAGTCGCCAGACTAACGCGCCACCACTGCGGTGGAATGCCGATTTTAGCGTAATTTTCCAAGTAAGGTTCCCGTATCCAGGCCGTGTTTCCCTTAATTACTATTTCCTTACCGGTGGGAGAGATAGTGTACGCGTCAATTTGGTCTGTGGGCGGAAGATCCGGGGTAAAATCTGCCTCCTTTCTGGTAAAAACCAAATTTAGAGGCAGATTGACCGAGGCCTGATTATTGTCGGGATAAGTGACTTTCAGCCAAAGGCTGTCTATCTCATTTTGCAGAATACCCGCCGGGAAAAGGATTTTGGTCACTATTCCGGCTCCGGTTTGCGAAAATATCGCCGATGACCTTTGGGATTCGATATTAATATTGTCTTTTCGTGACTCCTGGACATGTTGGTAGGTTAGACCTTTTGCCGAGAGATAGTCGGCGCCTTGCCCCATATTGCCGGGCGTCCATAAGCTGTCAAAAACCTTAGCGTCCCCGTCGGTTTCCGAAGCAGGAGTTAGCTGGTAGTTAATTTGCCAGTAGGCGGGAGGGGCGGAACTTAAAACTTTCAGTTTGCCATTAAAACTGATTGGGAGGTACGAAATAACGCCGCCGCTTGAACGGTCCGCATCAAAGATGGTGACAGACAAGGGATTGCTCTTAGCCAAACTGTCGATATCAACGGTAACCGGTTGGTTACTATTATCTTTATATATCTCCAAAACAGGAGGTTTTGCCTCTTCCAGACGATTGGCGGAAATCGGGTGAGCAAACCAAATTCTGGTTATAAAACCTTTTACGTTGCTTAAATTTATTAAAACCCATTTTCCGTTTTCCATTGCCAGGTTGCTTTTTTCGCTGTTGTCCTGGTTTCCTCCCGTTAAGTCATATCCTGAAGACAGATACCATTTCCAATCAAGATTAAGTACGGGGAGAAAAACCGGATTGAGGTTGTCGGTTGTTTGCCCCGTAATGGGCGCTATTTCTGAAGCCAGAACTTCTGTTTTTAGTCCGCTGAGAAAACAAATAATTAATAGAAGCAGAAATATTTTTCTCATGGCGTTTTGCCGTAATTGGCCACCACTAAGTTGTAATTGAAAATATTGGAAAAGTTGGC
>JAJYKY010000036.1:3114-4842 GCA_021788195.1 bacterium | reverse complement strand
AAATTTGAAATTTGAAATTGCGGATGCCGAGGCGTCCGTTGATCCGTCGTCTATCACGATTATTTCCGTGTCGGAGGCGATGGTTTGCTTCGCTAAACTTTCCAGGCAGTTACCGACGACTTTCTCTTCGTTAAAAACCGGAATAATCACGGAAATTTTCATTTTAAGCTTCTGAACAATTCATCATATTTTTTGACCGTTTCGTCCCAGGAAAACTTTTCCGCCTGTTTCCTCGGTTCATTATTCCACTTCTTTCCTAAAACCGTTTCCAGGGTTTTGACATACTGATCAACATCCTTCGGGTCTACCAAGGTTCCGGCCTCCCCCACAATTTCCTGCCTGACGGGATCGTTGGTTGCCACCACCGGCAATCCGCAGGCCATGGCTTCCAGGTAAACCATTCCGAACGATTCCGTCTCTACCGGCGCCATGGTAAAAACATCAGCCGCGGCATAAAACCCGGGCATCTTTCGGTGCGGGACTGATAGTAACCTGAATCGCCCGCCAAGTCTTTCCAGCCCCAGTTTTTCCAGTCTGTCCTTCTCCGAACCGGAACCAAGAACCAATAAACTTCCTCTGTTTAACCTGGAAACGGCTTCGATGGTCAAATCAATTCTTTTGTCTTTTTCTAAAGCCGCGACACAAAGAATCAGCGGCTTAGGTAAACCGGTCTCGACCGGTTTCACTTGGGACCTAAACTCTTTCAGATCAACCCCGTCGGGAATTTTTTCCACACGTAATCCGAAACTCCATTTTTCCGCCCAGGTTTTTTGCTTTTGAGTCAAGGCCACAAAAACGTCAGGCCGGGTCAAAAGATTAATCCGATCATCCCAACCAATACCGGCGTGGCCGGAAATTACCACCCTTGCCCCGTGCCGCCAGGCCCAAAGCCGGGAGAGAAAACTTTGCCAACCGCCGTTTGTCGGCACTAAGATATCCGTTTTGGGATCCAGCGACAACAAAGCTTTCTGAGTAAAACGCTTGACAGCTAAGCCGGCCGGGTCCAGGTAAAAACGCCAACCAAAACGGTACTTGGAGAACTCCGGTAAGTCGGTCTGGTGAGCAGCGCTTATAACTTTAACTTCATGGCGGTCTGACAGCCTCCGGGATAATTCAGCCACGAAAACCTCTACTCCCCGGTTGACTTCTCCGCTGTAATAACTCAAAAAAACAATTTTCATTTTTCTTTTTCTCCGGCAAAAAACAGGTGCGGGCCCCAATAATTAAACGGGTAAAGATTTCCCTGACCTAAAAACCGCAGAATTTTCTGGAATCTTCCCGCCGATGGCAATTCCATTCGCCAGTAGGAATTTATTTCCAGCGGCGTGACCCCGAGAAATTTCAAATGCCTTACGAGACTATGCAGATACGGCTCAACCGTGGTATCCATATCCGTTTGAAAACTTTCCATCGAAACTTCTGGCAAAACAACTTTATTCCAGTTTAAATTTTCCCTGTCGGGATTAAAATCCCTGACCAGACCAAGAATTAATTTTCTTATCCGTGAGCCTTTAAAGTTCGGCGATGATCTGTTTGGCGCCCCATAATTGGGAGCCAGAAGCAGTATTTTTCCGCCGGGACGGCAAACCCGGACAATTTCTCTGATAAATGCCCCGGGGTCTTTTACATGTTCCAGAACAAAAGTGGAAACTACCACCGAAAAGCTGTTGTCCGTAAAAGAGAGTTTTTCTCCGGCGGAAACCGAAAAATTGCCACCGGGATATTTCT
>JAJYKY010000036.1:0-3014 GCA_021788195.1 bacterium | reverse complement strand
CTCATCACGACTCCCCAAATATCCTTCGGGCAGCTTTCGAGAAAACTTAGCAGTTCTTTAAAAGTTTCCCGGTTCCAGATTTCGTCACCGTCCAAAATTAAAAACCAGTCGGTTTCGGTTTGCTCCAGCATTTGGTTTCGAATTTCTGAGGCGACGGCAAAACTTCCCCGGGTTGCCCCAATCTTCGGGTCCTTTATCGACTTTATTATTTCCCAGGTTTTATCAGTGGAGGCGTCGTCAAAAATCAGCATTTTATCTACTAAATCTCTGACGGACATAAGCGCGTACCAAATCCAGTTCTCCTCGTTTTTTACGACCGTGTGCGTAGTAATCTTAAGCATAACCCGAAATAGAGGAAGCTAAAGAGGTTCTGGACAACAAAGGCCATCGCCGCTCCGGCCGCGCCAAACCGGGGAATCAAAAGAAGATAAAAAACAATGCCGATCCAGAGTTGGAGAACCGCTCCGATAAAATGGTAATTGGACCGCCCGTGCCGGTAAACTACCGACGCCGAAAGCGGACCGGCCAGAAAAAAGAAAAGGAAACCAATCAGAAAAATCTGAAATATCGGTACCGATCCCGCATACTTTTCCCCGAAAATAAGAGTAATAACCAATCCGGAAACCGGAAATAAAATCAAAATTCCCAGGCAGATTAAACCGGCTAAAATAAAGTAGTCCCGCAGAATTTCCCGATCTTTCGACTTAGCCAGTTTAGGCGAAAAAACCCCGTCAAGCGCACCGGAAATCTGTAAAAAGATATTGGTCAGTCTCTGGGCCGAAGAGTACAGCCCGACAGCCAGACTGCCGGAAAGGGCATACAAGAGCGGAACATCGATTTTCGTCGCGGCGGAATTTATGGCCATTGACCCGCCCAGCCAGCCGGAAAATCTTATAACCTCTCCCGCTTTCTTCTTCGCCCCGGCAAAATCAAAAAGTTTGGGAGTGGTCAGTTTAATAATCATCAACCCGAAGATAAAAGACAAGACATTTGCTCCGGTAAAAGCTCCTACGGCAGAAATGACCGACATTTGGTTTAAAAAATAAATTCCCCCCGTCAGAACCAGTCTTGAAGTATTTCCGAAAACATTTGTTCCGATAAAAAGCCAGTATTTCTCTTTGGCAATAAAAGACTGGGTTACCAGAGACAGAAAGAAAAAAGAAATAGCCACCGCGAAAGCGGACAGATAACCCGGCCCGGAAACAATAAACAAACCCAGAGCAATAAGAAGCAAAACTGCCGAAACCAGAAACCTCTGGAGCAAAGTCAACGAAAAAATTTTGGCAAAATCCTCGCCGTGACCGAATTTGACCACGGCGTTGCCGAAGCCTAAATCTCCTACCTCGGCAAACAGAAGACCCAAACCTAAAATAAACGATACCTGCCCAAAATCGGAAACCGAAAGGACCCGGGCAATCAAAATATAAAAGATCAGGCCTAAAAAGGCGTTAAAAACCGTCCCGGCCGACAAAAACACACTCTGGCGGTAATTGGTGTTGGTGATGATCCCCATCGCCCCCTCGCGCAAAGTAGTCAGCATTTATCCCATTGTAACATTAGAGCCGGGAAGGAAGAAGTTGTTTCACGATTTCCGGTTTATACTGGGCAACCTGCACCCGAAATTTATTCCACGAAGAAAAATCATAATAGCTCCCTGCCATAACATCTAGGGCAATAAAATTCAGAACAACCATTCCCAAAGCCAGCCCAACGGCCAGATATTTTCTATATTTTTTAAATCTTTCCGGAACCAAGGCTAAAGTTCCCATAAGCAACAGGCCCATCTGGGTAACTACTGCAGGAAGAAAGTACCGTCCCTGAATCCCCTGAGAAAAACCTTTAGACTGCATCAGCCGCCAGTCCCACAAAAGAAGGTAAACGACATAGCTGATATTGGCAAGAATAAAAAAGATCATTACATTTCCGTCAGTGTCAATCTTTCTCTGTTTGATCATCAGGAAAAATTTTACCGCCAGGCCTAAACCGGCCAGAATTGCCACCCGGGTAATAATTTTTAAAACCAGGGACGGTAAAACCAGTCCCAGCCATTTAAACACCCCCCAGTACCAGGGCCAGGCTTCGAAGGCCATTTTTGGCGCCCGAAACCGGAGATAGCTTAAAAAAGTCATCGAAGCTAACGGACTGCTATTGCCCACGGTAGCGACATAGGGAATCGGCCCCGGCCAGAAAAAGGCCGCAATCGGGGCCAGAAGAATCAGCCCCGGGACCAAAACCCGTAAAATTCTTTGCTTTTCCAGAATCTTGAAAGCAATCACCGCCCCGATAAGCGGAACGACCAGCAAGGTCAAAACTTTTGTCTGAAAACCGAGATATAAAAGAAGTAAAAGCGCTGGGAGAAGTTTCAGATCAATGCCCTTGACAAGGAATTTGAGGGCGATTAGCAGACACAGAGAATAAATCAGGTTTAACAAGGTATCCGGATGGAAACCGCCGGCGACGAAGGCAATCATCGGCTGGAAAGAAACCATCGTCGCCAAGGCCAGGGCAAAGACTTTTTCCTTAAAAAGCAGCCGCCCGGCGGCGTAAGCCGTTAAAGCCAATAAAACCCGGAGAAAAACAGAAAGCAGCCGGACGGAAAATACCCGGTCAATAATCCCCTGCCGGTAAACCATATTGTAAAGCGGCATCGCCAAAAGGTAATAAAGCGGCGGGTACTCAGCGGCTTCCTGTCCGACATAAGTCGTTCGGGAAGAAACCGGCAGGTTGTTTATCTGACTTTCATATTTTCCCGTTGCCGAATTGGTGTAGTCGATTTTGTAGTCCGGGTGGTAGGTAAATTTGTTGTTGCCGAAATTGTCCCTTCGGGTTCCTAAAAGCTCTTCCGAAGTGGCAATCTCCAATGACAGGTTTTTCTGTTGCAGACTCCCGGTTTTATTTTCCACTAAATATTCCAGTTGAGCGAAATGCGACTGTTCGTCCGGCGCTTGCCAAAGAGGGATTAAAACCAGCCACAAAAGGCCGGAAATAAAAGTGCTCAAAAGAAGAATTATCAA
>JAJYKY010000011.1 GCA_021788195.1 bacterium | reverse complement strand
CCGGAGCCGACACGCAGTTTTCCTTGCCGATCCATCCGTTTTTAAAGCCGGTTAAGGTTTCCGGAGCAAAATTGCCCTTTGCTGACAAAAGTTTTGATCTGGTGATCAGCGTGGATACTTTGGAACACATTAATCCTCGTGACCGAAAGGCTTTTCTTCAGGAACTGTTTCGGGTAGCCAAAAAAGAAGTGATCCTGGCTTTTCCCACCGGGACCAAAGCTGCACAGCAAGACGAAGAACTGGCGCGAGCGTACCGCGGAAAATTTAAAACCGATTTTCCTTTTTTTACCGAACATGAAAAATACGGTTTGCCGGACAAAGAGGAAGTTCTGAAAATTATTAAAACAACTGTCCCGAAGGCCAGGGTAACGGAGGAAGACAACGAGGGCCTGGGCGGGCGGAAGTTTCTGATGCGGGGGTGGATGACAAAAAACTTCTTTGCCGGTTTCTTTTACCGGAAAATCCTGCTGTTTTTTCTGCCGGTCTTGGAGTATTTTAACCGGGAACCTTATTACCGGGTCATACTTTTTATTCATTTGTGAAAAAGTTTTTTGCGTTAACCGTTTTTATTTTTCTGGCATTTTATCTGCTTAGTACTAAAGGCACATTTCATGTTCCGTATGATGTCGATTATTTCTCGCCTTTAGCCAAAAGTTTTCTTTCCGGGAGATTGGATATTCCCAATCCGATTGTAAAAACCGATTTGTCCCTCTTTCGGGGGAAGTGGTATCTTTATTGGGGACCTCTGCCGGCTTTACTCCTTATTCCCGGGCAAATAATTTTAGGAAGATTTTTCCCTCCGGCTTACCTTTCGTTTCTTTTTGCCGGCTTAAGTATCGGGGTGGTTTATCTGATTTTAGAGCGGCTCCGGCAGCTTTTTATCGGCAAAGATCTCTCGGGAACAAATATGGCGGTATTTCTTCTGTTTTTTGCCTTCGGGACCAGCTTTTTATATATTGCGACCCGATCCGGGACCTGGGATGTCGCCCAAACGGTAACTTTTCTGCCGACCGCAGCCGCAGTTTATCTTCTCCTGAAGAAGGATTTGTCGGTTAAGGATTATTTTTTTGCCGCCTTCTTAATTTCCCTGAGTCTGATCGGGCGGTATAATCTCGTGCTTTATTTCTGGCTTCTTTTTGCCCGGATTTTTGATGACTTAATATTTAAAAAGGAGAAGAAGGGCTTGGTTTTGCAAAAGATCGAGGTCAGCCTCATTCCTCCGGCCTTCTTTTTAATAATTTTCTCCCTTTATAATCTGGCCCGGTTCGGTAACGCTTTGGATTTTGGATTTACCTATACCGTCTTTGACAATTTTGATTTCAAAAGTGTGGCTCCGAAAGGATTTTACGCCCTTTACTATGTTCCCCGAAACCTATGGTATATGTTTTTGGAAATTCCCAAATTCACTTTTCGTCGAAACGGGCAAATCTTTTTTGACTGGAACCATTTCGGCATGTCTATTCTTTTTGTTTCACCGGTATTTCTCTCAGCTTTTCTTACTCTTAACCGGGAGCTTATTAATTTTCGGAACTTTGTTTCCCGGCCGAAATTATATTTGTGGAGTCAAGTCCTGATCCAAGTGGCTATGCTGGTACCGTTTTACTGGCTGGGGCCGCTTCAGGTGGGGATCCGTTACGCAACGGATTTTGGTTTGCTTCTTTTGATCCTTTCGGTTTTCGGGCTAAAAGGTAGAATTAATCTGCTTGTTATTCTGGGAACGATTATGGCCATTGCCTTAAACACCTTTGCCCTTTTTGTCGCTTGAAGATGAAGATCGGAATCGATATCAGCCAAATTGCTTACCCGGGAACCGGAGTCGCCAGTTACACCGGAAATCTGGTAAAAGGTCTGCAATCTTTAGATCAAAAGAACGAATACCGGCTTTTAGGTTACAGCTTCCGGGGGCAAAAATATTTCCGGGATTATAAGACCAAGATTTTTCCCCTGCCGCAGACAGCCATGGAACTTCTCTGGAACCAATGGCACGCTCTTCCGGTGGAAACATTTCTCGGGCCTCTTGACGTTTTTCATTCCAGCGATTGGATCCAGCCGCCGTCCAAAGCCAAAAAGGTCACGACGGTTCATGACCTGATCGTTTACAAATATCCGCAGTGGTCGCATCCGAAAATTGTGGAAACGCAAAAAAGGCGGATGGAGTGGGTGAAAAAAGAAGTTGATTTAATCATGGCCGATTCCGAAGCAACCAAAAACGACCTGACAGAAATCTTAAAAATCGATCCCACAAAAATCCGGGTAATTTATTTGGCGGCCGGGAATGAGTTTAGAATCAAAAAAAATGGAGAAATAAGAGGAATACGGGAGAAGTACCACTTTGACCGGGACTATATTCTGATGGTCGGGGCAAGAGAGCCGAGGAAAAATCTTTCGCGGGCCATTGAGGCTTTTAGCAAACTGGAAACTTCCGATACCGATCTGGTCATCGCCGGAAAATACGGGTGGGGAGAGAACGAAATGAACAATGAACAATTAAAAATGAAAAACATAAAGACACTGGGATACGTGCCGCAGGAGGACTTACCGGCTCTGTACTCCGGAGCAAAAATGTTTGTTTACCCGAGCCTTTACGAAGGCTTTGGGGTCCCGGTCCTGGAAGCCATGGGTTGCGGGACACCGGTGATAACCAGCAATCTTTCCTCGCTTCCGGAAGTCGGGGGGACAGCCGCGGTATATGTCGACCCGAACAACCCGGAAGATATCGCGGCGAAAATGGACACCGTCCTGCGGCTAAAAACAGCAGAGCGGAACAGTCTTATTAAAAAAAGTCTGACTCAGGCCGGAAAATTCTCCTGGGAAAAAACAGTCCGGGAGACAGTAAGGGTTTATGAGGAACTGGCTTAAGCCTCTGTTTTTGATTCTGCTGACAGCGGCAGTTTACCGTGATTCCTTTACTTCCCGGTTTTTTCAGGACGACAAAATTTTGTTGGGGATTGCCCGGTCGGGGTCGCCGTTTGCCGTCATTCCCAATTTTCCTTTCCGGCCGATTTCTCAGGAATTGTTTTATCTGATCGGTGACAAGCTGTTCGATTTACACCCGTTGGGGTACCACCTGATTATTTTTGCTTTTTTTGCCGGAACGGTAGTTCTTATTTATAAGCTGGCCGATAAGCTCCTGGAGTCGAACCGCAAGGCGATATTGGCGGCCTTTTTTTATGCCCTGAATATTTCTTTATTTGCCGAGTTTTTCTGGATTGCCACCTCCTATTTTTCGATCGGAGCCTTTTTCTTCTTCCTGACCCTCTGGTTTTATCTGGATAAAAAACCGTTTTTGGCAACCGTGGCTTTTATATTGGCTTTAGGAAGCAACGAAATGGCCCTGGTTTTACCGGGAATATTTTTGCTTGTCGGTTGGTACAAAAGATTCTGGCCCAAATACCTCTGGCCGTTTCTTTTATCTCTGCCCCTGCTTTTATGGTTGCGGTTACAGTTAGGCGGGCTGCCGAAAGCCGCCGATTACCGGCTGGTCTTTTCTCCCCGGGCATTCGCCACTTTTCGCTGGTATCTGCTTCGGGCTCTGAATCTTCCCGAAGGGGTGCAGCGGTCGTCGTTTTGGCTTTACGGATTGTTTGCCGTTCTTTTGGTTTTTCTGGCCACGAAGACTGTTTTTCATTGGCGGCCAAGGCTAATGGTTTTTGGCCTGGTTTTTTTTATTCTGGGGGCGTTACCCTTTTATTTTCTGCCGAACCACATGTCGTCCTACTATCTTTCCATGGCGCTTTTCGGTCCGGCTCTAATTTTCGGGGAAGTCGTCTCCGGACGAAAGGCAACCATTATTCTTTGCGGAGTTTATTTGCTGTTAACGATTTTGGGTTTGAACTTCCTTTCCCAGACGCACTGGATAATATTGAAAAATACCGGTCCCATCGGGCAATTTTAAAATCTCCCGGTAATTGGCAAAAAGGTAGGCTTTCACTTTTTCCGGACGAAAACACTGATTTTTTAAAAAGAAACAATCGTTAAAAACCACGTACTCCGGTTGGTTTTTAGCCAGATTTTGTGTCAGTTTGTCCTGGATCCCGTCGTAGTTTAAATTCCAGGGAGTGGAAGACACAAAGAAATTTCCGACCGGCAAGGTTTTGGTCAGATAATAATAGTGGTCCCAGGTATTGACAAATAAAGTGTGGCTGCCGGGCGGCAGATAACGGTTTATGATTTTAGCATTGGACAAAATATCGGGGGTCAAGAATTCGGCCGGTTGATTAAAGCTGCGGACAAAAAAACGGATAAAGACAAGAACAAAGACAGCATAAGGGAAAAGAAGAATCGGGGTTTCCCCAATAAGCAAAGCAATAAAAGGCAAAGCCGGCTGGAGATGAAAATAGCTAAACCGGGTGAATACGCCCAGAGAGGCCAGGACGGTAAGAAGGGCCAGGCTAAACCGTTGGCGATAAAGAGCGACCAGAAGCGGCGGTAGAAAAACCAGGGTAACGGTCAAAGTTTCCCGCAGGGTCGGATACTGGATTTGCAGGGGGTTTTTGGCGTGGTAAGTCAGAATATAAACTCCGGCCTGGGCAAAAAAAGCCGGGAAATTATGGTTAGCCAAAAACCAGGGGATAAGGATTAATGCCGGAACAGCGGAACCAAGAATTATTTTCGAAGGCGACAATATTTTCCTTTCCTGAAGAACGGACAGGAGGACCAGGCCGGTGGCAAAGTATCCGGCGGTTTGTTTGGTCAGAACGGCTAAGCCCAGAAAAAGGCCGGTCAAGAAAAACTTTTTCTTCCGGAACAAAAGATAAGCGAATAAAAGAAACGGGGCGATCAGCTGGTCGGGCCACGTGCTGTTGCCTTCAAAAAAGATCTGCAGGGGAATAAAAAGAAGGACCGGAAAGAGCTTTTTTCGCGCCGCCAGCCAGAGAGCAATATCCGTGGCGGCAATGATTAAATATGAAAAAAGGTACAGCTGGAAAAGCCCCAGGTGGACCAGTTTATAGAAAGCCGTCAAGAAAAGGACGTATAATGGGGGATAGATATAAAAAATATCCCGGTAAAAAACCAGACCATTTAAGTTCAGATAGGACCAGAGAAAGTTTTCCGGCCAGGCAATGTAGCGGACCGCCCAAAGCAGGATGAGGTGGAGGGCAATAAGCAAGATTAGCTTCTTCACGGCTGGAAATATTGTAGCAGATGAAAACGATCGGCATAAACGGCAACGAAGCTAACGTTCCCCACCGGGTCGGCGTCGGCCAGTATGCTTATGAACTGATTAAACACCTGAGTTTATTGGACGCGCCGGATCTTCGGTTTACCGTCTACCTGGCCGGCGAACCTATGGCCGATATGCCCGAACCCTCAGACCGGTGGGAGTACCGGATTTTCGGACCGCAAAGGCTTTGGACCCTGACCGGACTGCAAGGGCGGATTTTAGCCGAAAAGTTTGAGGGTGAAGCCCCGGACGTCTTTTTTACCCCCAGCCATTATGCCCCGCTTGTCCTTCCGATGCCCTCTGTTGTTTCGGTGATGGACAGCTCGTACGAAGCCTACCCGCAATTTTTCAAAAAGAAGGATCTTTACCAACTTCGCTATTGGACAAAGATTTCCGTGATGGCGGCCAAAAAAATTCTCACGATTTCCGAGTTTAGCAAAGAGGAAATTCTTCGGCATTACCATCTGAAACCGGAAAATGTGGTTGTTACCTATCCGGGATATGACCGGGAAAGATTTAACGGAGGGGTTAAAAACCAAAGATCAAGAATCAGGGAGACAGGGAAAAAATATAAAATCGCCGGCGATTACCTGTTGTATCTCGGAACTCTGCAGCCAAAGAAAAATATTCGCCGGTTAGTGGAAGCGTTCTTTAACCTGGAAAGCAAAAATCTGAAATTGATTATCGCCGGGATGATTAACGAAGGCCGGGGTGGCTGGATGTATCAGGAGATTTTTGACAAGGTCAAAGAGTTAAATCTGGAAAACAGAGTAATCTTTACCGGTTACGTCCCGGACAAGGATGTTCCTTATTTGCTTGCCGGGGCCCGCGCGTATGTGTTACCCAGTATTTATGAAGGCTTCGGGATTCCGGCGGTCGAAGCTCTGGCCACCGGCGTACCGACGGTCGTTTCCAAAGTCGCCAGTTTACCGGAAATCTGCGGTGAAGCGGCCGTCTATATCGAGGAACCGGCAAAGACGGACAGCATTGTGGCGGCATTAAGGCAGATATTGGAAATGAAAGTGGCAGAAATGGAGAAAAGAACCGCGTTTGGCTTAGAATGGGTAAAACGGTATAATTGGGAAGACACGGCAAAAACAACCCTGAAAGTTCTGCAAAATGTTTAAGGACAAATACGGCAAAGAACTGGGGATGGCGGAGGCCTGGCCCAAAATTACTACCCGGCTTTATAACTATTGGCTGGATTTTGAACTGATGGTTCTTAACTGTGTCGGCCAGATTCCTTGTAAGTTTGTTCGTCATTTCTTCTATGGTCTGGCCGGCATAAAGATTGGCGAGGGGAGCACCTTTCATACCTGGGCCAGATTTTATAAACCAAAAAACATCACTATCGGCCAAGATACCATTATCGGCGACCACGCTTTTTTGGACGGCCGGGAGAAACTGACTATCGGTAGCCATACCGATATCGCTTCCGGAGTGATGATTTACAATTCCGAACATGATATAAATGCGGCTGACTTTCACGCGGTTGACGCCCCGGTCGAAATCGGCGATTATGTTTTTATCGGCCCGAGGGCGATTATTTTACCGGGAGTTAAAGTGGGTAAAGGAGCGATAATTGCCGCCGGCGCCGTGGTTACCAAAGACGTTCCGGAATTGGCGGTTGTCGGCGGGGTACCGGCAGTTAAGATCGGTGAGCGGAAAAATAAGGATTTACACTACAAGCTGGGCCGGGCCAGACTTTTTCAGTAAACATGTTTAAAAAAGCCCTTCATTGGATAGACAATAACGTTATTGCTCTTTTGGCGGGCTTTCTTCTGGTTTTTATCCCGCTTTATCCTAAATGGCCGCTTTTTGATATTCTGCCGGGTTATGTTGTCCGGGTTCGGCTGGAAGATTTCTTAGTGGCCTTTTCCCTCCTGATCCTACTCCTTTGGATTGTCCGGCGAAAAATAAAATTATCTTTTAATCCTGTTTCCATAGGCCTTCTGGTTTATCTGGTAATTGGCGCCCTTTCGGTTCTGGTGGCTATCTTTATTGTTGGCTCAGTTCCCCTGCAGTTTCTCCATGTGGCCAAAACCGTGCTTCACTGGTTGCGGCGGATCGAGTATTTTTCGCTTTTTTTCCTGGGGTTCAGTGCGGTCCAATCGGTCAAAAGGGCTAAAACCTTTGTCTTTCTGCTTTTCCTGACGTTGTTTGCGGTCATAATATACGGCTACGGGCAAAAATACCTTTACTGGCCGGCCTTTTCGACCATGAACCGGGAATACAGCAAGGGCTGGTGGCTTTATCTTTCGGAGCATGCCCGGGTTTTATCCACTTTTGGCGGCCACTACGATCTTGCTGGTTACCTGGTTATTACCTTGAGCCTTTGTTGGAGCTTTCTTTTTGGCGTTAAAAGATGGTGGTCGAAAATGCTGGTCGGCCTGCTTTTAGCCGGCGGGTTCTGGCTCTTAATTTTAACAGCCTCGCGGATTTCCTTCGGGGCCTATTTGGTCGGGACTACGGTCGTTATTTTTCTCTGGACTTTTAAAAAAGGTTTGGGCTGGGGAGTTAGCCGCTGGTTGGTGGCCGTGTCGCTTAGCATCCTTATTATGCTTTCCTTCGGTGATTTGTCTGACCGGTTTTTGCATCTCTTGCGGCTGGATCAGAGGGTCGGTAGCCTGCAGCAGATTCTTTTAAAGCCGACCGGACAAGCGCCAAAAAACAAGGCAGTGTTTTTGGAAAATAACCTGGCGGCCGTTACCTCCAAGTCAGATATGCCGCCGACGCCTTACAAACCCGGACAAAAGCCGGAAGATGTGAACCCAAACCAGCCCCCGCTTCTTATTCCGACAAAAACCGCTTCGGGGGCAACCGTGATGGTGGAAAAACCCCGGACTTATTCCCAGAACGCAGTTTTATTCGACCTTTCGACCGGAATCCGGTTGGACGCAACCTGGCCCCGGGCCATAAACGGATTTAAAACCGATCCGCTTTTGGGAACCGGATACGCGACCTTGACGAAAACTTCAGTCGACGAGTTTACGGAAGGCGAATCGACCGACAACGATTACCTGCGGGCTTTGGGGGAAACCGGGCTTTTAGGCTTTTTAGCCTTCTATGGGACTTTAGTAACCATGGCGGTTTTAGCCTTCAAAATGCTGGGCGGGGTTAAGGACACGTTTCTGTATTCATTAACGGCGGGTTTTATTGCCCTGATTGTCGGGTTAATGGTCAACGCGACGCTAATTGATATTTTTGAAGCCAGTAAAGTTGCTTACGTTTTCTGGGGTGTCTCCGGGGTAGTTATGGGAACCCTGTACGCTTCGCGCAAAAAAATTCTTGAAGATTACGAACCCTTAAAAATCGAATTTTCTCCCCGGGATTTTTTCCTTCGGGTCAAAAAGTTTTTAACTTCCGATCTGTTTATAGTTTCGTTGATGATTGTTTTGGCTGTCTCTCTTCGCTGGTACAAGATTGACGGGCCGGTAGCGGACTGGCATTCCTGGCGGCAGGCGGACACTTCCGCGGTAACCAGAAACTACATTAAAAATGACCGGATCAATTTACTTTACCCCGTTTATGATGATCTTTCCTCCATTGCTTCCGGTCTTCCCAACCCTCAGGGTTTGCGCTTTGTGGAATTTCCGCTTTACAACGCGGCCTCAGTGGTTATGCGGATGATTTTTCCGGAATTTACGACCGAAAGTGCCGGCCGGGCGACGACGATTTTTTCCTCTGTTTTGTGTGTCATCTTTATATTTTTGATCTGCCGGAAAATTTTGTCCCGGAGAATCGCCTATCTGTCGGCCTTAATCTACACCGTTCTCCCGTACAGCATTTATTACGGGCGGGTAATTTTGCCGGACCCGTCGATGGTGGCCATGAGTCTGGGCGCTTTATGGTTCGGGCTGAAATTTATTGAGGAAGCTAAAAAGAGGTATTTTTGGCTGACGCTGATCTTTGCCGCCGTTGCGCTTCTGGTTAAACCGTTTGCAATTTTCCTGATGCTGCCGTTATCCTACTTCTGGCTGGCCAATGTCAAGGGCTGGGGGATAAAGAAATCGTTTCAATGGCTGGTAATCTTCGGGGTCCTTATCGGGGTTGCAGCGTTGCCGCTTTTGTGGTGGCGCTGGTGGATTTCCCATTACCCGGCCGGGGTGCCGGCCTCCGACTGGCTTTATAACGGTGACGGAATCCGGTTTAAAGGCGCTTTCTGGTACTGGTTGTTTGCCGACCGGATTGGGCGGCTGATTTTAGGGTACTGGGGCCTGGTTCTTTTAGGGATAGGTCTGATTAAAAAAAACGACAGCAAGTACGGGTATTTCCCGCTGGCGTTTTTTGCCTCGAGTTTCCTGTACCTGGCGGTTTTTGCGACCGGTAATGTCCGGCACGACTACTACCAGATTCTGATAGTGCCCTCCCTGGCGATATTGGCCGGTGTCGGGTTGGATTTTCTTCTGTTTAGTTCCGATAAGTGGCTGTCAAAGTATTTTGCCAAAGCTTTAGGGATTGTCAGCACCGTTTTTATGCTGGCGTTCGGGTGGTATTTTATTAAAGATTATTTCAATATTAACCACCCGGAAATCGTAGAAGCGGGAACCGCCGTCGATAAAATTGCGCCCAAAAAGGCTTTGGTAATTGCCCCCTATAACGGCGATACGGCTTTTTTATACCAGACAAATAGGGCGGGCTGGCCGATTCTCGAAAAGCCAGTGGACGAGATGATAAAAATGGGTGCTGACTATTATGTCAGTACGGTCATCGGGGACACAGAAAAACAAATGCTGACCCAGGCCGAAACCCCGGAATATATTAAAGCTCATCCGCTTTTGCCCCGAAAAAAATATATTCTTCTGGTTAATACGGACCGGTACATCATCTTTCAGTTGGTACCCAACAACAAACTTCCCAAAGACTGAGATATGAAGATTTTGATGTTCACCCCTTATGTGCCGTATCCGCCAAACTCAGGTGGCCAAACCAGAACTTTCAATCTTATTAAAAACCTTTCCCGGAAACATGAAATTACCTCATTTTCTTTCCTGCGAACCGACCAGCCGGAACCGGATATTTCGGAATTAAAGAAGTATTGCCGCAAAATTGAAATTTTCCGCCGGAAAAAAGCCTGGGCCTCCCCGGAAAAACTTCTGGTGACAGCGATTTCGCCGTTTCCTTATCTGGTAAACATGTACCGCTCGGGAAGGGTAACTGAGGCTATTTCCCGGGAATTGTCCGCGGAGCATTATGACCTGATTCATGTTGAAACCTACTATATTATGCCCAACATTGCGGTGACCCCCGTCCCGGTGATGCTTGCAGAACAGACTATTGAATATCTGGTCTACCAGCATTTTACGGAAACGACCCGGCTTTGGCCGGCAAAACCCCTGCTGTATGTTGATGTCGCCAAGCACAAATACTGGGAAAAATATTTTTGGCAGAAGGCTAAAAAGGTCGTGGCGATGTCGGAAGCTGACAAGGAAAAAATGAGAGAGCTGGCTCCGGGATTGGATGTCGGGATCGTTCCGAACGGCGTGGATATGGACTTCTTTGCAAAAAAGGTAGCCACCAGGAGGACCGCTGACACAAGATTTTTGTTTGTGGGAAATTTTAACTGGCTGCAGAATCGGGAAGCCGTGGAAATTTTAATGGCCGAAATTTGGCCCCGAATTAAAGTCCAACTCCCTCAGGCGACTTTATGGATTGTCGGCCGTAGTCCCACCCCGGCGATTAAAAAACTGGGCGGGGACAGTATAAAAGTTTCTGATGATGTTGAAGATATCCGCTTGGCCTACCAGGGATCGGCAGTTCTGTTAGCGCCGCTGTTTGGCGGGGGGGGTACCAGATATAAAATTTTGGAAGCCATGGCTTCGGACCTGCCGGTGGTTTCCACCGAGATCGGCATTGAAGGTATCGGAGCCAACAACCGGAAACACGCTCTGATCAGCAACAGCAAAGAAGAAATGGCTAAACTGGCCGTTGAGGTGGTGAAAAACAAAACTCTGGCAAAAACACTGGCCGCAAACGCGAAAAAACTGGTTGCGGACAATTATGACTGGGGGAAAATCTCTGCCAGTCTGGAAAAAATTTATGAAGAAACTGCCGGGAAAAATTAAACTTTCGATTGTTATTCTTAATTACAATACCGAAGGGCTGCTTCGGCAGTGCCTTTCCTCGTTGCCGAAACGTCCGGATTACCAGACAATTGTCGTGGATAATGCCAGTACGGACAATTCGGTGGCGATGGTACAAAAAGAGTTCCCCTGGGTAACCCTGGTAAAAAACAGGGAAAACTACGGGTTCACCAAAGGGAATAACGCTGCAAAAAAAGTAGCTAAAGGGGAAGATGTTTTATTTTTAAATTCTGACACTGAGGTTTACCCCGGCACCCTCGAAAGAATGGTGAGATTTATGGACGAAACCCCCCAGGCCGGAATTTCTACCTGCATGGTGGAGTTGCCCAATAAAGGAATGTACTATGCCAGCCACCGCGGTTTTCCGACTCCCTGGAATTCCCTTCTTTACTTTCTGGGCTTGCCGTCTGATTACCGGGGCAATTTAAAGTTGTTGTCTACCATACACGAAATCGATGCCTGTTCCGGGACATTTCTCCTGATAAGGAAAAAGCTTCTGGATAAAATCGGCTGGTTTGACGAGGATTACTTTTCCTACGGCGAAGATATCGAAATGTGCTACCGGGTGAAAGAGTTAGGCTATAAAGTCTATTTTGTCCCGGACGTTAAGATTCTGCATTACTGGGGGGCCAGCTCGGGGCTTAAGTCTACCTCTAAAGATGTCGTCAAGGTCGATAGGGAAAACCAGGCAAGGTGGAACCAGGCCCGTTATGAAGCGATGCGGATTTTTTACGATAAGCATTACCGCAAAAAATATCCGGAACTTTTCAGAATGGCGGTTTTGGGCGGTATCGGCCTGTTTAATTTTTTGCGGCAGGGAAAAGATTAATGAAAATTGTCATTGATGGCCGGTTTTGGGGCCCGGCCCACACCGGTTTAGGGGTTTACACAAGTAAGCTGACAGAAAGCCTGGGGGTCATAGATTCCCATGATGAGTATTATGTTCTACTGCGCTCCGAAGCTCTGCCTCTGGTCGATTTACCGGACAACTTTCAAAAAATCGTGGTTGAGGCTCCGGCTTACAGTTTCAGGGAGCAGATTCTCGTCCCGCTGGCTCTGTACCGTCTCCGGCCGGACCTGGTCCATTTTGCCAGCATCAATTTACCAATCCTTTACTTCGGGAAATTTGTGGTCACGATCCACGATCTGATCAAGCACCAGTCGCGGGGGGCGGAAACTTCAACCCGGAACCCGCTTCTCTACTGGATTAAATATCTGGCCTATCGCCTTGTGTTCCGGTGGGCAGTTTTTACAAGCTGCCGGATTTTAACGCCGTCAAAAAGCGTTAAAGCCGATTTGCTGCGTTCTTATGCCGTGAACCCAAATAAGATTACCGTCACTTACGAAGCGGGAACGGTCAGCAAAAACGGTCCGGAAAAGAAAATAAATTTGCCGGCAAGATTCGGCATCTATGTCGGCAATGCTTACCCGCACAAAAATCTCGACAGGCTCCTTTCCGCCTGGGGAAAGGTTTACCGGGAAACCGGGGCGCATCTGGTTTTCGGGTCCGGCCGGTCGGTTTTTACGGCCCGGTTTGAAAAAATGATCAGGGACCAAAAGGCGGAGGGTTTTGTCCATTTTCTGGGTTATCTGCATGATGAAGAGCTGCGGTTTGCTTACCGGCGGGCCAAAGTTTACGTTTTTCCTTCCCTGGCCGAAGGGTTTGGTATTCCGGGGCTGGATGCGATGGAATTTTCTTTGCCGTTAGTTTGTTCCGGTCTTCCGGTTTTGCAGGAGGTCTACGGCCCGGCGGCGGAGTACTTTGACCCTCTGGACACAACGGAAATGGCGGACAGAATTATCAGAGTTATTAAAGACACTGCCTTGCGGCGCAAACTGGCCGCGGCCGGCGAGAAACAGCAAAAAAAATATTCCTGGGAGAAAATGGCCAGGGAAACACTCGGCGCTTATGAGGACTGCGTTAGTTTACGACCGGATCAATAAGTTCGGTGGTGCCGAGCGGGTTTTACTGGCTATCCACGAAATTTTTCCCGAAGCCCCGCTTTATACTTCGGTCTATGACATGGCATTGACTCCATGGGCCGATATCTTTGAAGTGAGGACATCTTTTCTTCAAAAATTGCCCTTGCCCAAGAGTGCACACGAAATGTACCCATATCTAATGGGTATGGCTTTCGAGAACTTCGATTTTAACGAATTCGATTTGGTTATCAGCGTGACTCACGAATTTGCCAAGACCGTTATTACCAAACCCAAAACTTTCCATCTTTGCTACTGCCTGAATCCGGTGGGCTACCTGTGGGACTCATATCGGGATTATTTTTCGGCCAAACCCGACTGGTTTAAATCTTTAAGCTTTCCCTTGATCCGGTACCTGCGGTGGTATGACAAAATCGTCGCCCAAAGGCCCGACCGCTACCTGACAATTTCCCGAACCGTTCAGGAAAGAGTCAAGCGAATATACGGCCGGGACAGTGCCGTAGTGTACCCGCCGGTTGAGGTAAGAGAAAGTTCCTCTTCGCGTTCGGATGAAGGATTTTTTCTGATCGTTTCCCGATTAGTCTCCAATAAACGGTTGGATATTGCGGTGGACGCCTTTAACAAGCTGGGCTGGCCGCTGAAAATTATCGGTACGGGTAACCTGAAAAAAACTCTCCGGCAGCGGGCCGGAAGAAATGTGGAATTCTTAGGTTATTTGACAGACAGCGAACTCTCCCGGTATTATGAGACTTGCCGCGCCGTGGTTATTACCGGGGAAGAGGATTTCAATATTGTGGCAGTCGAAGCGCAGGCGCACGGAAAGCCGGTGGTGGCCTTTGGCCGGGGCGGAGTGACGGAAACCGTTATTCCCAAGGTGACCGGGTTCTTTTTTCCGGAAGCAACGGCGGAAAGTTTGTCCGAAACGCTTAAAGAAACAGATTTCGATATAATCAAGGCGAGAAATTGTGTTGATAACGCCGAAAAATTCAGTAAAGAACGGTTTAAAAAAGAGTTTCGATCCCGGCTTGAGAGGGAATACTCTGAGTATGTACGATCTCTCTAAGCGGGGTTTGGATATTGCTTCGGCGCTGGGGGTTGGCCTGCTTTTCTCCCCCTTAATTATTCTTATTGCGATCGCGATAAAACTTGACTCACCCGGCCCCGTAATTTTTAAACAGCGGCGGGTGGGGAAGAACGGAAGGTTTTTCTATATCTGCAAATTCCGGTCAATGTTTGACCACGCGGAAGATATTTTGGCAAAAAACAAGGAGTTCGTTAAAAACTTTAAGAAAAAAGAAGGCTGGAAGTTGGAGGCCGCGGTTGATCCGAGGATAACCCGGGTCGGGAGATTTATCCGGAAATACAGTTTTGACGAACTGCCGAATCTCTGGAATATTTTTGTCGGGGATATGAGCATTGTCGGCCCCCGGGCTTACCGCAATGATGACGTTTTCGGCGACGAAATTGCCCAGCAGCTGAAATTTTTTCCGGATCTGAAAAAAGAATTGGAGATTGCTCTCTCGGTAAAACCCGGCCTGACCGGTCCCTGGCAAACGGGAGGACGAAACGCCCTCTCCTGGGACAAAAGAGTTGTCCTGGACGCGGGGTACGCCAGAAACAGATCGATCTGGAAGGACTTGTTCTACATTTTTAAAACCCCTTTTGCCATGCTTAACAAATGGTAGAATTTCTGGCATAATCAAAAAACATGGACGATTCTGCCCTTGACCAGATAAAGGAAATAAAGATTGATCCGCCGGCGCAAAATCAAAAACCGGCCGGAAGATTTAACCGGAGAAAGCTTCTCAAAATTGCCGGACTGATCCTGGGAGTTTTCCTTCTGATCCTGGTGGTCCTGGGGGGAGTGATCGGCGTCCCGGCCTACCGGACGTACAAGGACGCGGTGGTTTTCTACCAGTCGGCTAAAGATACTTACCAGTCAGCCAAAGCCCAGGATATAGCCCAGACGGAAAGCAAGCTTGGAAACACTCAGGAAAAACTGGCGGTTGTCCGCAAAGATTACGCGGCTCTGGCCTGGACCAAGGCTATCCCTTTTGCCGGGGCTTACTCGGCTGACGCTGAACACTTTATCAACGCCGGAACCTATGGTCTGGAAGCAGCCCAGGTCATAGTTGAAAGCGTTAAACCGTACGCCGATATTCTGGGTCTTAAGGGGCAGGGAACTTTTGCCGGCGGGACAACCGAGGACCGGATTACCAAAGCCGTTGAAACCCTTGATAAGGTTACTCCCCAGATTGATACGGTCGCAGCAAAGATGGCTCTGGTTCAAAAAGAAATTGATGCCGTCGACCCGAACCGCTATCCGGTCAGTTTCCGTGGCAGGGAAATACGCGGCCAGATAACCAACCTTAAGGACACTCTGGATATAAGCGGCCAATTCTTAACCCAGGCCCGTCCGCTGGTTAAAAAATTGCCCGATCTTTTAGGCGCCAGTACCGAACGAAAGTATTTGATTCTTTTTCAGAACGATGCGGAACTAAGGCCGACAGGCGGCTTTATTACCGCCTACGCTGTTTTCCGGGTTGAGAAAGGCAAAATTCATATTGATTCCTCAGACGATATTTATAAACTGGACGACACCATAACGAAGCATGTCACGCCTCCGGAACCCATCAGCAAATATTTAAATGTTTACAGTTGGCGTCTTCGCGATGCCAATTTTTCTCCGGACTACCCGTCGTCGATGAAAACTTTTATGGATTTATATAACTCTTCGACCGACAAAAAGAAGATTGACGGAATTATTACCATGGATACGCACGTCCTTTTGAAAATTTTGCAGGTTTTGGGACCGATTTCCGTTTACAACACAAACTTTACTACGGCCAATGTCCCGCAGTGTGCCTGTCCGATGGTGATCTATGAACTGGAAAAATATGCGGACGAACCAAAATCCTACGCCCGGGGAAGCAGAAAGGATATTATCGGCGTTTTACTTTCGGCCATGATGCAAAAGGCTTTACAGGCTCCCAAGCAGCTGGGCGAACCGCTTTTTCAGACGGCGATTTCGGAACTTCAGACCAAGCATATTCTCGTTTATCTCCTGGACCAGGAAGCGGAACAGGGGGTTCTGGCGGTTAATTTTGGCGGGGCCATCAAGGATTACCCCGGCGACTTCCTTCATATTAACGATGCCAACCTCGGCGGGGCGAAATCCAACATGTACATTAAGCAGACCGCTACGGTCGATACCAAAGTAACCGCTAACGGGACGGAAACAAACTTGACAATTGAGTACCGGCATACCCATCCGGCCGATAACTGCAGCTTGGAACGTAAGGAAGGATTATGCCTTTCCGGAATTTACCGGGATTATTTAAGAGTCTATCTCCCGGCCGGGGCCAGCGTTTCCGAAGTCCGGGGTTTTGAAAATACACCGACGACTTATAAGGATCTTGGCAAGACGGCGGTCAGCGGATTTTTTACGGTCGTCCCGCTGGGCCTGGCCAGGATTCAGATCAAATACACGACACCGGTGAAATTTAACGGTTGGTATTCTCTCTTAATCCAGAAGCAGCCGGGAACGAACCAAAACCATTACAAACTGACGGTCAACGGCCAGAAGCAGGAGTTTGATTTAACCTCTGATCGGGAAATAAGGGTAAAGCTGTGAGAGCCTATACCGTTACGGGAATTGTCCTCAAACGAACTAACTTCGGCGAAAAAGACAGGATTATCACCCTTTTTACCCGCGAACTAGGCAAAGTTAATGTGGTGGCAAAAGGTGTTCGGCGGATTACCAGCCGGCGGGCGCCCCACCTGGAACTGTTTAACCTTGTCCGGGTTACCGTGCATCAGGGCAAAAATTACGATATGGTCACGGAGGCAAAGCTGACGGCGGATTTTGCCCAAGTGAAGAACAATCTTTATCTGGTCGGTTATCTGTTTTATATCGCTGAGGTTGTGGATAAACTTCTTCCGGAGCAGGAGCCACATGAAGCTGTCTGGAAACTAATTATGGCAACCGTGGAAAAAATGGAAAAAAGTCCGGAAATTCAGGATGCTGAGGCTGTCACCAAGGAATTTGTGGTCCGTTTAATTTGGGAATTAGGCTTCTTGCCAAAAGGCCGGTATCCGAAAATTGGGGTGACAGCTTTTGTTGAACACCTGGCCGAGCGGAATGTTAAAAGTCGGAAATTTATCGAGGATGTGAAGAAATGAGAATGGAATAACCGGCAGCGATTTGCTAAACTCTAAATTATGGCTCAGGATTTTACCCCGACTGAGTCGGGGTTGATGCAAAAGGTGGTTGCGCTTTGCAAAAGGCGCGGATTTATTTTTCCGGGAAGCGAGATCTATGGGGGTCTTGGGGGAACCTGGGATTATGGCCCGACCGGGTCGTTATTAAAAAAGAACCTGAAAGACTGGTGGTGGGAAGAAATGGTTACTTTGCGGGATGATATCGTTGGGGTTGACGCAGCGATTATGATGAATCCCCGGGTTTGGGAGGCCAGCGGTCATCTCGAAGCTTTTGCGGATACGCTGGTGGAATGCAAACTTTGCCACATCCGGTTGCGGGCCGATAAGGAAGAAGAAAAAAAAGAGCACGAGAAAGAGCATGCCGAAAAGGGCGAAGGAAAAGTCGAGTGGACTAATCCGCGAAGGTTTAGCACTTTGGTCGCCGCCCAGGTGGGTGTGATTGAAGAAGATAAAACCAATCTTTATCTGCGGGGAGAAATTACGGCCGGGGTTCAGATTAATTTCCGCAACGTAGTGGACTCTACCCGGGTCCGGGTTCCCTTCGGAGTAGCCCAGATTGGCAAAGCCTTCCGAAACGAGATTACGCCGGGAAACTTTCTCTTTCGCTCCCGGGAGTTTGAACAATTTGAGGTGCAATACTACATCCGGCCGGACGAAACGGAAGGGAAAAAATGGTTTGAATACTGGAAACAAAACCGGAGGGACTGGCACCTGAAGCTGGGTTTTAAGAAGGAACACCTGCGCTTCCGGGATCACCGGGACGACGAACGGGCGCATTATGCCATAGCGGCTACGGATATTGAGTACCTGACTCCCTGGGGCTGGGAAGAAATGATGGGGATACATAACCGCGGAGATTATGATCTGAGAAGGCATCAGGAGTTTTCCGGAAAAGATTTGACCTACCGCGATCCGGAGACAGGCGAAACTTTTCTTCCCTGGGACATCGAAACATCTTCGGGGGTGGACCGGCCACTGATGTTTTTACTGATGGACGCCTACACTGAAGATGCAGACAGGGTAGTTTTAAAACTTCACCCCAGGCTGGCTCCCTACAAAGTGGCGGTCTTTCCGCTGGTAAAAAATAAACCGGAGCTGGTAGAAAAAGCCCGGACGATTTTTCTGGCTCTCAAGAAAGCCGGGATTTCTACGGCCTGGGACGAACGGGGGAATATCGGGAAAAGATACCTGGCCCAGGATGAAATAGGAACACCCTGGTGCGTGACTGTTGATTACCAGACTTTGGAGGATAAGACCGTTACGGTCAGAGACCGGGATACCACTTTACAGGAAAGAATAAAAGTTGATACACTGGAAACACACTTCAGATGAAAAAGAAACTGCCCGTTATTTTTATCCGCCTCGTTGTTTTGTTTCTCGGAATTTGCGGCTTTTTAATCTGGCAGAAATCCCAAACGAAACTGCCGCCGGCCAAAGTAAAGACTGCTCAGGAGGCTGAAGGAATTAAGATGGTTGACCTTTCGACCCAGCCTGAGTGGGTGCAAAAACTGGACGTAACTGCCGTTACCGGCCGGAGCGCCAATGGTCTTAAAAATGTCACGATTACGGCCAAGGGGATGCCGGCCGGCCAGGTTTCGACCATCGACTACGTCGTGGAGTACCAGACGACCAATAAGGGTTCACAGGGCTCGCTTTCCAGCCAACCGGTGGAAATAAACGGGGCAACCACCTTCAGCCGGACAATCGACTTTGGGACCTGTTCGACCAAGAGTTGTGTTGTCCATAAAGGGGTTACCAGTGTTGACGTGGAGCTGGATTTTACGACCACTTCCGGTGATAAGGCTACCTGGACAAAAACTCTCCCGCTGTAGCCAGTTTTGCGGGAAATCTGCGGTTCATTTCACGAATTTCCTTTCTTTCGATTCTCATACTTCCTGAGCCCCGTTTCCCCCTTGACACTTCGTGAAAAACGAGAGAAACTGAATAAAGTAGTGATAAGTAGTAGCAAATAGTGAAATTATGTTTTTGGGCACCTTTACACCCAAGTTTCTTGCTAAAGGGCAAATCGCTCTTCCGGCTAAGATACGAAATGGTTTGGGCGGCGACCGGACTGTTCTGACAACCGGTTTTGATAAGTGCCTTTACGGCTTTTCCCTGGAAGACTGGCAGAAGATTGCCGCCTCTGAACTTGTTAAACCGCTTTCCACGGCGGAAGGCAGGCTGGTACGGCGGCAAATGTTCGCTTCGGCTGAGGAAGTGGATTTGGATAATCAGGGCAGATTTGTGATCAATGAAAACCTGCGGAACTATGCCGGGATCAACGGCGAAGAAGTAATTGTTATCGGAGCCGGTGATCATTTTGAGATTTGGGATAAAAACGAATGGGAAAAAACCAGGCTGGTAACTTTAGGGAATGAATGAGTATCACATTCCGGTACTTTTAAACGAATCGCTGGAATATTTAAGGGTTAAACCCGGGGGAAAATATATCGACTGTACTTTGGGAGGCGCAGGACATTCGCGGGCGATCCTGGAGAGAGGCGGATATTTACTGGCGATAGACCGGGACATAGAAGCAATCGAGCATTTTAGAAATTTACAATTTTCAATTTTAAATTTTCGAAATCTAACTTTAAGAAAAGGAAATTTTGCCAATTTAAAGGAAATAGCAGCCGAGGCGGGATTTGAGAAGGTAAGCGGGATACTGATGGATTTGGGGGTTTCCAGTCACCAGCTGGAAGAAAAAGGTCGGGGATTCAGTTTCAACGCCGAGGCGGATTTGGATATGCGGATGGACCGGACGGAGAAAATTCCGACCGCCGCCGATTTAGTTAACGGTTTACACGAAAATGAACTTAAAGAACTTTTTCAAAAATACGGGGAGGAGCAACTGGCTTTTCCTATTTCTCGCGCTGTTGCTCGCGCCCGTAAAATAAAGCCGATCAGAACGACGGACGAATTGGCAAAAATCATTTTGTCGGTTCGCCATCGGGGAGGATCGGACAGAACCCATCCGGCGACCCGGGTTTTTCAGGCTCTGCGGATTGTGGTTAATGACGAGCTGAACGGCTTAAAAACCGCTCTTCCTCAGACAGTAGGGCTTTTAGAACCGGGCGGCAGATTGGTTACCATTAGTTTTCACTCGTTGGAAGACCGCGTTGTCAAGAATTTTATTAGAGAAACAGGAGAAGTTGGGGAATTGAAAGAGGTAACAAAAAAACCGGTGGAACCAACGGAGGAAGAAGTGGCGAAAAATCCCCGGGCAAGGAGCGGTAAGCTCCGGGCTGCGGAAAAAGTTTAGTTTAGGGCACTGAAGGCAGCAGTGAAAACACTTGCAAAAACTGCAGAAAGAAAAACTTGAGCAAAGGAATAAAAAAAGCCGGACCGTTATTTTCCTCGCCGGACTGATTCTGGTTTTTGCCTGCATAATAAGGGTTGTGATTGCCAACCGTCTGGTGGAAGCGACTGATAAATTACACCGGCTGGAAGTGGAAGAGGAAAAGCTGCAGGCAGATAACGAGATTCTTTCCGAAAACCTCCGGACGAAAGATTCATTAATAAGTCTGAGATCCGAAGCGGAAAAAATGGGCTTTGCTCCGGTAACGCAGGTTACCTATATAGAAAAGCCGCTGCCTTTGGCGGCAGCCGGGTTGCCATGAGTTTACTGCGGGCCAGACTGGTAACGGCCTTTTTTTTGTTTCTTTTCGGAGCGCTTTTTTTAAGGCTTTTTTATTGGCAGGTTCTGTCTTCGGGAAAACTTTCGGCGGCGGCTGAAGACCAGCATTTTTATTCCCTGACTATTCCGGCCCGTCGCGGAGAAATTAAAAGTGCCGACGGATTTCCTCTGGCAGCCGACAAGAATGATTATCTTTTTTATGTCAACCTGTCCCAGTTTACGGCCGACAAATCCCAGGTGGCTGACCAGTTGGCGACAATTCTTTCGGCTGATGTCCCGCTGATTTCGACCGGCAGCTCCGAAATTGCGCCGGCTGACAGGGAAACCTTCCGAAGCGAGACCCGGAAAAAAATGGCGGCGGATCTGCTTTCCAAATTCAATGTCAAAACCGGTATTTGGGTAAACCTGGCCCATTTTATCAGCGAGGATTTAAAAACAAAGATTGAAAACCTGCATGTGTCCGGTCTGGGGTTTGAACCGGAGCCCAGCCGGGATTACCCCGAAGCCTCAATGGCTGCCCATCTTTTGGGTTTTGTCGGTTTTGATGTCATGGGGAATCCGAAAGGCTATTTTGGTCTGGAAGGTTTTTATGAACGGGATTTGGCTGGCAGATCCGGAGAAGTTCGGATGGAAAAGGACGCTTTTGGCCGTCCTCTGGCCATTGGCAGGGAGACACGCCTGGACAAACAGGACGGCCGGGATTTGGTAACTACGATTGACCGGTCCGTACAACGGTTTGTGGAAGCCGATCTTTCGAAAGGAATAAAAGACTGGAAAGCTTCGGGGGGGTTGGCGATTGTTATGGATCCCAAAACAGGAGCGGTTCTGGCCGATGCCTCGTTTCCCCAATACGACCCGGCAAACTTTTCCTACTATCCTACAAAGCTTTATAAAAACCCCGCAATCGCCGATCTTTTCGAACCGGGGTCAATTTTCAAACCGCTGATAATGGCGGCGGCTATTAACGAAAATAAATTAACCCCGAACACCACCTGTGATGAATGCAGCGGTCCCCGGAAAATCGGGGAGTACTACATTCATACTTTTGACGACAAATATCACCCTAATGAGACAATGACCGATGTTTTGATCAATTCGGACAATACCGGGATGTCGTTTGTGGGAGAGAAACTGGGCTTTGATAAACTATATGCCTATCTTCAAAAATATGGTTTCGGGCAGAAAACCGGAATTGATTTACAGGAAGAGGAAGGGGGACAGCTGCGACCCAAAGCGGATTACTACGAAATTGACAAAGCAACTCTGACTTTTGGCCAGGGAATCGGGGTTAGTGCCATGCAGATGATGAAAGCCTGGTCAGCCCTGGCCAACAACGGTCGCATGAGTACTCCTCATCTGGTCTCGGAAATTATTGACGGAAATAGAACCATTAAGCTTAACTGGCCGCAAAGTGAACAAATCGTCAGTCCCGCCGCGGCAAAAATGGTTACGGAAATGCTGACTCGCGTAGCTCGGGAAAGCCCGGAACATTTTCCCATTGACCGGGAAAAGTCCCTGACCGATTATAAAATTGCGGCAAAAAGCGGGACGGCCCAGATCGCCGTCGGAGGGAAATATATTGACACCGGTTACAACGCCTCGCTCATGGGCTATTTTCCGGCAGACAATCCGCAGTTTCTGGTTATAGTGAAACTAAACCAGCCGGAAGTGCGGATTTGGGGAAGCGACACGGCCGGGCCGGTCTTTGCCGCCATTGCCCGCGATTTGCTTTATTATTACGGCATCAGCCCGTAAAATGGTAAAATCGGGTGCGGATGATAACTAAATGAAAAAACTTTTTCCCCAGCCATGGCGGAACTTCTTTCATCTCTTTGAATCCGTCGTTGCCGCTGTTTATTTCGGGTTTCCCGGAAAGAAAATGGTTATTGTCGGAGTAACAGGGACCGACGGCAAAACGACAACAGTAAACTTAATTCACCACATTTTGACTACGGCTAAAATTAAGACCGGGATGTGGTCAACAATTTCTTCGGCTCATACGACTACTCCGGGCCGATGGCGGCTGCAAAAGTTCCTGGCGGAATGTGTCAGGAACGGAGACACCCACGCGGTCGTAGAAGTTTCTTCGCACGCCATAGATCAGAATCGATTATGGGGAATTGATTTTACTGTCGGAGTTTTAACAAACATCGCTGACAATGAGCACCTTGATTACCACAAAACCTTTACTAGCTATGCCAAAACTAAATTACGGTTTCTGCAGACATGTAAAAAAGTTGTCCTGCCGGAAGCTGTTCCCCAATTATCAATTTCTAATTTTAAACCCCGATTAGACCGGAGTCAATTTTCAATTTCTCAATGGGACAAATATCATTATCAAACCAAACTGCCGGGAGACTTTAACCGTCTAAATATATTGGCAGCCGCTGCCGCCTGCCGGGAGTTGGGTCTTGATGAAGAAACTATCAGGAAGGCGGTGGCGGGTTTTGAGCCTCTGCCGGGCCGGTTGGAAATTTTGGCTAAAAAGCCGTTTACCGTGATTGTGGATTTTGCCCATACGCCGCAGGCGTTTGAAAATGTGCTGCCGGTAGCTAAAAAAATGGGTAAACGGCTGATCCATGTTTTTGGCTGTACCGGCGATCGGGACAAGGGGAAAAGGCCGCTGATGGGGGCGATTGCGGCAAAGTATGATGATGTGATTATTCTTACCCACGAAGATACCTATAGCGAAAATCCCGGGAAAATCATGGACGAAATTGAAAAAGGAATCTCTCTGGGGAATAAGGGAAATAGGGGAGACGGAGGATATTACAAAATCGGAGACCGCGGGGAAGCGATTCATAAAGCCCTGATGTTAGCTAAACCCGGTGATGTCGTTTTACTGACCGGGGTCGGCCACCAAAAAACCATGAATATCGGCGGCCGCGAAATTCCCTGGAGCGACCAAAAAGCAGTTTTAAACTTTTTGGATGAAAAAGCGGGTTAATCTTAATGATCAGCCGAAAAGTTAAATGTCTGGTAATAGCCTGCAACACCATTTCCGCTAACGCCCTTCCCGAGATTAAAAAGGCTTCCCCCGTGCCGGTTTTTGACGTCATTACTCCGATCTTGAAAAAACTTGATGGGCAGAAAGCGGTGGTTATCGGTACTAAAGCGACAATAAACAGCGGCATTTATCCGATTCCCGGTAAGGCCTGCCCATTGTTTGTGCCGTTGGTGGAAGAAGGTTTTGCCAACAGTGAAATGGCGGTGGCGGCAGCAAAATATTACCTCTTACCTCTAAAAAAGACGGAAAGGTTAATTCTCGGCTGTACGCATTTTCCGATTATGAAAAAAGCCATCGAAAAAGTAGTGGGAAAGAAAGTAACAGTTACAGATCCGGCTGAAGAATTAGCCCGGGTAATTCAAGATTCAATTGAGCCGAATATCAATCGGGGGGAAAGAAAATTTTTAGTAACGGACAGCGTCGAAAAAGCCAGGGAAGTGGCGGGCAATTTTTGGCCGCAAAGCCTGAAAGATGAATGGAGACAGGTAAAACTATGAAAGTAGTTGTCCTTGGTTTAGGAGCAGATACTAAGGACGTAATCCCCTACCTGGGAAACAGGGGAGATAAGGTTACCGTCCTGGATGAAAGAAACGGCGATAAGTTTGAAAATCTGAATAAATACGATTTAATTGTCCGCAGCCCCGGCGTCTATCGGTACCGGCCGGAATTGTTGAAAACC
>JAJYKY010000010.1 GCA_021788195.1 bacterium | reverse complement strand
CGGAAAGTAAAAAGGCCGGCCAGTAAACCGCGTGAAAGCGGGTGATACCTTTACCGATATCGTGGACATCTGCCGGCCACCATTTTTCGTATTCTTTTTCGTTCCAGCCGAAGCCGATACCACTTTGGTAAATATTTAAAGCGTCAAACCAGACATAAATCTTTTGGGTGGCATCGTTCGGGACCGGAACACCCCAGTCTTTCGCCCGTTCGTTGGAGCGGGAAATGCTTATATCGTTAAGACTGCCTTTTAAGAAAGAAAGAACCTCGTTTTTTCTAAAGTCCGGAACAACTCTGAGGGTGTCTTTCTCAATTAATTCGATAAGCGGTTCTTGGTATTTTGAGAGGCGGAAAAAGTAGTTTTCTTCCTCAACTTCTTCCAGTTTTTTTCCGGGGTGTTCGAAACATTCGCCCTCGTTAAGCTCGTCGGGGGTGTAAAAAGCCTCACAGCCGACGCAGTAGAGCCCTTTGTAGGATTTTTTATAAATGTCACCGTTTTTGGCACAAAGTTCCCAGAGTTTTTGGCTGGCCCGGTAGTGATGTTCCCGGTCACTGCCTTTTTGCCAGATATCAAATCCGGCGTTCAGGTTTATCGCCAATTGCCGGAAAGCTTCGGTGTTTTCGTCGATAAATTCCTGGAGCGGCCGGCCCGCCGCGGTTGCAGCCTGGACATTTTTCAGGGCGTTTTCGTCACCGCCGGAGAGAGAGAGGGCCTTTTCTCCCAATAGGCGGTGGTACCGCTTTAAGGCATCGGCCTGGATAAACTCCAGGGCATGCCCGATGTGCGGCTTGGCATTAGCGTAAGGAATCGCGGCGGTGATATAGAATTTGTCCATACACTGAGATTATACCTGATTTAACCTGAAGATTTCCGGAAATAGAGCGTGAGAAGGGCAAAAAAGATAATAAGCAGGCCGATGGTAACCGGAGAAAGAAGCCCCAGGGCCCGCAAAATCAGCAACCCGGTAGCGATCCCGGAAACCAAAGCGGCGACTCCGGGCTTAAAGAAAATATAGAAAAGCAAAAATAAAAGGAGAAAGAGGAAAAAGAAAAACAGGAACATGGTTTGCGGGGAAGGCGGGGTGGAAATTACGACCAAAGCGAGCGACAGGGCGCTAAGAAGGATCCCTAAAAGTTTCAGGTGGACCACGTAGCGGGAAAGTTGCCGGGAAAGTTTCGCGAACATGATAGAATTTGAGTATGGACCTGTCTATTTTAGCAGTTCTGGCAGTCGGGTTGGGAATAGTTCTCTACCTCCACTTTAAACTCTCCGCCCTTTCTCCCAAAGACGACAAAGCCCTTTTGGAATGGCTCCGCTCAACTAATCTCCGGCTGGACCAGCAGGGAAAACAGATGGCCGAAGCTGCCCGGGCCATCGGGGAGATGAGCGAAATCGGTAAATCGATGAAAGATCTGCAGCAATTTTTAGCCTCCCCGAAACTGCGCGGGGGCTTAGGGGAACAGGTTTTAAAAACTTTGCTGGAAGAAAGTCTGCCGAAACAAAGTTTTAACCTGCAGTATGGTTTTCGGTCGGGCGTAAAAGTTGACGCGGCGATCAAAACCGCTTCCGGGATTATTCCCATCGATTCCAAATTTCCTCTGGAAAACTTTAAAAGAATGGCCGCCGACCGGAATTTTGAAAAAGATTTCGTTCGGGATGTTAAGGACCGGATCGACGAAGTCAGTAAGAAATACATTTTGACCGACGAGGGGACGGTCGATTTTGCGTTAATGTACATTCCTTCAGAGGCGGTCTATTACGAAATTGTAAATAACGACGCGGGCCTGATGGATTATGCCTACAAACGCCGGGTTATGCCGGTTAGCCCCTCAACCTTTTACGCCTTTTTGCGCTCGGTCATGCTCTCTTTTGAGGGCCAAAAAATTGCCGCGGAAATTAAAACCATTCAGCAGGCTTTACGGGCCATTCACACCGAAACTTCCAAATTTGCCGAGGTTTTAGCGACTTTGCAAACCCACATCAACAACAGTTACACCACCATGACTAAGGTTTCCTCACAGTTTCTATCCCTGTCTTCTAAAGTGGACGGGGTCCAGAGTCTAAGTGCCAAAGAAGAAAAACTTCTCGATTGAGGCAGTTTACGGCATGGCCAGGCAGCGGTTTTCGTAGCAGACGGCCCGGGCGACTGGCAGGCATTTCTCACAGGAGTCGGTGTTGCCGTTGCAGGCCTGTTTCTGCCCACTGGAAATATCCGTGCTTTCGGTATAAGGCAGCCAGCCGTTTTGCCCCAGAATCTGGTAGTTAACGCCCTGAGGGCAGGCGCAGCAGGCGGAAGGTTTAATTCCCAAAGCGCAGTCAGTATCCCGTTGACAGCGGCTTTCTCTCTGGGTCGGTTTCGGATTGCTCAGGATTTTGTTCTGCTGCTGCCATTGGTTATAGGCCAGGTAGATAACCCCACCGAAAACCCCCAAAACTATCAGACCCACGGCGATTGTCTTCATGACAATTTCATCGTAACACAATTTGATCCGCTTTGATCACAAGGTGGAGGATTGAAATTTCACCGCTTCCCGATAAGATAAACTGGTCATGGGAAGCACACTTCTGGAGAGTCTTAACCCCGAACAACTTCAGGCAGTCACGCACCAAGGCGGTCCCTTGCTGATTCTTGCCGGGGCCGGGACCGGGAAGACTACGGTGGTGACCGAGCGAATTAAATGGCTGATCGGCGAAGCGAAGGCCCGCCCGGAAGAAATTCTGGCCTTAACTTTTACGGAGAAAGCCGCCCGGGAAATGGAGGAGCGGGTGGATCAGGTTTTGCCTTACGGCACTTTCGGGATGTGGATATTAACCTTCCA
The DNA here is from genome assembly GCA_021788195.1 of bacterium. Classification (GTDB taxonomy): domain Bacteria; phylum Patescibacteriota; class Microgenomatia; order JAMCZE01; family JAMCZE01; genus JAJYKY01. Next base: position 22,200 of record JAJYKY010000010.1, on the reverse strand, counting down.
TTCCTTCGGTGACCGGATTTTGCGGGCGGAGGCGCTAAACATTGGCCTGTCGCCCCATTACCGGCTTTTAACCGAGGTGGAAAGCTATCTTTTAGTCAAGAAAAATTTCTGGAAATTTAACCTCAAGTATTTTCGTCCCAACGGCAACCCCTATAAATTTATCGAAGGGATGATTCAGCATTTTTCCCGCCTGCGTGATGAGGATGTCAGCCCTGAGGACTATCTGGAGTACGCGAAGGGGTTAGGGGCGAGAAGCAAGAACCAGGGGGACGAAGAGGAGATTGTCAAAACGCTGGAATTGGCTAACGCCTACAAAAACTATGAGGAATTAAAGATTGCCGAAGGAGTGATGGATTTTTCCGACCTGATTGCCCACACCTTAAAATTGTTTCGCCAGAGGCAGGGGGTTTTAGCCAGATACCGGAAGATGTTCAAGTACCTTTTGGTTGATGAGTTCCAGGACACCAACTTTGCCCAAAACGAGCTGGTCAAACTTTTAACCGGAGTGGCGGGAAACGTGACGGTGGTAGCCGACGACGACCAGTCCATTTACCGGTTCCGGGGGGCGGCCGTTTCCAATGTCCTGCAGTTTCGCCAGGATTTTCCCCAAGCGGAGGTCGTGACTTTGACCCGCAACTACCGCTCCACCCAGGAAATTTTGGACCGCTCGTACGATCTTATCCAGCACAACAACCCCGACCGGCTGGAGGTTCGGGAAAAAATCGATAAAAAACTGGTGGCGGCAAAAACGAAGGCTTCCGGGGACAAAATTGATGCAATTATTTGTGATCGGGTGGAAGAGGAGGCCGAGCGGGTAGTGAGCAAGGTACAGGAATTAGTGAAAAGTCAAAAACTGGACTATAAAGACTTTGCGATTTTAGTCCGGGCTAACAACCACGCCGAACCGTTCGTCCGAAGCCTGGAACGGGCCGGCGTACCTTTTCAGTTTTTAGGGCCGGGTATGCTTTTTAAACAGCCGGAGGTCCGGGACCTGATTGCCTACCTAAAAGTTTTAGCCGATTTTACAGATTCGGTTAGCCTTTATCGGGTTTTGTCCATGGACCTGTGGGGCCTTGACCAGCGTGATCTGATTTTTGTTCTAAACTTCGGCAAAAAGCTTAATTTATCTCTGTTTGAAAGTCTGGAAAGAATCGGAGAAATCGGAGGAATTAGGGAAGAGACGAAAGAAAAATTGATGAAATTTACGGAAATGGTCCACCGCCACCAGAGTTTAATTTCCAAGGAAACCGGGGGCCAGATTCTGTACTACTTTTTGAAAGACAGCGGGCTTCTGAAAAAGATGGTCGGGTACCAAACGGCGGCCGAGGAGCAGGCGGCCTTAAACATCACCAGGTTTTTCGACAAATTAAAGTCTTTCGAGGCGGGCAATCCCGACCCCGGCGTCTTTGCTTTGGTGGATTTTCTCAACCTGGCCATGGACATGGGGGAAAGCCCGCTGGCGGCCGAAACCGACTGGGGGGCCAATAACGCCGTTAACCTTCTGACGGTGCATTCGGCCAAAGGTTTAGAGTTTCCGGTCGTGTTTTTAACCAACCTGGTAGAGGGCCGGTTTCCTTCCCGGGAACGGGCGGAACAAATTCCGCTGCCCGCGGCGGTGATCAAAGAGGTTCTGCCGGAGGGCGATTTTCATTTAGAAGAAGAGCGGCGGCTGTTTTACGTCGGAATGACCCGGGCCAAAGACAAATTGTTTTTAACCGCGGCTAATTTTTACGGCGAGGGGAAAAGAGAGCGTAAGTTGTCGCCGTTTGTCAGAGAAGCGCTCGGAGAGCAAAGAGCGCGTGGCGCGGGAACCGTAGTCCGAGAAAAACAACTACTCTTATTTGAATGGGAGAAAAAAGATGGCATTAGTATCAAGAGTCAAGGCTTAAGGGAAAAGGAACCGGTTAAAATCGACTACCTCTCGTACTCGGCCATTCAGTCTTTCCGTGATTGTCCGTTACATTTCAAACTCCGACATATTTTGAAAATCCCCACTCCGACCACCGCGCCGCTTTCGCTGGGCAATTCCGTCCATTTGGCTTTAAGGGATTTCTATCGGGGCCAGAAAGATTTACTCGAGTGTCTTGACCAAAACTGGATCTCAGAGGGATATACCAGTAAGAAGCATGAACAGGAAGCTTTGGAAAAGGCCAGATTACTTTTGGCTGGTTATCTAAAGAGCGAAATACACGCCAAAGCTAAACCGCTTTATCTGGAACAACCTTTTACCCTGCGCGTTGATCCTACGTTGAAAGTGGGCGGCAAAATTGACCGGATTGATGAAATTGCCGAGGGAATGGTGGAGATTATTGACTATAAAAGCGGGAAAATGACAAAAGATACAGATGAGGGTTTGCAGTTGACAATTTACGCTTTAGCGGCCACAGAATTATTTGGCCGGCCGGTGGAAAAAGTGAAGCTTTCTTACTACTTCCTGGAAAGCGGAGAGAAAATTACCAGTGTCAGGACAAAAGAACAACTGGAAAATGCGAAAAAAGAGCTGCTTGCCATTCGTGACAAAATCCAGCAGTCCGACTTTGCTTGTTCAAAATCAATGTTTTGCGAAAACTGCGAGTTTAAAATGCTCTGCGGGTAAAACTGCCGGGGTACTCGACCACCTTTCCGCCCCATTGCTTTTTAAACGCTGTAAAACCCTGCCAGGTTTTGGTGGAAGAAGGATATCTTTCGTCATAAATGCCTTCAAGGTCCAGGAACTTCAATTTTTTCTTCCGGCAGAATTGGAGGGTTTCCCAAAGGGTCAGATAAGCGGCACCGCCTTTCCGACCTTCGGCGGTGTTGGCAGCATACATGTAGTGGGCCGTGTCGCCCTCCCAAATTAGCAGGCAGCCGGAAACCGGGGTCAGTAAAATCGCGGAGTTGTCCGGCTGAAAACTTTGCCAGAGGTTGACGACTTCTCTTTTAATCGGGACCGACCAGTGGCCGATTTTCATCGTCTCCTGAAGCATTTTATAAAACCTTTCCGGGTCTTTCGATTCGGTAACCTGCAGGTTACCGGCTTTCCTGATTTCATAGCGGATATCTTTATTGAGGGTAATTTTGTCCAGATCCAGGATTAAAGTTTTGGTGGGCAGAAGCGGCCAGTTGTCGGGGCGAAACGGAGAGCGAGCAAGGAGCGATGAACGGTCCGGTTCGATTTTGGTTAAGACGGCATGATATTTTTTTCTTAACCCCTCCAGGGCGGAAAAATCGAGGGAGGTGGGGCGCTGGATTTTGATGACGCTTAAAAAAGGGAAAAAGGGCAGACGGCGAATAAAAACATTAGCGTTGCCGGCCTTTTCCCCTTTCCAGCCGAGAGATTTCAGATAACGGGCATATCGGTCTGATTGGCGGATGTCCATCTTAAATTCGGAGCAGGCGCTTGAATTTTAACACCGGCCAGCGGACTTTGTCGGCCCACTGGGCGGCCAGATACATCGGCTGGTTAAGAGGCAGATCGAAAGCTCCGGCAAAATCGACTTCTTTACCGCCAAAGCCCTTTTTAAAAACGTAAGTTCCGTACCAGGGATCAGAAGGAAGAGGTTTTTCTTTGTAGGAACTCCAGAGATCGTAAGTTTTGGCGCCCAGATTTTGCCCAAGTTTAATGGCTTCAAAATGCAAAAGGTTGTTCGGCATCAATTCCCGTTTTTTAGCCGCCCAGCCGCCGTAGGGAAAGTAAAGAACGCTGTTAAAGTAAAAAAGCATCAGAGCGGCCAGGGGTTCTGTTTCGTTAGGGGCATAGGCGCAAAGCAGATAAACCATTTTGGCCGGGTGCAGGACTCCCCACAGTTTTTGCAGATAGCCGTCACTTTTGGCGTAAAAGCCCTGCCGCAGTTGGGTGTCATTGTGCAGTTTGATAAAAGCCTCCAGACTTTCGGGGTCGTCTTTTTGGGCGACCGTCACGCCGTTTTTAGTGGCGACTTTTATATTGTAGCGGGTTTTTTCGCGCATGCCGGCTAAAATGTCTTCCCGGGACATAGTCAAATCAATTTGCAGGGTGTGCGGCGGCAGGATGGGCTTGGCCGGCCGCAGCCCGAACAAATTAATCGGTGTTCCGGCAGGAATTTCCGGTTCCAATTTTAAATAGATCGCTCCATGGTCGCGGCAGATTTTAGTAATGGCGGCCAAATCTTCGTTTGCCGGAAGAGGACTGCGGGGCAGATAAGCGATAAGTTTATTCAGGTAGGGGACGCGGTGGAAAAAAATCTGGTAGGCCCGGCAAAGTTGCGCCCCGTCAAAGAAACCCAGACGGGAAACGTTAACCACCGAGCCTTCCTGAAGGCGAAAACTGCCCCACTGCCAACTTTGGGTAATATGAAGGGCCAGCTTATTAAATTCTTCTTTTTCTGTTTCGGAAACCTCGCGGACCAGCACTCTCAAATCTTACCAGAAATAGTCTCCGGTTTGCATTCGAATTCCTGACTGGCTAAAATTGAGGGGCATGGCAACATTTAAAGAGCGCTTCAGAATCCGTAAGTTTAATACCAACAAAGTTGACGGCTGGAGTTCGTCGGCCAGAAACGATCGGGTTTTTTTGTTTGCCTGGATTGTCTGGGTTCTGGTTTTGATAGTGGCGGTTGCCTATTTGTTTTTTTCCGAGGGAAAACTCCCTGTCCAGGTGCCGCTTTTTTACAGCCGGCCTTGGGGAGAGGACCAGTTGGCCCAAAAAGCCTATCTCTGGCTGCTTCCCGGCGGCGCCTTTCTTTTATCCCTTTCTAATTTCGGTTTTGCCGTTTTTCTGCACAAAGAAGACGCTTTTCTGGCCCGGACTCTTTCCTGGGTGGCGGTTGCCGTCGCGGTTTTAACGACATTTTCCCTGGTAAATATTATTCAGCTTCTCCAATGATTTTAAATCCGGGCTTCATTAAAAATATTGTCGCCTGGCCTTTTGCAACGGCCTTCTTTTTAACTTTTATTGCCGTTCCGGCCGTTATTTCCCTAGCCAACTATCTTTATCTGGTCGATAATCCCAAGGTCCGGCCGCATGCGGCTCATACCGAGGAGCGGGTGATTCCCCGGGCCGGGGGCTTAGCTATCCTGTTCGGACTTTTGGCCGCCATTTTTCTTTTTATTCCCTTTTCCAAACAAATGGTCGGGATTGTTTCGGGCGCAGTCGTCTTAGTTATTATCGGCTTGATTGACGACTATCGGGATACCAACCCGTATGTCCGACTGTTTGGCGCCAATTTAATTGCCGCTCTCTTAGCCGTCGGGGCCGGAGCCGGGATTCCGTATATTACCAATCCCTTCGGCGGAGTGATTCATCTGGATACTCTCCGGATAACGGTGAATTTTTTGGGCCAACACAGTTTTTTACCCCTGGCGGATCTGGCCTCCGTGGTCTGGATTGTCTGGGTCATGAACATGGTTGGCTGGAGCGGGGGAGTTGACGGGCAGCTGCCGGGTTTCGTCGGGATTGCCGCTTTTTTTATCGGCATTTTGTCTTTGGGACAGATCGGGGTGGACAATTTTCCTTACTGGACGGTAGCCGCCCTTTCCTTTATTACCGCCGGCGCCTATTTCGGGTTTTTGCCCTGGAATTTCTACCCTCAGAAAATTATGCCCGGTTACGGCGGCAAAGCCCTGGCCGGGTTTTTACTGGCGGTCATTTCCGTTCTTTCGGTAACCAAAATCGGGACAGCCATTCTGGTTTTAGGGGTGCCGATGATTGATGCCGTCTATGTCATGATCGGCCGGATTCTAAAACACCAGTCACCGGTTTGGGACAGTCGGACTCACCTGCACCACAAACTTCTGGATATCGGCTGGAGCAAAAGGCGGGTTGCCTTGTTTTACTGGGTGGTCTCGGCTATACTGGGGGCGGCGGCTCTGATATTAAACGGCCGGCAGAAGTTTTTTGCCTTTGTCTTTCTGGCGGTAACCTTTTTAATGGTGGTTTTATGGTTAAGTCTTTATTCACACTGGCGCGCGCCCTCCGGGTTCGGCAATGGGTCAAAAACCTGACACTCTTTGTAGCCATTATTTTTACCGGAGAACTTTTCAATCCCCAGCTTTTTTCGATTACCCTCGGTGCGGTGATTGTTTTTTGTCTTCTTTCCAGCGGTATCTACCTTCTTAACGATATTGTTGACGCCCCGGCAGACCGGTTGCACCCGTTTAAAAAGAACCGGCCGGTAGCTTCGGGAAAAATCGCGGTTCCGACGGCCTTAACTTTAAGTATTGCTCTGATTATTATCAGCCTGACCACGGCAGCCTTCTGGTTTCCGACAGCCTTTCTGTTGGTGGTAGCCGTCTTTTTATTACTCCAATTAAGCTACACTTTTTTCCTCAAGCATGTAACTTTACTGGATGTACTGGCGATAGCCAGCGCCTTTATTTTAAGGGTTTTTGCCGGCGAAGCGGCGACAGGATACCACATCAACATCTGGCTGTTTTTAACCGTCGTTTCCATGGCCCTGTTTTTAGCCTTGGGCAAGCGCCGGAGCGAACTGACTTTGCTTTCCGGCGACGGGGGCATTTTGCCTAAAACCCGCTCCACTCTCTCCCACTACAGCGAAAAAATGCTGGATGTTTATCTTTCCATGTTTAGCACGGCCACCTGGCTGACCTACACTCTTTACACTTTTCTGGCCAAGCCGCCGGCTTTGCGCCGGACAATTGGGGATCTTTTGGAGGACACGATAATTTTTACCGGCGCGGACCGGAAATGGTTGATGATTACCGTTCCGCTGGTGATTTACGGAATCATGCGTTACCTCCAGTTAATCTACGAGAAGCACGAAGGCGAGTCTCCGGACCGGGTGCTTTTAACCGACAAACCCCTGCTTTTTACCGTCGGTCTCTGGGGGATTTTAGTAATCGCGATAATTTATATCTTCGGCCGGTAAGTTTATTTGATTTTCTCCACGTAGCTGTCGCTGACCCAGCCGGTTTTGTCGGGTAATTTTATCTGGTCCCAGCCGGACTGTTCGTCCAGAAGCGGATATTTTTCTCCGGGGTTAACCTTGCCGGCCTCCGTCGCGGTGGTGGAAGGTCCCAGCCGGACCCGCAGCCAGCCGGTGGGGGTGTTTTTGATAACGACATAGGGTTTGTCCGGGGTGGCCGTTTGCCCGCCGGCAGAGGTGGTAGCGGCCGAAGCGGTGGCGGCCGGTGTAGCCGAAGCGGTGGCGGCAACGGTAGATTTAGCCAGTTGGACGGCAATGTTTAATCGGTAGCCGGCGACCGTCCGGCCGCGGATAAACCGGTCGAGGAAGCCGGGCGCCGAAACAGCGATTTCATGATCGCCTACCGTGACATTCTTCAGAGTCAGCGGCGTCGGTCCGCTGTCTTTGCCGTCCAGTTTAACAGCGGCGTTGGTCGGATTGGAAATTACGGCAATTTCGCTGTCCGTATCTCCGGCCAGTTTTTCCAGGGAAAGAGTTTCACCGGCCGAAAGGCTGTCGTCTCTGGCTAGATTCCGGTTAATGTAGGTTAAGGTTTCGGAAGTTAAATGCACTTTGCCGGTCCAGGTGGCCGAACTGCCGTCGGTAGCCAAAAGTTTGACGACATAATCGCCGGCCGTCAGTTTTTCGTCAGAAAAAGGGGTCGCCCCGACTTTGGCATCGTTTAAGTAAACATCGGCTTTGGGAAAAGTGTTGATGCTTAAAGCGGCCGGTAAAACGGCGGAGAAAAAGATATTTTTGACCAAAAGAATCAGGCCGCCGGAGAGAAGAACGACTCCCAAAGTTAACAGGATAATGGCTCGTCGGGTCATAGAACCACCTAAGTATACCACCGCAGACTGAATTGGAAAATGAAAGTTTACCGGGGAAAGCCGGAAGAAGTGGCGGTTCGGGGGGCAAATGGCGACGAGCCTGTCTGACGGATCGGTAGGGAATAATCTTTAACCTGGGAAACTTCAGTTAAAGTATTGGTACTTTTGTCCCACAGACCCTTAACCCGAACCCGGGCGCCGGTAACCAGATCGGAAAATTTTAGAGGTTCCTGTTTTCGGTTAACCAAGACAGCCTTGCTGTTTACCGTAACCGTCAGTAAACCGCGGTTTGCCGTTTGTAAAGTAAAATGGCTGGTTACAGTGTTAAACGACGCCACGGTCCCGATAAAAGCTCCGAAGCGTTTTTGGATGGACAAATCGCGGATCAGCCGGGCGAAGTAGTTGGTCGTGTCAGCCCTCTCCTGGCGGGCGAAAACCTGCAGGTTATCGCCGATTTTAAATTCCGAAAGCTGGGATTTTCCGCCGAAACGGCGTATCAGTCTGGTGTTGGTCGTCACGGTCACGGTGTAGGAGCCGACGGTTAATGTGTTGCCGGAAACGGCCGAAAGCGTGCCTTCCAGGCGGACTTGCCGGGGAAAACCGGCGGCCCGGAGATCTTTCGGCTCAACGGCTGATCGGGTGGCAAGTTTTCGGGAGGCAGGCGGCACAATGGGGGCAGCCCAAACAATGCCGGCCGCAACCGGGAGAAAAATTATTAGAAACAGGACTGAATAGCTGAATTTATTGAGCATTGGCGGGTAAATTGTAAGTCACCGTAACTTCTTTCTCGGCAAAGTCGCCCTGGCTGTTAACGGCTAAAACGTCGATATCGTTGTCGCCTTCGTCCAGATTAACGGCGGCGGAGAAATTACCGTTTGGGTCGGCGGTAATATCCGGCAGGTCGTTAATCGTAACCTCGGCGCCGGGTTCGGTCCGGCCGGAAATGGTTATAGGTGTAGTCGTCACGATGCTTTTGTTCGGCGGGAGCGTTAGCTGAAGCGTTAAAGTAGCCACCGGCGGAGTGACAGCTATGTTCCGGTTGACAACTGAAGGGGTGACGGTGGTTGTGGGTTGGAAAAGTGTCCGGTTTAACACCTTTGGAGAAAATTTGGCGGCAAGAAAGACTAACCCCACAAGCCCCAGTAGGGCGGCAACGGCGACCGCAAAACCCAAGGCTTTGTGCATGATGAATATCATCATAGATTTTGTCCGGCGGTAAAGTCAAGCCGGGAAAATTACAGGCGGTAGGGGAAATATTTTCCGGCGCAGGGGTGGCTCCGGCAAACCCAAACTTCCTTTTTAGCCGGTAGCAGGACGACCGAGCCGATCGTTTCGTCAGGGCGGCAGATAGGGTATTTTTGGTGGTTGGTGTCGGACAAAAGTGCTTGCATATCTTCCCGGGTCCGGACCCGGGCGGCCAAAGATTTGGCTTGCAAGAGCCGGCTTTGGGAATTTTCCAGCCAGGGATCAGTCATTTTTTCCAGGGGACGCATTTTGGGATGAAGAAAATGATTGGTGTGGGCATACGGCCGGTCAGTCAGTTTGGTCCGGTAAAAGTTTTGGGTGGCGCATTCCAGGTTATGGACCTGGTGGCCCTGAATTAAAACGTGGTTAAAGCCGGAAGCCCGGGGGATCTTTCGGATAAGTTTTTCGGCCCCCTCCAGTGTCCGGCACTCCAAAATAGCCCGGGCGACAAAGTTTTTCGGGACACCAATGCGGCTGTCAGAATATAAACTGTTAATACACTGGACCAGGCCGAAACTGTTCATGGCTGCGGAAGTCCCCGGCAGCTCAGTGGCGTAATGGAGGCCCAGGAAAGTGACGCCTTCAATGGTAGCTTTCAGGATGTACAAATCGTTAATCGCGTCCTCGTTGGGCGGCCAGTCTTCGTTGTGCCCGACCACGGGACCGTCGGGAGTAAAGGCCACGGCGATAGTGCAGTGCGCCGGGGAAATTCTGTCCAGATAAAAGGCGTGAATTTCCGAAGTGTTAAAGAGAAAAATATCTTTAAAGGGAATCTTGGCTCCGGCGGCCACACCCTCCATTTCTTCAATCAACTGCGGAAAATATTTTCGGGTAGAAAAGAGAAACGGATCAATCCGGTCGAGATATTCGCGGTAAGCCGGAAAGCTCCGGCGCTGTTTTAAACGCCGGGCCAGATTATTTTGAAACTTTTTGCCGATCGCCAAACCCAGTTCCCGGTGCGTGCCGGAAACTTCAAGATAGGGAAAAGTCTGGCTCATAAATTATTGGCAATTATTAAGGATGTAATTGGCCAGAATGGCCCCGGTCATGGCCACGTTGTGGGAGTTGCCCATGCCCGACATCGGGATATGAACGATTAAATCCGACTCTTTAAGCAGATCTTCTTCGACGCCGGTCCGCTCGTGGCCGAAAATCAAAGCCACCGGAAACTGATATTTGACCTGGCGGTAATCGACGCTTTCGTCAGTCTGTTCAACGCTGATAATCTGGTGGCCGGATTTTTTCAGATGGCTTAAGACAAGAGAAACCTTTTCCTCCTGCTCCCAGGGGACAAAGGGCACCAGCTTAATGGCCGTTTTGTTTATTTCGCTTTCGGCGTGTCTGACGATCCGCTCATCCCGGCTGTCAGCCTCTTTGCGGGGATAGCCGGTGTAGCCGGTCAAATAAATTTTTTTGACCCTTAAGGCGTCGGCCAGCCGAAAAAACAACCCGACATTCTGAAGTGACCGGATGTTGTGCAAAATAAAAACCAGAGGGGCCCGGGACAACCGGGCAAATTCTTCAGGCGAAGGCTTTCCTGCCACCAGTTCTTCAGTCGTATATTTATGCATTTTTTGTTTAAAAATTTGAAATTTTAAATTCAATCTGTAGTATAATATCCGCGCTTCCTAAAAAGAAGGCCGGTTCGACAGGCTGATAATGCTCCGGAAAAAGAAATGACCGACCACCATATCGATAATTTTAATTCCCAGACTTACGGAGTGATGGATCTGCCAAAACTGGTTACCCAAATCCAGAAATTTATCCGGGCGGAAAATAACTCCCATTTTCGGGTCGTGGTCGGGACCGATTCCGAACTGACCGGGGAAAAACGGGCCCACTTCGTGACGGCGGTGGTCGTCCACCACGTCGGCCACGGCGGCATTTATTTCTGGAGCAGTCTGACTAAGGACAATATCGCGACCATGCGTGACCGGATTTACGAGGAGGCGACTTATTCTTTAACCACGGCTCAACGCTTAATCGACGAGTTTCACCGCCAAAAACTGCCTTTAGAAGATATTCTGGAAATTCATGTTGATGTCGGGGAAGTCGGGGAAACCCGGACCCTGATTGCTGAAGTGGTCGGGATGGTTAAAGGCAGCGGATTTGTCTGTAAAACCAAACCGGAATCGTTCGGGGCCTCCAATGTGGCCGACCGGCACACTTAACGAAATTTTCAATTTACATTTTTCAATTTACAAATAAAATTTCAAATTTCAAATTTCAAATTTCAAATTCCTGTGCGGAGATAAAACCAGGGGAACTTCAGGTTTTAGCTGGACCAAACGGGAGCGGAAAGAGTACTCTGGCCACCCAAATCATTAAGAAGGATGGGCTAAGGGGTCGGGTTTTTTTGGCCTTCCAGCAACCGGTGACCGTCCCCGGCGTGACCTACATTCAATTTTTACGGGCCGCGACCCGGACAAAACTGCCGCCTTTGGAGTTTTATAACTTCCTTCTGGAGAAAGCCAAAATTTTAAAAATCCCGCCGGAGTTTTTAGCCCGGGAGCTGAATTTAAATTTTTCCGGCGGCGAAAAGAAAAAAATGGAACTTTTCCAGGCCCTGGTTTTAGCTCCGCAAGTGGCCATTCTGGACGAACCGGATTCCGGAGTGGATGCGGCTAACCTGCGTCTTCTGGTCAAAGCCATAAAAATGCTTTTGGAAAACGCGACCGGGGTTTTGCTGATTACCCACTCGGAGTCTCTGATTAAAAAACTCCGGCCGGCTAAAATCTACCGGCTCAGGAAAGGACAAAGTTTATGCTGACCGTGCAGGATGTGAAGAGAATTTCCCGGACTAAAAACGAGCCGGTCTGGATGGAAAAACGGCGGCTGTCGGCCCGGGAAGTTTTTGAAAAAAAACCGGATCCGGTCGGGCTGGATTTTGAAAAAATTACCTACTTTTCTCCGGGGCCGATGAGTAAAGTCCGGTCCTGGGATTCCCTCCCGCCTGATCTGCGGGCGGTTTATCAAAAGTTGGGCGTGCCGGAAGCGGAGAGAAAATATCTGGCCGGGGTGGAGGCCCAATGGGACAGCGACGCCGTTTACGGATCGGTTAAAAAAAATCTCGAACATGACGGAGTGATTTTTACCGATACCGACACGGCTTTGCAAAAGTACCCGCAGTTTTTTCAGGAGTACTTCGGAAAATTAATCCCGCCGGAGGACCACAAATACGCCGCCTTGAATTCGGCCTGCTGGTCGGGCGGGAGCTTTATTTATGTTCCTAAGGGAGTGAAGGTAGACCTGCCTTTACAGGCTTACTTTCGGATTAACGCCCGGGCCTTTGGCCAGTTTGAGCGGACTTTGATTATTGCCGACGAAGGCAGCTCGGTAACTTACTTTGAAGGCTGTTCGGCGCCGGTTTACTCCACCACGTCTTTACACGCCGGCGTGGTGGAAATTTTTGTTAAAAAAAACGCGACGGTCAAATATGTCACCGTCCAAAATTGGAGCAGCGACGTTTACAATCTGGTGACCAAACGGGCTCGGGTGGAGGAGGGGGGAACGATGCGTTGGCTGGACGCCAACATGGGTTCAAAACTGACCAGGAAATACCCGGCCTGTTACCTGGTCGGGAAAAAGGCCCGGGGAGAAATGGTGTCTCTATCCTTAGCCAAGAAGAACCAGATTCAGGATACCGGGGCAAAAATGTTTCATCTGGCGCCGAAAACTACCAGCCAGATTACTTCCAAATCAATTTGCCTTGGCGGGGGTAAAAGCATTTTTCGGGGAAAAGTTGAGGTGACGGCGCCAGAATGCCAATCAAAAACCAGGTGTGAGTCCCTGATTTTGGACGATAAATCTTCGGCCGAATCCTATCCGGCGCTGAAAGCGGATCGCCGGGATGCAAAAATTTCCCACGAGGCAGTGATTTCCCGGATTGAGGAAGATCAACTGTTTTATCTCCAAAGTCGGGGATTGACCGCCGCCGAAGCCCAAAGTTTAATCGTCAACGGCTTTGCCGATCCGATCGTCAAACAACTGCCGCTGGAATATGGTTTAGAGCTCAAAAAACTTCTCGAGATGGAAACAGGAGGTTAAATACGGTAAAATTTCTATGAGAAATTTTTTATGCTTGACGTTCACCACCTCCGGCGGGATTTCCCCATACTCACCAAGAAGATTAAAGGGCGACCTCTGATTTATTTTGACAACGCTGCCACGACCCAAAAACCCCAAAAAGTTATTGACGCCCTGAGTTTTTTTTATCAAAACCATAACGCTAACATTCACCGGGGAATCCACGCCCTGGCGGAAGAGGCGACCGAAGATTACGAAAATGCACGGAAAAAAGTGGCTCGGTTTATCGGGGCAAAGTCAGAGAAAGAAGTAATTTTTGTACGCAATACGACGGAGGCTCTGAATTTGGTCGCCTACACCTGGGGACGGTTAAATATTGCCCGGGGCGACGAAATTATGACGACGGTGATGGAGCACCACAGTAATTTCTTGCCCTGGCGGCAGCTGGCTTTTGAAAACGGGGCGGTTCTTAAGGTTCTGGACGTCGATGAAGAGGGAAAATTACCAGAAGGTCATAGTCTCAAGAATCAAGTCTCAAGGAAGACAAAACTATTGGCTCTGACGCAGGCCTCCAACGTGTTGGGGACAATCAATCCCATAAGGGAAATTAGTTCCCTGATTCATAATTCTAATCTCAAACCCCTTCTGGTCGTCGACGGGGCCCAGGCCATCCCGCATTTGCCGATTGACACGGCGGAGCTGGGAGCCGACCTGTACGCTTTTTCCGCTCACAAAATGTTCGGACCACTGGGAATCGGGATCCTGTGGGGGAAAGAAGAAGTTCTGGAAAGTTTACCGCCGTTTCTGTTTGGCGGCGGGATGATCAAAAGCGTCACTTTGGAAAATGTCGGGTTTGCCGATTTGCCCGACCGGCTGGAGGCGGGGACCCCGGCGGTGGCCGACGCTGTCGGGCTGGGAGCAGCGGTGGATTATCTTTCGGAAATCGGGATGGCGGAAATTAAAAGTTACGAAGAACGGCTGACCGGCTTGTTGCTGGCGGAACTGAAAAGAATTCCGGAGGTAAAAGTTTTCGGGCCGGACAACACGGGGCAGCGGGTGCCGGCCGTCAGTTTTACCGTCGGCGGTATCCATCCCCACGACGTGGCCCAGTTTTTAAACGATAAGTACGGGGTGGCCGTCCGGGCGGGCCAGCACTGCGCCGGGCCGCTGCACGAGCGGCTGGGGATTAACGCCACCGTCCGGACCAGCCTGGCTTTTTACAATACCGAAGAAGAAGTGGAGACTTTTATCAAGGGAATTAAAGAACTGATTGGGTTGTTTAAATCTTAATTAAGGGTCATGTTTATCCGGTGACAGGTCCTGCCCCGCCAATAACTTTATGGATCTTTATTCGGAAAATTTTTTTGACCACGGCAAGTTTCCCCGCAACCGGGGGAGACTCGAACATGCCACGCACATTGGTGAAGAAATAAATACTTCCTGCGGGGACAAGATTACGGTGCAAATGAAAGATGACCAAGCAAAAATTAAAGAGATTAAATACGAGGTGGACGGGTGTCTGGTCACGGTGGCTTCAGCCTCGATTTTAAGCGAGAAACTAATTGGCAAAAAGGCGGAGGAAGTTTTACAGATGACGCCGGAGGATCTGGTCAAAATGCTCGGCGTGGAGCTGACCCCGAGCCGAACCAAGTGCGCTTTACTTCCGCTTCTGGCGATAAAGAAAGCCATAAAAAATCCCCGCTAAAATGTGGATCCGGAAGGAGTCGAACCTTCTCCATGTCTTTATAAGAGACAGGGCCTGCCGTTAACCGACGGATCCGCTTTGATTATACCAGTTTTTGAGCTTGTGTTCGGCGGGGAAGTTCGCTACTATGAATAATATATGCGCGCGCGAACCGCGGTTCTTCTGCTTGGCCTGACTTTTTTCTGGCTGGCGCCGAAGGCGGTAATGGCCGCCTGCAACCCGCCGAGCGATTACTCCGACTGCCAGAATTTAAATCCCGACACGAACCTGAGCGTTCGCGGCTACACGACGACTACCGGGGACAAAAATTACTTTGACTTTAACCACCCGATTGATTCCAAGGCGCCCCAGCTAAATAACCTGATTTCCGGTAATCCCAATCCGACAATCAGCAACCTCTACCGGGTTAACGACTGGAATTGGACGACTAACAGCGTCGGCGGGCCGATTACCAACAGCGATACGCCGGTGACGGCGGTCGGGCTGTCGACCACGCCCGGTCAGTCGGTTAACGTCCCCAACTCCGGCTACGATATCGGCGGGGGTTACCAGGCCGTTATTTTGTACGCGACCGCCAACAGCATGACGATCCATTACACGCCGGATGACAACGTTGTGGCCGGGTATACCGTGCAACTGTCCAATTTTGCCGTGGACCCGACGCTTTTGGCGGCTTACCAGAAGTCCGATGTGGCCGGGCGAAGCCAGCTGGTGGCCGTTTCCGGTGGCCAGTCTTTAGGTAAAACGACCGGGGAACTGATTCTGGCGATGCGGGATACCGGCCAATATATGGATCCGCGCTGGAAAAATGACTGGTGGCACGGCCCCGGGAGCGTTACTTCCAAAAATCCGCCGTCCCTGGTCCCGGCCGGGGAACCTTTCCAGCCGTCTTTTCGCAAGGCCAACTACTGCGAAACCCCGGCGTTTGCGACCTACCCGGACGAATCTCTGGCGACCTGTCCGGGGGATACCTGCAACCCCGGCGGGAAACCGGCGCCCGAAGCCGATATTATGCCGACCTACCACCAGGCCGACGGCTCGCAGACTCCGGAGCTGCGCCCCGGGGCCGACTTTCAGTTTGGGATCGGGGTTCAGGGTCTTTCCTGCGGCCAGGCCCGGGGCGACTCTTTTGCTTTTGCGGAGCAGGCTCCCTACGACCTCTTTTCTAAAAAACAGCCCGATTTTTGCGAACAGCCGCACGAGTGGACCGGTGAGTCCATGCCGTCAAACATCAACATCCCCTTTGCCCAGCAACTGGCCGAACGCTGGGGCGGCACGCTGGATGCGGAACATTACAGTGAGGCCCAGCTGGCCGACCTGCGGGCCAAAGCAGATATTGCCAATGTTAAAACCGACGCTGATCTGGAAAACTACTTCCTGGCCAATAAATTGATGTGGGAAAAATCAGGAGTGGTTTCCCGGTTGCTTCCGGCCGGCCAGATTGACGAGTTAAAAGCCGGGTTTGTCCGGTATGTCAAACAGCGTCACGGCCAGACGCTTTACGCTGATTTCACCATTAACGGGGTAAAAATCTCCGACATTGATGATCCGCCGGTCAAGCCTGACCCGGGCGTTCTGGCTGTCAATCCGGCCTTACTGACGACCTACCAGCAGGATCTGACGGCCTGGGCGGATAAATGGCGCAGCACTTTGGACGACATGGGGGTTTTCCCCAACGAGCAGGCCCGGTCCCAGATTAAAGTTGTGCTATGCGGCGACCGGGAATACCAGGATGTGGCCATGGACCCGGGCTACCCGGAAGTGATGAAGATGGGCCTGTCGGCCAACACGATTTTCCAGACGCTGGAACCCAAGGAAAGCCAGGACGCTTTTTACAAACAGCAGCCGATGATGAAAGACCCTTACAAATATTTAAACCAGGGCTACGTGACAGAAAATATTAATCCCGATACCCAACTGGCCAGCGCTCCGGAAGTTACCCCGCCCGCCCCGGTTTTAGCCCCGGCGGTGACGGCCAATCCGGCAACCGTTGTTCCCCCGCCGTCCTTCTGGGACCGGGCCAAGAATTGGCTGACTCAGCTTTTGCCCCATCCGACCATAACCGCTTTAGCCGGCGACGCCGGGCAGTGTTTTCACTTAACTGCCAGTCCGATAGCCAAACCGGCCACTGACGGCGGGGCGGATGTGTCTTTTAACGTTTACCTGACGGAAGAGCCAAATGTTAAAAAGGGCGGCCACTTCTGGTTTTGGGAGGATGGCAACCAGACCATGGACCACGTCGTTTACGACCCCCGGCGGGTGACCAACTATTTGATTGATTCCCGGTCCACCGGGCCGGCCATGCATTTGGCGCCCAATTCCTGTGCCAGCCGGACTTTTTACGCCAAAATGGACGAGTGCGGTTCGGACAATCCCAAAAAGGATTTTACCAACGACGGGGGGTTAACTTGCCAGATTTGTGCCGGAGCCGACGGAAAGATTTCAGCTGATAATGTTAAATGCAGCGCCGGAGTGCCTTTAGTCCAAAAGCAGACGGAGTTTCCCACCTGCGACCCGAAAGTTGCCTGCTGCCCGACGGATAAATTTTGCCAGCCGAAAGAGTTTAAGTATGTCCGCTATGGGCCGCCCTACACCATTAAAGGCGACGGGACAGGAGATTTGGATTACGGGGTGACCTGGGCGCCCTCCGGGCCGGTGGAGGACGGGGTCAAACTGACCTTTATCAAAGAGGATTGGCATAACTACACGGCTAAGACCAATTCCTTACCGGGCGATTGCCGTTACAAGTCTTTATCCAAAATCGAACGCGACGAAGCCCAAACGTGTTCGACTAACGGCAGCTGCAGCAGCTGGGGCAGTTCTTACGGCGAAGGATGTAACGGCCAGGGATTGTGCGCCCCGGTGATTTGTACCCACCCCTACACGCGGACGGCCGATGTTTACAACAATGTTCCTTACCTGTATTCCCTCTGGCAGGAGATTGCCGGCCAGGCCGGCACTTCCGGGATGCCGCCCGGAGTTTTGACCCTTCTTAAACCGGGAGCGCCGGAAACTGTTAAGGCGGCTCTCGCCGGGAACTCCGGAAACACCGGGGACAGTAATCCTGCTCCGGCGCAAATTGCGGGCACAGGCTGTTCGACCAAAGAAAGCGAGATTATGGATGCGGCCGGGAATTTTCTGAAGACGCCGGCCGCCGCGGTTCTGGATTGGGGCTATTTTAGCACCAGCATTAACGGCCAGCCGCCGCACCTTATTGATATTGATGTTTCCTACTCCGGGCCGACTAAACGGAACCTTCTGTTTTACCGGCTGGGCGGGGTTTGCAATGCCGATACCTGGTTTTCCCAGAAAGTGCTTCAGCCTACGCAAAACTTCTAATGGGCCTCGGGAGATAAAAGTTTCCGGGCGTCTTCGGGAGTTAATTTACAGGCGGTCTTTGGTTCGGTGCCCCGGATAAACAGCTCGGTACGGACATAGGGACAGTTGTCGCAGGGCAAAGTGGAGGTCAAAGCGCAAACCGGAACGGCCACGATATTGTCCGGCCGGGCAAAATCTTCGTTAGGCTTATTGGTTAAAAGGTAGGTCATAATCGGGTTCCAGATAGCGGCTGCCCCGGTGTTGCCCGATTCCAGGTAGGGGCTCATGGGGGAGTTATCGTTGTTGCCGACCCAGACGGCGACCACGTAGGAAGGGGTGTAGCCGATGGTCCAGTTGTCCCGCTTGTCCTGGGTAGTGCCGGTTTTGACGGCGACGGTGTGGTTGGGGATATTTAAGATACTGCCGGCGCCGAAAGTCGGGGCCCGGGCGCTGTCGTCGGATAAAATGTTACTGATTAAAAAGGCGGTGTTGGGGGAAATGACCTGGTTTTTAACGGAAGTTGCCGGACTGCGGTTATCCTCTAAAATCCGGCCTTGGTAATCTTTAACCTCCAGAATGGGTTTGAGGTCCGTCCGCAAGCCGTTGTCGGCAAAAGCGCTGTAGGCGGTGGCCATATCAATCATGGTGACTTCGCCGCCGCCCAGAGTTAAAGACAGGCCAAAACGATTGGTGTCGGTAAAAGTGGTAATGCCCATTTTTCGGGCGAAGGCAATAAAATTCGCCAGGCCGTTTTTTTCGAGAACTTTGATGGCCGGGATATTGTAGGAAGAAGCCAGGGCGACCCGGGCGGAGACCTTGCCGTGGAAGTGGTTGTCGTAATTTTGGGGGATATAGGGCGGGGAGCCGGGAATTTGATAAATAATCGGCGAATCGTCAAGTATCGAAGCCGGGGTCAGGAGATTTTTTTCAAAAGCCAGGGCGTAGTTTAGAGGTTTAATCGACGAGCCGGGGGAACGCCGGGCTAAAGTCACATTCACGTTGCCGTCGTGCGCTAAATCAAAATAATCGGTCGATCCGACCATGGCTAAAATTTCCCCGGTGGCGGGGTTGGTTACCAGGGCCGCGCCGTTCCCGACATTTAAGTCTTTTTGCCGGGCCACCCCGTCACGGACCATCTGGGCGACCGCCTCATAAGTCGGGTAGTCCAGACTGGTAGTTACTTCCAGCCCGCCCCGCTCCACGGCGTGCAGGCCGTATTTCTGGGCCAGCAAATCCTTAACATACATGACAAAATGCGGGGCTTTAATAATGGTCCCGTTACTGGCAAAAGTTAAAGATTCGTTTTCGGCAGCCGCCGCCTGAGAGAAACTGATGTAACCTTGCTGGGCCATCAAGGTTAAAACTTGGTGCTGGCGTTCCCGGGTCAGTTCCGGGTGTGTGCCGAACGGTGAGTAAACCGACGGGGCGGAAGGTAAGCCGGCCAAAAGCGCCGATTGGGCTAAATCCAGATTTTTGGCGGGTTTGTTAAAGTAGGTCTGGGCAGCCGCCTCAATACCGTAAGCCGCGCCGCCGTAGGGAATCTGGTTTAAATACATAGTTAAAATCTGGTCCTTGGAATAAATCCGTTCTGCCCAGAAAGCCAAAATTGCTTCCTTGATTTTCCGGATGATGGTTCGTTCCGGCGTCAAAAGGGCCGATTTGACCAGCTGCTGGGTAATCGTCGAGCCGCCCTGGACGGGCTGGCCGCCGGCATTGGCAAAAGCTGCCCGGATCATGCCCGAAAGGTCGAAGCCGGGGTGGTGGTAAAAGTTTTTGTCTTCAATGGCAATAGTGGCGTCAATAAGGTAGGGCGGCAGGTCGGACAGGTTAACTATGGTCCGGTTCTGGTCGTCGTAAATCTGGTAGAGGAGAATCCCGTTGCGGTCGTAAATTTTGGTGGACACGGGAATATCGCGTAAAGAGAGAAGTTTCGGATCGGGAAGGGCCGAGAGAAAATTTATGGTCCAGTAGGGAACAAAAACAAAGACATAAAAAGCCAGGGCGCCGGAGAGAAAGTAGAAAAGTTTCCGGACGGCCGGGTGGTAAGGTTTCCAGGTAACGGTGACCGTCCGGGGAGCAGTAGCCCGGAGTCGCGGCCGATGGGGAAAGGCAAGATGGATTTGCCGGAAAGGGGAAACAATAATTTGCCCAAACCAGCCCAGGGTGGCGCCCAGTCCCCAAAGCAAACCGACAACTCCGCCGGCAATTTTTGAACCCTCGCTTAAAAGCCAGACGGCGGTCCAGAAAAGAATTTTAAGAAAGAAGAAAGGAGGCGTCCCGACGCCGATTAAAAAGTTGGCGAGGACGGACAAAAGAGTCTGCGGTCGTGAAGTTTTTTTCGGCCTGGCCATACACCGACCTTTGAAGTATGCTCCCGTCGCTTCCCAAGACTAAGCGGATTATTGAAAATAAAATTGGCGAATACAAGAGATCAAAGAAGATCAAAATTTGTTTTGCAGTTTTTCCTCCGTGGTTTGCCACAGCGGCGTGGCTTCCGGGCCGTCGTAGCCTAAAGCCCAAATGGCGATGCCGCCCAAGTCTGACTGGTTTACCAAATCCAGTTTTAACCCTAACGACCGCTCGTTTTCGAACCAGACCTGGCGCCAGGTCTGCGAATCTTTATCAAAGTACGAAAACCAGGGCGACTCGCTGTTCTCGTCAAAATTGACCGAGGAATTGGTTTTTTGAGCGGTGTCCATGGTCTGCTTGTAAGTAGAGACAGCCGGACCGAAAGCGCTGGTGCCTAAAACAAACGCTCCCGGCTCGCGGTTTTCCACCGGCCACTCGTAACCGTAAAAAGGAATCCCTAAGACAATCTTAGCCGATGGGGCAACGGACAGGTAGTCCACTACGGAAGAGTAAACATCATATTCGTAACGGTCGCGGCCAAAAAGCGGGGCGACCGGACCGGCGGTCACTGAATCGAGACGGTGAAAGTCGTAAGCCATCACGATTAAAAAATCGGCGGTTTTTCCCAGAGCGGCGATATCGGTCATCCGGTTTCTGCTGGCAGCGTCGGCCATGGCGGCCACCGAGACTGTCCCGTCGGGAATCTTCTGGTGCACCGCCGCTGTCATCTCTGCCGTAAACCGGGTGAAATTCTGGCTCAAAGACCCGGTCGGCGGGTTAACATATTCAAAATCGATATCCAGGTCGGTAAACCCGTGGTCTTTCATTAAGGCCACCGTGTTAGTGATGACGCGGCGGAAAAGGTCGGGATTGCTAACCACGGAAGCAATACTGTCCTGGTCCATATTTAAAAGGGCCAGACCCAGGCGGACGTGGTTTTGCGAAGTTTCGGTCTGCAGTCTTTGAAACTCCGGGGAGGAAAGTTTTTGCCAGCCCGGCTCGGTTTTATCAAACGAACCGTCGGGGTTAACATTGACGCCGAAATAGTAAATCAGGGACAGGTCCCGGTATCGCAGATTGTCAACATCGGAGAGGTTCCAGAAAGGGAGAAAACCGACGACTTTTTTGGCAGAGACTTGAGCGGCTAAAACTTTTTGCCGGACGGAGTCGGGCAGGGGAGAAAGCAAAGTGCCGATCGGTAGGGGTTGGAAGAACCGGACCGTTGCGCTTCCGACCGCGGTCAAAAAAACAACAGAGAGGATTATCGGCAGAGTCTTTCGGAACATGTTGCCATTTTAGACGGAAAAAACCTTCCGGCAAAGAAGTAAATTCGGGGTTTAAAACTTCGAAGAAAATCCTTAAGATGGAAAAGTGCTGAAAAATCCGGAAAAACTGCGGCTGGCCCGCATGGCTTTACTTACCCGCTGTGTCCATTTTGATTCTTCCCGGAGTAACGGAACTCTCAACTGCGCTGTGGCCCGGAACCAGACGGTGGACATGGCCGTTGTCGACCAGAGTGGGCAGGAACCCAAGCTCTTTGTTTCCTGTCCGGGCTGTGAGGCCCGGAAATGGTTTGACACTTACGTTACCGCTGACGGTTTGTACCGGGACAAAGATTTGGCGGAACGACTGGATCTGTCCGATTTGTATTTGATTTTTCTTCGCCGCGGCCTGTAACCCCGAAAAACACGCCCCTGAAAATTTGAGGGAAAAAACCGACCCGTCATTATGAAGAATGAAACGAGGAAATTATTTACTGGCCGCAATCGACACAGTAATCTTTCTGCAAAGGGTCGGAAAAGAAAGTGTGTTCTTCTTCGGTTAGCTGGTCGGGGGTCGGATGATC
>JAJYKY010000009.1:17954-25614 GCA_021788195.1 bacterium | reverse complement strand
TTTAGGGCCAAGTTGGTGTTGTCAGTTAAGAGAAAGTAGTACCGGTTGTTGTTGCTGGGGCAGCCTACCCCGAAATTGCTCTCGCTGGCGGTAAAGGTGACTGGTCCCCCGCAGGCGGGAATCGGGGTGGAAGTTAACCCCGGGATATCCGGACTGCTGTAGGCGCACACAGTCATCTTGCCTTGGTCCCCGCAGTAGGAGTAGGTTATCCCGTTTGCGGAAGTAAACGGATAAGAGATAAACGGGTTACTGGAGCAACCCGTCCCCGTTCCTGTCCGAACGTCGCAGACCACGTAGTAGTTACCCGGAGGAAAAGACTGCAGATTCGTGCACCCGCCGGAAGAACTGTTGCAAATCGTCTGCCAGGAAGCTGCCGACGTTGGACTCCAGTAAACGCTACTGTCGTTGCCTCCAGAGAAGGTATTCCCATAAACATATTGCTGATAAGCCGGCACCGGGGTCGTTCCGGCAATTGTGCAGGTCGCCGGTGTAAAGTGCCACCATAGGTCCGCATAGCCGCTGGCCGGAACATTTACTGTTCTGCTGGAACCTAATGCAGAAACCGGTGCTCCTGTGCAAGACGGGTCACACCCCCGGGGATCAGTATCCGGACAAAGAGGCTGCCCGGCAGCACAGGAATCGGTGTGGCAGCCGATGCGGTTATAGCAAAGCGTCGAAACAACCGTATACCCCGTCGGAACCGTCACCGAAACGGATTGGTTGCTTCCGGCCGGGAAATTATTTAAATGATAAGGGCTGGACGAATCAGAAATTCCGGCTCCGGAAACTGTCTGGCTGGTTGCCGGAGCAATGACCTGATCACCGGGCATCACAACTTTATATCCTTGCACGGTCCCCGCACACCCAGAATAGTCTGTACATGTTTGCACTTTAGTACCGCATCCGTCCTTGCTAGTACAGGTTTGGGTTCCGGTCCCGCACGATGTCGAGCAATATCCACATGTATATCCCTTGCATACAACGCAGGTTCCATAGCAGCAGGCAGTCCCGCAGCAGCTTGGATCTCCCGGACCGCAATTCGCTTTAACCTGGTCGGCAGGTTTAACTAAGAATATAAGCAAAAACAGAGCAATTGGTATTAGTACTTTCCGTAACCTCATAACTTTTCCGAGCTTAATAAACAATAACACCTGTTCCTCTGAATACGCCGGCACTTTGCGTTGCCCCGACAACAATGACCAACGACTGCGATTTGATGTAGCCTTTAATTTTCGCCGCATCTGAACCCTCGTTTACATTCAGTCTTGGGATATTAACCCGATTGGTACCTCTTTCCCAAACGTAGAGCTGAAGATCTTTTGGTAAAACCACTTTTATTTGCTGACCTCCTTGGGTCAGGGCTAAATCACCACCTACCAGAGAGTTAAAATAACCCACAATAACACTTCCTAAACTGGTTCCGGCATATCTTCTAGATATACCGGGGGCGCTAGCCAGGCTTTCTACCTCTGAAGAGTTTGTCTCCAGAAATAATTTGTAGAGATCAGGATTCCTCAGGTCGGCAATTGGGTAATCATACCCTACAGTCTGGGTTTTCGTTATGAGTGTAACCTGTTTATTGGCCTTTCCGGTATTTGCTCCCCCCGCCTTTTGTCCCAGCATTTTATATCCCGCCAAACTTGCCGCCACAACTAGTAATAGTCCCGCCGGAATAAGAAGATAGATTTTTTTCATTTCCTGGCAACGCTTGCGCTGTCCACTCCAATCATCATTGCGGGAATTTAGAGGAAAGTCAAGAAGAAGCTCTCGATCCTTCGTTTTATTTATCCAGATGCACTGGTATCCCTTGTTGGACGGGGAGTATAAACGGTGTCGGATTTTCAACAAAAGAAGCGTTTTTAATCATATTACCGGTTCGGAGTCAAAGCGATAATGGTAGTTTGGAAGCTGTTTTGGATAACTGTGTAACTCATCTCAATGGCCGGGTCGTACTTAAATGGCGTCCCCGTACCGGCCAACTGGGCAATTGTTTCCAAAAGAACATCCGGCGTCGTCGGGAGATAGGAGGCGTCGGTTAACGGAACTTTGCCGGTCACGACAGCGTCAAGTTCCGGGTCATCAGGAAATTTGCTTTGGTCATAAAGTTGACGCAGGCGGTGGTCAAAGTCGCCGTGGGCTCCGACCCGGGCAAAAACCATGACCGTTTCTTCGGGCGAAAGACCGCCCCGCATGATCCGGTCGGCCAAAAACATCACCCCTTTGTTGGGGCTGACCCCGGGAGTTTTGGCCCCCAAAGCAAAGGCCGCTTCAAAAACGCCCATGGCCGTGTGGGTTAATCCCGATTCCGGGTCATCCCAGTTTTTATAGCCGTCCCGCGCCATCATCATCGAAGTCTCCGCGTGCTTGCTGGCCTGCTGGATCAACAGATGAACCGATTCGTGGCCCAAGTCGTGAATTAAATTTTGCTCGGCTTTTAGCGGGTTGGTCCGGATTTGTTCCCGGTCGGCCAGAGACCCGTACAAAACTACCGGCGAGTACGCGGCGCCTCCGCCCCAGCCGCTTCCCGGGACAATGACAAAATTATGCAGGTCGCTGTTGTGCCAAAGCGGCAACTTACCCTCGGAAAATTCTGCCGGATCCAAAGTATTAGCCATAAACGTGTTGATCGCCCGGGCCGCGCCGTTGTTGATTGCTTTTTCCACTAACGACTGGAGTTCTTCGTTTAGTTCCACCTCCATAATCTGTTCGGCAATCCCTTCGGCCACCACCCCCGGCGAAAGCGAAGTTACCGGGTGATCCTGATCCGATTTGTCTAAAATTTCGATCAAAGTCCGGTACCGGGAGTCCCGACCGTTTAAGATGTTGTCCGTTTCTGTTACTGCCCGGTCAAACGACTCGGGACTTTGCCAGAAAAGCTCCTGCAAATCCTTTGACCAGAGTCCGCCCCAGTTTAGCTCGGAAAGATTGACCTCCGGGTTGGCAATTAAAACGTCGCCGGAATCTATAAAGTAGGATTGATCGGAAAGGTCGGTGACCTTAGTAAAGAACTGCCCTTGGGGGTTAATGGTAAAACCTTCGATTTTGGCCAGAGGGAAAACGTCCCAGCCGCCTTTCTCGTTCCGCACCCGCCCCGCCGCCGCCAATTCCCGATTGTTGACCATTCCGGAAACTATTCCCAATCGGAACCTTTTTTCCTTTTCAGGCGCGTCAACGCTGACTATCCCCCGGGAGTTTCCGCCGGATTCCAAAACCACCGTTTCGCCCGGCCCGACCGGTTTCCCTTCCCGGTCGATAATTTCGGCAATTTTAGTCAGCCGGACCGTCTTGTCTCCTGCCTGCGCCTCCCCCGATCCTCCCCAATCCCCTATCTCTTTACCCCCCGAGGCTCCGACGACTGCCGGGACGAAGCGGGGCCCGGCCGCTTCCCCCGCCGGGACATTTTTCCAACCAAGATCCGCCACCCCGTTGGCCCGAAGCGGATGCCAATCGGCCCGTTGGCTGCCCGCCAACACCGTAACCATGACTGTCAAAATAAATCCCCGGAAGGCCATTTCCGGGTTTTTGACCGTTTCGGTAATCCGGGTTTCCAGTCGAATGACCGCCGCCATAATCTACCTTATTTTAGCATATTGATCTTTTGTTTCTCGCTCCACCGGATCAAAGCCAGTTCGATCAGTTGGGACAAAAGAGCAGAGTAGGAGAGGCCGCTTGCCTCCCAAAGCCTGGGATACATGGAAACTTTAGTAAACCCCGGCAAAGTGTTTAGTTCGTTGAGCCAGATTTTTGACCCGTCGGCCGAAATAAAAAAATCCGCTCGGGCCAGACCCGTCCCGTCAATAATTTGAAAGGCTTTTCGGGCCAGTTTTTGAATTTTTGCCGCCGTAGTCTTTTTCAGTTTGGCCGGAACGAGAAGTTCGGTTTTGGAAGAATTATATTTGGCGTCATAGTCGTAAAAGTCCTTACCGGGTTTTATTTCCCCGCATCCCGACACTGCCGGTTTCCCGTTTCCCAAAACCGCCACTTCCACTTCCCGAATGTTTTCCAGGCCTTCTTCCACCAGGATCTTGGTATCGTATTTAAACGCCACCTGGATACCTTTCCTTATTTCTCTTATTCCTCTTATTTTAGTCACCCCCACGCTCGACCCGGCGTTGGCCGGTTTGGTAAACAGCAAGGGTCTTCCTTTGAAAGATTTTTCTATCCGGAGAAGCACTTCTTCTCTGTCGGCCAGCCATTCTGATTTGTGAATGGCCATAAATTTCACCACCGGCAGACGGTGTCTTTGAAAAAGTTCCTTCTGTTTTTCCTTGTCCATTCCCAAAGCCGAAGCTAAAACCCCGCAGCCGACGTAGGGCAAATTTAAAAGTTCCAAAAGGCCCTGAACCGTCCCGTCCTCGCCCATCGGACCGTGAAGCACCGGAAAGACCACCAGATTCTTTTCGTCAGATTTCAGTTCTCTTTCCCATTTTCCGTCCTTGCCGATCCTGATTTTCTCGACGAAAAATTTTCCCCGGTCCAAAGCCGCAAAAACAGACTCCGCCGAAAGAACCGACACCTCATACTCCGTTGACCTCCCGCCGTAAAGAAGAACCACTTTTAATTTCGGCATCGAGATCAATTTTAAATTTTTAATTTTAATTTCAAATTGTAAATTTTTGTCTTTGTCTCTTCCAATACTCCCCTCTCCGGCAAAGTTTTATCGCATCAGCCTTGTCCGCCAGGCATTTTTCCACCGCCGCCTCCAGAAAAATCGTGTTCTGCGAGCCCTTGAAGAGAACTGTGTCCCCTTTCTTTAAGAAGGTCAGGAGAAACTCCCCGGCCGGAAACGAACTCTTAAATTGTCCAAGCAGTTTAGGACTCTTCGGAAAATATTTTTCCCAGAGCGGCCCGACGGTCATAACCGCGTCGGCACAATCCAAAGCTTTTTGGGCCACCAGTTTATGGGCTTCTTTCCCCATCGCCCCCAATTCTCTCATATCCCCCAACACGGCAATCTTTCTTTTCCCCGGATAGTTTTTCAACAAATCCAAAGCCCCGAGCATGGCCGCCGGTGAAGCGTTGTAGGACGAATCCAGAAGGGTCGCCCCGTTAACGCCGGCCAAAACGCTCATCCGCCCGGCCGGAAGTTTTAAGTTTTCTGCCAGGAGCTTCCGGCTTTCGGTTACGTCGATCCCGAAAACCGTTCCCACGGCCGCGGCGGCGGCAAAGGTGTAACCGTAGTCAGTCGCCAAAGCGTACCCCGGTACTTCTACCAGAAAATTTTTCACCTGAGCTTCCCGACCCCGACCGAAAGTAACCACCTGGGCAGCTGTTTTGTCCTTGAAGACTAAAACTTTCGGATCGTCGGCGTTTAAGACTGCCGTTCCGCCTTTGGGTAAACTCTCGATCAGCTTCCCTTTTTCCGCCGCAATCGCGGCCAGATTACCAAACTGTTCCGTGTGCGCCGGGTAAACATTCAAAAACACACCGACTTTCGGCCGGAGAATTTTTAAAAGAAAGCCCATGTTTTTCGGCTCGGTCGGCTCGTCGACCCCCATCTCCGCGACCAGAATATCGTACTTTTTCCAATCCCCGATTGCTCTTATTGCTCCGATTACTCCCATTTTCCCCCAATCGAGTATTCCGTAGCCTTCCATCTTTAGCCCCAAAATTGACAAGGGTATGCCGCTTTCGCTGTTGGCTCCGCCGGTGGTTTTCACTTTATATTTGGAAGATAAAATCGCGTTAATGCCCGCGACCGCTGATGACTTCCCGGCGCTCCCGGTGACCCCGACAATCACCGGCTTCACTTTCCATAATTGGATTTTTGCTAAAAACCGCAGGTAATCTAAAAATAATCTTCCCGAAATCTTTTTCATTTCCTTCGTTCTGTCATTGACGGGTGACCCGCTTGGAAGGGACAAAGCGGGGCGGGACCCGAATTATGATTTACTTTAAATGATACTCTTTCCCCCACGCCCGGATGGCAAAACTGTCCAAGCTCTCCCCGCCCTTGACCGGCAAAACGAGGATTTTAAAATCAATCTTCTCACCCGGACTGATCAGATCCGAGGGAAAATCCTGCCGCCCGACGCCGTAAACTTTACCGTCCTTATCTTTGACCCAGCCGAGAATGGCTATATCGGAAACCGGCAAATCCCGGGTGTTAACTACCGACCCGGCTAAAGTATAAACCTCGTAATTCTGGCCGTTAGCCGAAACGCTACTCGGAGTGGCTGACTTGCTGGCAATCTTTAAAGGAACCATCCCGTCGTCGCTGGCCGTTTGGGTGTTTAGAACCAGTTCCAACCGGTCGGCCGGCGGCACTCCGTCAACCGTCAGATCGTAAACCATCGGTTCGTCGGAATCCAAAGGGTAAAAATCGTACCCGGTGCTGTTACGCGGCAGTTTTTGGGCAATTGTGGTCCCGTCGGCCCCGATAAACCGGGCCACCGGTAAAATTCCGGTCACTACCCCGTTGCCCATATTTTTGGCCTCGCCCAAAATCCGTACCCCGGACAAAACGGACGAGCCGGACGATTGGGGGTCGGCGGAGTAAATCCCCACCAGGTTGACCGAGAGAACCGAAAGATAAGAATTGACTGAGCCGAGATCCGTCGGTGCCGAACCGGAAAGTTTCAGGTCCTCGCCGATTTTCGGCAAAACCAGTTCACCGTTAACAATTGTCGGGATGGATACTTCGGGAGTTTTAGCCGCTTTCTTCTCCCAGGGAAGTGCAATTTTCCCGGCTTTCCATAAAATAGCCGTGCAGACAAACAAGGCCAAAAAGCAAACAACAGCGACGCGAAGAATTTTTAATTTGTCCGGCACGGATGAAGTTTAGCAAAAACCTGCCTACTTAGCCAGTTCCCCATCAATAATCGTTTTGAATTGGGAATACGGCTGGGCGCCGATAACCGGGGTCGTTCCGACGGCAATGCTCGGCGTGCTCTGGAAACCGTTTTTGGAGGCTTCCGCCTGGTCAGCCGTCACCTGGTTGTTGTATTTTTGCTTATCCAGGCAATCGTTAAACTGCGCGGTGTTTAACCCCAAATCCGCGGCGAAACCTTTGAGTTTGTCAGGAGCAAACCCGCCCTGATTTTCCCCGCTTTGGCTGGAAAACAGCTTGTCGTGGTATTCCCAGAATTTGTTCTGTTCTTTGGCGCAAAGAGCAGCGTTGGCCGCGTCGGTGGATTCCTTCCCCAAAATAGCCAGGTTCTTGAAAACAAATCTGGCTTTGCCGGTATCGACATAATCTTTGAGAATCGACGGCAGAGTGCCAGATTGAAACCGGGCGCAGTAAGGGCACTGGTAATCGGCAAACTCGACAATGGTCAGTTTGGCGTTGGGGTTGCCTTTTACCGGATCATTGGGGCCCACCGCCACATTAACTTTGGTCGGCACCGTCGGGGCGCTCGGCGCCGTCGGGGCCGTTGGTTGTTGAGCGCCGGCACCGGTTTGGGCTCCGGCTACCTGGACCGTCCCTTTTTGCAGATACTGGATCTTAGTCCACATACTACCGATGGCAAAAGCCGCGACGACCAGAAGAACAACTAAAAGAGGGGTCGCTTTTTCGGACATAATGTGTTTAACATTAACTTATCGACAAAGTCCTTGTCAAGCACCCAATTTAATATTGTCCGCTAGTATCTAAGGCCACGACCCAGAAAATGCCGGAGTTAATTAAAGACTACGTTCTTTTAGACACTGACGCCAAAGA
>JAJYKY010000009.1:0-17854 GCA_021788195.1 bacterium | reverse complement strand
ACGATGAAGGTATCCGGATTGCGCGGGTCCATTATTTCCGCTGCCCGACACGCCACCACTACCCTCCACTTATTTTTCGATCGCAAAATAAGTTGGGCTTAGTTTTCGGTTGTCGGAAATGTTAAAATATTCTTTATGGAAAATGAAGTTTACGATGTGGTGATTATCGGTTCCGGGCCGTCGGGCTTAACAGCCGCCACCTACACTTCCCGGGCCAATCTGAAAACATTAGTCCTGGCCGGGGAAAAGTGGGGCGGACAATTAATGAACACGACAGAGGTGGAAAATTTCCCCGGGTTTCCGGAAGGGATCCAGGGACCGGAGCTAATGCAGAAACTGCGCCAACAGGCAGAAAGATTCGGGGCAAAAATTATCGAACAAAACGCCACCAAGGTGGAAAAAGACCCCGCCGATTCCTCCTTGTTCCTTGTTCATTACTCATCGCTCATTTATAAAGCCCGGACTGTCATTATCGCCACCGGCGCCGACCCCACCTGGCTCTGTCTGCCAAACGAAAAGCGACTTATAGGCCGGGGAGTTTCTTCCTGTGCACCCTGCGACGCGTTCTTTTTCAAGGGTAAAAAAGTGGCCGTCGTCGGCGGGGGCGACGCCGCTTTGGAAGAAGCTTTGTATTTGACCAAATTTGCCAGCGAAGTGGTGATTATCCACCGCCGCGGGGAATTTAGGGCCAGTAAAATCATGCAGGACCGGGCGGTAACAAATCCCAAAATCAAAGTTCTCTGGAACACCGAGGTCGCCGACATCTTGGGCGAAAACAAAGTGGAAGGCTTAAGTTTGCGCACGACCACGGATGGTCAGCAAAAAATCGAGCAGGTGCCTTTTGACGGCCTGTTTGTGGCCATCGGCCACAGCCCAAACAGTAAAATCTACGAAGGTACGGTGGAACTGGACGAAAAAGGTTATATTAAAAGAAAGCCGACCGGGAGCTTTGAAACGACAACCTCCGTCCCGGGAATTTTTGTGGCCGGCGATGTTCACGACTTCCGCTACCGCCAGGCCGTAACGGCCGCCGCTTTCGGGACCCAGGCAGCTTTGGAAGTGGAAAAATGGCTGACCGCGCAGGAGAGATAAAAGAAAATTAACTCTGGAGAATTTCGTCGATTTTCTTGGCTAAACTTTCTTTCGGCTGATAACCTACCATCTGCTTAACCGGCTGGCCGTTCTTAAAGACTATTAAAGTCGGGATGCTCATAATCCCGAATTGAGTGGCCGTATGCGGGTTCTGGTCAACATCCATCGTCCCCACGGTTAATTTGCCCTGATACTCTTCGGCAATTTCTTCCACAATCGGAGAAAGCATCTTGCAGGGCGGGCACCAGGTAGCCCAGAAATCCACTAAAACCGGGACCGGGCTTTTGGCCAGTTCCGCACTGAAATTCTGGTCGGTCAGGGTAATTTCCATAAAAGAACTCTTCCATTTTAAAGAAATATTTTTCGGAGTCAACCGGGGAAAATTTCTTAGCATTAAGTGGGGTGGCGGCGAGAAATTACAAAAGCAAGAGTATCACCGCGACGGCGAGCAAAACCGCGGCAAAGATTTTTTGGGATTTTTCCGTAAAATTTAACAGGCCGTGAATAAGCATTGCCAAAACAATCCCCTTGCCGGTCATCGACCCGCTAGCCGTGGCCGTAAAAACGGCCAGAACAAAAATCAGGGAATAAACCTTGGCCGAGTGGAAAAAATTCTCCGGCAGTTCCAGTCTGGGCGAAAGATACTGATCCAGATCCAAAAGCGGCAGCCCGACGGCCCCGCCGATCAGAAAAAACGCCACATTCATCCCGGCGCCTCTGAAAAATAAATAAAACAGACCAATGACAGCAAAGGCGAGGGCGGTAACAGGGATCGCCGGTTTTAATGCCCGGACTTCAGACGAAACCACATTAAGCCACATAAACTTTTCGCAGGAAAAATCCGCCGGCGGCAAAAAGCAATAATCCCCCGGTCACAAAGATCAGCGTCTCCCCGACAGTTCCGGTTACCGGCGTTCCGCCGGTCGTCGCGGTCGTCGTCGTGGTCGTTGTCGCCGTTGTTTCTGCCCCCCCGGCCCCTAAAGTATAAACACCGTTATTGACCAAATCCAGAATATTGGTTACGCCGTTGCTGCCCAAAACGACACTGCTGCCTAAAGCCGCCCCGGTAAAGACGATGGTTACCTGAGCCGTCCCGGCCGCCAGCGCCCGGAAATTGAGAGTGGCCAAAGTCCCCGAGCCGTTATAGTTAGTCGGCAGCTGGTCAGTGGCAATGGTAATGACCCCGTTAGCCACTTTCATCTGGGACAAAGAAAGAATGGTCCCGGGAGAGATCGTCACCGCCAAAAGCGTCGGGTCGTAAGTCAGGACCGCCGAAACCGAGGACACCGCCTGGCCGCCGGTATCCAATGCCAGGTTGGTCATGAAGTTCGCGCCCACAGCTACGCCTTGAGTCGCCGGTGACAAAGACAAAGTTGCCCCTGCCGCCTTCACCGGTTTAGGTAAAAGCATGATCCCGATAACAAAAACCAGTCCCGGAAAAATCAATTTTTTCATTCGATGGTGTAAGTAGCCGCTATCCCCCTATCTACCCCATTTGCTTGAGTAAAATTAAAAGTCACCGGCCCGGCCGCTTTTGGCAAAAACTTAAAGCTGGCTAAAATTCCGGTAGTTTGCCGTTCGCTGTTGTTCAAACCGGAAATGGCCATTTCCCCGTTGGCCGCATCGTTCGCCACCGTCAGGTAGTCATCCAAAAGCAGACCTTTATTTAACTCTACCACATTGACAAGAGCGGGGTCATAAGAAACTTTGAGATCGACAGCCTTAATCTTCTTTTCCCCGCTGTCCAGAATAATGCCGACGGCAATTCCGGTTTTTTGCCTCAGAGAAAAATTGCCCGCTTCCGGCAGAAAGCCGACAGTCGAAGAAGTCGCCGCTGCCTGGGTCCGGAAAGTTCGGGCGGGCGTCGGTTGGGTTATTTTCCAGGCTGCCAAAGGCAAACTTAAAGCCAAGACCAGGAAGCCTAAAGCCAGAGGAACGTAGGACAGAGGGTGTTTCATGCTAAAAAAATATTAAGCTAAGCTTTATCGGGAAACAAGAGGCATTCCTTAATTTTACAAGGGTGGCGGGAAACGGGGAGCCCCATCCGGGGGCGCAATCCCGAGCGCAGTCGAGGGAGAGCACCCGATGGGGCTGTTTCCCGACAGGACCCTAAATTAAGATTTAACCGCTTTACTCTTCACCTCTTTCAGCTTCCACATAAAAAGCGCCGCCTTGTTCCGGGCGTTAGCGTCTTTGACAAACGACAGCGCTTCCTCCAAAATCAGCCGCGGTGTTTCCTTGGCCAATTTGATATACAAAGCTTTACGCGGCAGGTCGGAAAGTTCCGTCGCCAATCTTAAACCATAGTCCTGAAATTCCCGGGAGACATACTTATCGGTCGGATCAACTGAATAGCTGGTTAAAATTTTCTTAATCTGCTGCATTCTTTAACTCTTCAATTATCCGGTTAAAAACATTCTCCAAAATTTCCCTTTCTTCCTTTGTAAAATCCTCTAATACATACTCTTCCCCGGGTGTCCGGTTCTGGGGATCACGGTTATCTACTCCGATCCTGATCCGCCAGAAATCCGTTGTCCCTAACTCTTTTTCCACCGCTTGCAGGCCACGGTGCACTTTCGGCCCGACGCCTTTTTGAATTTTGTACTGCCCCAAAGGCAAATCCAGATCGTCGTGGGCAACATACAAGTCCCCCAACTCCCCCGTATCCCCCGCCCCTTCCAGATATTTCCTTACCGCCTTCGCGACGAATTTCCCGGAGTCATTCATAAAGGCATCCGTGTTTACGGCTTTGATGTTTGGGTTTTTATTGGAAATTGAAAATTGAGAAACGAAAATTGCGCCGGCATTGTGCCGGTTTTTGGCGTATTTTTCTCCCGGATTTCCCAAACCGATTAAGAGTTTCATTTGCTTCGAGTTTAACATTTTTCCCACAAAAAAGGCCAAGTTACCAAAAACCTGGCCTCTCTGTTTTGCCGACTTATTTCGCGGCAACTTTTCCCAAAAGCTGTTGGGATAAATTACCGATAACCGGCAAAACGACTTTCTGCCCCTGGTAAGCTTTGAACGCCAGAACGATCTGTAAAATAATTCCGAGTAGCCAGACGATCGGCGACAGAACCAACAGGATAATCGTTATCCCCATCACGAAACTTAAAACCCATAAAGCTACCATCAAAACCAATCCCTGAACGGCGTTGAAACGAACTTCAGCATTTTTCTCGATAATGAGGAAAATTATGGCGGCGATCCAGCCGATAAACGGCACGTAGCAGAGGGCAGACTCGATTTTCGGATCCAAATTAGATTTCATTTTTTCACCACCCTTCTTCCTTCAGTCTTTCATCTTTCAATTTCTTTGTCAACACCGCATTCCCGCGCTCACTCAGGCCTTCTTCTGGAGCAGGGCCATTTCGTTGATTTCTTTTAATGAGGTCGCGTCTTGGGGAAGTTTATCCGTCCGCCAGTTGTCCAGCCTCGGAAACCGCAGGGCGTAACCGGCCGTATGCATCGGGCTTTTGGTCAGTTGGTCCGCCCGGAAAACCCCAACCAGTTTAGGTTTAAGCCAAACATCGGCATTCATAATTTTGTTGACGTCATAATTCTTCGGTTTTTGACTGACCACTAATTCCTTCCCTTTTTTCACTAATTCTCTCCATTCCTGGTCCGTCAGTCCCGTTCCGACCTTGCTGAGCGTCTTGAACTGGTCGCTTTGTTTATCATAAACACCGATTAAAAAGGCTCCGACGCCGAATTTATTGCGTTTCCCCTGACCGAAATCGTAACCCATGACGACGGCGTCGACGGTATCGTTCATCTTGCCTTCATAGGAAGCTTTTAATTTTATCCAGTTCCAGCCCCGGGCTCCGGCCTGATAAACCCCGTCAAGTTTTTTAGCCATAATTCCCTCCAGGCCCTTTTTGATTTCTTCGTCAAAGATCCGTTTTAACTCTTCCGGTTTGTCGACCAAATGCCTCTCGGCCGGGACAATTATTTTGTTACCCTTCAGGAGTTTTTCCACCAGTTCCCGCCTTTTGGTATACGGCTCGTTAAGGTAGCTTTGGCCGTTATAAATTAGGCAGTCAAAAACCACTAATTTCAAAGGAAAGTTTTTACTGAAGAGGTCAATATCGTATTTTCTTTTGCGCTGGACCGTTTCCTGAAACGGCAGATATTTCCCCGTCTTGGGATCAAACCCGATGGCTTCCCCGTCCAAAATCACGTCGTCACAGGTTACTTCTTCTTCGGCCGCTGCCACCAGATCCGGATACATCCCCGTCACGTTTTCCAAACCCCGACTGTAAAGCCGAATCTCGCAGTTCTTGCCGTTTCGTTTCAAGTGCAGCTGGGTTCGCAACCCGTCAATCTTCGGCTCAACCGCCATTTTTCCCCCGCCCTTTTCCAGAATGTCTTTGGCGTTAGCCAATCTTTCCGCCCGCATGGAAAAAATCGGGGTTTTAACCGCCGGCCTGGCATGTTCAATCCCGGCCAAACCAGCTTCTTTGACCTGTTTAACAATGTACCCGAGATCGGGACGAATGTTGTAAGCGGCTTCGATCCGGTCCTTGTGCTTTTTAGTTCCGTCCAGCATCCAGGACAGTCCTTCCAAAACCGTCATGTCCGAAAACCCGAGGCGCATTTTGTCGACAGGAATCCGGGCGACATACCGGGTCGAGAGCGGATCGGACTCCCGCAAAAGACCGGCCAATATCCCGATCTTTTTTTCGACCGACCCAACACCTTCTGTTTTGGCAATCTCCAGCAATTTTTCAAAAACTTCTGTTACCGTCTGTTTACCTTGATTCTTGCTTCTGGATTCTTCTCCCAGTTTTTGTGCCACCTCTCCCAGGTCTCCGGTTTTTTTAAAAAGTTCGACTGTTCGTTGTTCGCTGCTCCCTGATCCCTGACTGATGGCTTTTATCACCATCTTTTCCGCCATTCCCAACTCAACGGGCTCATAAAGCGGGGCCACCCGTCCCTGGGTCAGATAAACCACTTTGTCAATTTCCGAAGCTTCAGTTTCCTGAAACAACTCCCCCAGAATTTCCACCATGGCATTTCTGGAGGAAGTGGATTCCAGTTTGAAAAAATAGTTCGCCAGCTTCGAAAATTGCATTTTCCCTATTTTACTCCCCTTTCGGCCACAAAAAAGTCCCCGGGAACTTTAAAAATAAAAAGTCCCGGGGACCAGACGCTTTTACCGGTAAAACATTTAAGGTTTCCGCGACAAACCGGCTCTGAATAAAAACTCCAGCGCAGTAATGAACCAGAAAATCAGGATAAGGAGAACCAACAGAATCACGGTATGGACAACAATCGCTGCCAGCAGCCGGACCGGGTCGGTCACCCCGCCAAAAAATCCGAAAAGCCAGACATTAATGACGACCGCACCGGCGTTCAAAATCGCCACAAAGGAAACGAACTCGAGCTGTGACCGGTCAGCCAGGTTTTTCCGGAGAAACCACCCGGTCCCGACCAAACCAGTGTAAATAAACAGGAGATAAATCCCCAGCCAGATTTTTTCCATTATTACTCCCTTTTGGTGTGTTTACCGGTTTGTCAAAGAACCCGCTTAGAGCCTAAATATACTATTTTCCCCCTCAGAAGTCAAAGTTACGGGCCGGCCATCAGTTTACCAAGAACCAGTAGAGGCCGTTAGCGGAAGCCAAAAGACCAACGGCAATCAGCATCGGCAAAATAGCCGGTTCCCGCCTTCGGGCATAATAGAAACTTTCGGCCACGAAACTTAAAGCAAAAAGCGAGGGCAGAACGATGCTGACGGTTATGAATTGAGAATCAGTAACCATATAAAATTACCGCATAATATACCTGGCCGCTTTGGTTTTCCCCATTCTCTTAATAATCTTTTTCTTCATCAGGTCCTTAAGGTCCCGCAAAACCGTATCCTCCGAAACCATCGGCAGAACGTCTCTAAACTGCGGGTTGGACAGGTACCCGGCCCGCTCGATTTCCTCGATAATTTTGACCTGGCGGTTGTTTAAAAAAACCTGGCCGCCGGCTCGGGCTTTGATTTTCAGGTCCACTGATAAATGTTGGACCTGGTCCCGGACCCGGTTAAACTCGATAGCTACCCCGTCGACAAAATATTCCAGCCAGGAAGT
Source organism: bacterium (assembly GCA_021788195.1). Taxonomy (GTDB): domain Bacteria; phylum Patescibacteriota; class Microgenomatia; order JAMCZE01; family JAMCZE01; genus JAJYKY01. Next base: position 10,682 of record JAJYKY010000009.1, on the reverse strand, counting down.
CAGGTCGTGATCGGGGTTCTGGTCGGTCGCTTTAAGAGCGTAGTAGTAGGCTGCGACGTTTTTGTCGTAATACTCTTCCAGGCTAAAAAGGTGCCGGATATCGTAACCTTCGTTGAGTAAAATCAGGGTGGCAATTGCCCGGGATACGCGGCCGTTGCCTTCGGTAAAGGGGTGGATATGGACAATCTGGAAGTGGGCAATTCCGGCCTTGACGACCGGGTGAAGTTCCCAGGCGGAAGCCGAAGTCAGCCAGGCAAAAAAATCTTCCATCAGGAACGGGACTTCTACCCCCGGCCGGGGGCGGTGGACAACCTCACCGGTCAAAACGTCGCGCAGGACCACCTGAACTTCCCGGTAGCGACCCCGCTGTTCTTCCGGCACGATCCCGTCCACGGTCAATTTATGCAGCTCTTTTAGGATATTCTCCGTATAAATTCCCTTATTCCCCCCATGGCCCTCATCAATTAATTTTCCCAAGTAATCCAAAACCTTCCGGTAGTTTATAACCTCCTTAACGTCCCGCTCCCGGGCGACAATCTCTTTGCCTTCCATGACCTTGCGCACTTCTTCCAGATTCAGTTCGTTGCCTTCGACATGAGTCCCGTAGTGGGCCGCCCGAACCTCGGCCTCCTCCTTAAACTTGGCCTCCCAGGTCGGAAGGAGAGCCGCACTTTCGACGATGGCCCGCGCCCCCTCAATTGTCCCGATATCCTTCAGGATTTTGGAGGTAATGGAAAATTTGGGAGAGTACATTTAGTAAATTATAACACGCAGTTTTCCCGCAAAACCCACAAATTTTCCCGGGACTGACCCTCTTACAAGCCAAGACGCCTAAGCCAGCGGTCCAGAATTTCCCCGGGAGATCGGGTCACGGCTATCCGTCTGGTTGGCCCAGCTGATTCCGGCCTCGATCCTTCGGATTTCAGGTGCCGTTCGTAAGTTTGCCAATAGGGAAACGACACTAAAAACAGTAATCCGACAAAAGCGGCGCCTAAAATCAGACTGTCTTTGATTAATTCCGGATCCTGTTCCACAAATTCACTGTATCACTGTATAATGACCCTGTCCATGAAAGCCCTCTTATATGCCCGTTATGGCCAATACCCTAAAGAAATCGAGGAACTGATCCGCGCGGCCGGTTTGGAAATCCTCCCCCCAGCTCCCTCAAGCCCCTCATTCCCCTCCCCCGATGTCGTCGTCACTTTCGGCGGGGACGGGACAATTTTGGGGGCGGAACGCGATTATCCGGGCATCCCGAAACTGCCGTTGCGCGACAGCAAAAATTGCCATATCTGCTCTACCCTGCCTAACGAAGAAATTGTCCGGCTGCTGGTTAAAAACAAATTACCGATTCGGGAGTACGCCAAACTGGAAGTTATCTGCAGCCAAAAACACGGCCTGGCCTTAAACGACGTCACCATCCGAAACAAACTTTTAAACGTTGCTTTGCGGTTTACGGTCACCGTTAATGACGAAGAGCCTACCCCGGAACTTATCGGCGACGGCGTTGTCATTGCCACTCCCTTTGGTTCCACCGCCTACTCCTACAGTATTACCCACGCGATTTTTAACCAGGGGTTCGGAATGGCTTTTAACAACATTCACAACGCCGCCCTGCCGGAGAGGGTCGTTCCTGAAGACGCGGTCATTAAAGTGGCAATTACCCGCGGCCCGGCGGATTTGGGCCTGGATAACGATCCCGAAATTCCCGCTCTCTCCGACGGCGACGTGATTGCCGTCAAAAAAGCCGCCCAAACGGCCAAAATTTTAACGCCGTAAAAAAGCGATTGTTATAGAGCAATACAGCAATTTATTGTAGTTCAATCAATTCCACGTGCTTAACGTACTCTTTCTCCACTAAATGCAAATCCGTCGTCGTCATGATCGTCTGCTGCTTCGGAATGACCTCTAAAATGTGGTGGCGGTTGGTGTGATCCAGTTCGGAAAAAATGTCATCCAGAAACAAAACCGGATTTTGCCCGGTCGCCTCCCGGACGTATTCCAGCTCCCCCAGTTTGATCGCAAACACGGCCAATCGTTGTTCCCCCCGCGAGCCGAACGACTTTAATTCCCTTGATTCCTGGTTCCTGCCCCTGTCCCCAATCGTAAAATCGTCCCGGTGCGGCCCGACTAAGGTGGCCGCCGCCGCCAATTCTTCCCGGGCGTACTTTTCCAGCCGTTCCGACGAAATGATACTGTGGTCGTACTTAAGGCTGATCGGCAAAATCCGGGTAGGTAAATTGTTCAGGAATTCGAGATACTCTTTTCGCCGCTCATGAATAATTTTTCCGTTGGTAATTAAAAGTTCGTTCCAGTACTCTAAACGTTTCCTTGATTCTTGATTCCAGATACCTAATTCCCTTATCTGGTATAGAAGCCGGTTCCTTTGTCGTAAGGCTTTTTCGTAAACCTGGCTCGCTATCCGGTAATCTTTGTGAACCTGAGATAACACCGAATCGAGATAACGCCGGCGGACCGCCGGGCCGTTAACAATAATTTCCAGATCCAAAGGCGAAAAGAGAACGGCAAACAAATTGCCGACAAAATCCGCCTGCCTTTTCCCTACCCCGTTAACCTTATAAGTCTTGCTAAACCGCAGCCGGGCGTCAAAATCGACTTCCAGTTCGTCCCCGACGGTTGTCCCCACGACCCGACCTACCGTCTCCCCCTCCTTGATGGCTTCAATTTCTTTTTCCGCCCGGAAGCTTTTCCCGGTGGCTAACAAATAAGCCGCCTCTAAAATATTGGTCTTGCCGACAGCATTTGGCCCCAATATCAAAGTCGCCTTATGGTTAAAGGTAAACTTCTTTTGGGAATAATTCCTGAAATTCTGGAGTTTAAGTTCACTAATCAATTTGAGATTGGTTTCAAATTTAAAATTCCGGATTAAAAATTATTTTTGGCACTTCGGGCAAAAGAAAGTGCCGCGGCCGCCGATTTCGCTGCGGACGATTTTCCCGCCGCAGTTATTCGGACACGGTTGACCGGTGCGCCCGTAGACTTTAAAATGTTCCTGCATCTTGCCTGGCTGGCCGCTGGCATCAACATACGCCTCGTCTCCGGCGCTGCTGCCGTGGTATTTTAGCCCTTCTGCCAAAACCTTTTTAAGGCAATCGTAAAGCTTTTTAATTTTCTCTTTTTCTACCTCTTTGCCCCGTTTCATCGGGTTAATTCGGGCGCAAAACAGGCCCTCGTTAGCGTAAATATTGCCGATCCCGGAAATTTTGCTTTGTTCCAAAAGCAAAAGTTTCACCGGCCGGCCCCAACTGCCTAAAATTTTTTCCAAGTAATCCGGCGTAAATTCGTCAGTAAAAGGCTCAGGGCCGTGCTTGCCTTCGACTTCCGCCAGTTCGTCATCTGTCAGGACTTTAACCCAGCCAAACTGGCGCATATCGTTAAAAAACAAAATCCCGCCTCCGCTTAAACGGAAAATAATATGCGTCGTTTTCCCCGGTAAACTCGTCCCGGCAAACGGTATTGGATTTGGGAAAGTAATTATCTCTCCCTCATATCCCTTATCCCCCTTATTTCCCTGACCGTAAATCAATTGTCCCGTCATTTTCAGATGCCCCACAAGATTTTTCCCGTTGTCCAGTTGGATAATAACCATCTTGGCCCGCCGCCGGACATCAAGGATTTTGGCCCCGACCACCTCGTCTTTGTTTCCCGACCAGAGTTTCGGCAAACGCACCTCAATCCCGGTGATGGTTTTCCCCACCAGGACTTCTTTTAACTGGTTAACAATCGTTTGGACTTCAGGAAGTTCAGGCATAGGACTTTAAACTTTACCCTTTAAACTCTATCAACCAAACTCTTAATCTCGTCCCTAAACTTCTCTTTACTGAATTTTTCTGCCTGCTTTCGCAAATCTTCTTTTTTAAATTTCATCCTTTGCACCCGTTTCATTGCCTCTGAAAGGGCCTGCGCCTTATATTCCCTAAAGAAAGTCCCGGTTTTGCCCTCAACGACCGTTTCCAGATAACCGCCCGACGCGTAAGCTACGACCGGCGTTCCGCAGGCCTGAGCTTCCACCGGGGTGATCCCGAAATCCTCATCTCTGCCCAAAGCCAGAAACGCGGTGGCATGGGCGTACAAATTTTTCAGCTCCTCATCTGATACCCGGCCGAGAAACTCGGTGTAACTGCTTTTTAGTTTTTCCAGCTTTTCTTTTTCCAACTGCATCCCGGCATGTTCCCCGACCACTTTCAGATCCACACCCAGTTTATTCGCCGCCTGCATGGCTAAATCGACCCCTTTGGGCCCGACGATTCTTCCCACCACTAAAAAATATTTCGTCATAGGCTTACCGGCGGATAGATAACCGTCGCGTCTTTGCGGTAAAATTTTTTGATCCTCTTGGCAGTTTCTTTCGAGTTAGCCACAAACTGATCAACCCTCTGGGCGCCGTACCAGTCATAAAGCCGCAGGAAATGCCCGACGATAACCTGGTAAACCCGCATGGACCAGTGCTTTTTGTAATCCGTTCCTGTCGGGTAGCCGTACAAAAACCGCGGCGGCGTGTGGCAGTAACAAATGACCCGAACATGTTTCGGGATTCTAACCGGCTTCGTCAGATAGCCGCTGCTGCTTAGAATAAGGGTGTCATATTGGCTGAAATCAAAGCTTTCCCAGATGGCCGGGACTAGAAACCGGAGCATTGAATGGAGGTTTTTGAAGCGGATCAAAAAGTTGGCCCAGGAAGGGATAATTTTTGCCCCGGCAAAAGCTTTGGCCGCCGTACTCCCCGGCGTCACAAACGCGGTGTAAATCGGCGCCCCGGGAAACATTTCGTGAAGGGCCATTAAGACCCGCTCGGCCCCGCCAAATTCTTTTAGATAATCATGCACCAGGGCTATTTTTCTTGCCGCCACAAGCTAATTCTACACTCCTTCGGCGGAACTTGCCATGGAATGGCATTAATTATCACTCCGGACGCCAGCCCGCGGCAAATTTAAAGAAGCGGTCCGCAGTACCCGGCACCTGAGGCTGAAGGTTTCGTGAGTAAATTAGTTGTGCTTCCCCGATCCCGTTCTTTTCCGGGGACCCAGTAAAAAGCGGTAGGCGTGACCCAGAGAGGCCAAAAGCAGCTCTTCATCCCGGTCAAAAAGATCCTTGACGGCAATCCGCAGAGCTTCCTTCTCATTAAGATGCTCTTTTTCCATCAGAGCCAGAAGGCCGTGCATTAAAAAAATCGGGTTAACTCCGATCTCGGAAAAATCTTTTTCTTTGTGGGCGGGCATAGGAACGAATATTGCCACAACCGAATTCGTTTTTCAATACTTGAAATTGTTATTTGGGAAGCCAAAACTGGAACTGTGAACGGAAAAGAAATCTGTTGCGAGAACTGCCGGGTGCGTTATGTCTTAATGGGCAAAACTATTTTTGCCGAAACGCCGGATGGCCGCTACCGGCGACGTTGGGCCGTGCTCCTTCCTAAATTTCGCTCACCCGAACCCGGACGCCCCATTCCTTGCCGGCCCGATAACGGCTTCTGCAGTTTTACGGTTTACGACCGGGCCGCCCGCCAGTCCTTAGAATTTGTACAAAAAAAGCGGTAGCTCGCCTTTTCTCTGCTTGGTTTTATTGGTGTTTTTCAGTCCGGCAATCGGAAAAGCGTAGGAGATGACTCGGGAACCTTTTTTCATTTCTTTCTTCAATTTCGGTTTTAATTTTCTGGTCAGAGTTTTCGGTCGGCCAAAAACATAAACGACGTCGGCTTTGGCTAAATCTTCCTTGTACAAATCGCCGTATTTAATCAGGGTGTTCGGGCCCCCGGCTCGCCTTTCCCTGATTTTCCCCAGCAAATACAGCGGCCAGGCCGCTTCCACTCCGATCGCTTTAACGTTAAGCTTCTTTCCGGCCGCCAAAGTAACCCGGCCGTCGCCGCAGCCTAAATCGTAAAAAACTTCCCCGGACTTCAAGTCCGCTAAATCCCAAATCCGATCCAAATCCCGCCGGCGCGTCGGCAGCCACGGGGCAAAAGCTACCCCGGCGTACGCCAGCGGCAGTAAGACCAGAATGACTACCAGTAAGAGAATCTGAAACATAGGTTGAAGCCCTGAAAGATTTTACAACAATTTCATTTGTTCTTCTTCATCCGCCGCCGCTTTAGCACAGGCGGACCGATCATGGTTGTTCCCTTTTTCAATCCGTTCGGCTAAACTCCGAAAGCCCAACTTGCCCCGCATATACCCGAGGCCTTTCGGCCAGTTGATTTTAGCCACGTCGGCGGCCGCCAAATCCAGTTTCACCGGCGCGTCGCGGACAATCGTCGCCAGTTTCTGAGAAAGTTTGGCTTCCTCTTTTCCGACGGCTAATTTTTCAGTCAACTTCGGTTCCTCTTTCCCTAATTCCTCCAATTTCTCATATAATTTCTCCAGGGATCCGTACCGGGCAATTAATTTGAGGGCCGTCTTCGGCCCGATCCCCCGAACGCCGCCGTAATTATCCGAAGCGTCGCCTTTTAAGGCTTTAACGTCCACCCATTGGGACGGATTCACCCCGAATTCTTCCCGGACCGTTTTTTCGTCATAAATTTTGGTCTCGGCTAACCCCCGGACCGGGACGCAAACCTTGGTGTTTTCATCAATCAGTTGGAACATATCTCTATCCCCGGTAACTATAATTACTTCCGTCCCTTGATTCTTGCTTCTATCCCCTAACCGCATCCCCGCTTGCCCCGCCAGCGTTCCGATCACGTCGTCGGCCTCAAAACCGCCGGCGCTGTAGTGTAAAATTCCCAAGTTATCCAAAAGTTCGTGCAAGAGCGCAATCTGGCAGGACAAACCGTCTTCCATCTCCGGCCGCTGGGCCTGGTAGGAGGGCGCCATTTCCTGACGGAAAGTTTTCTGGGGCAAATCAAACGCGACCGCCAAAAAATCAGGCTTCAGATCTTTCAGTATGGACAACAGCATGGAGGTAAAACCATAGACAGCGTTTACCGGAGTCCCGGAGGGTGAAGTTAACGGCGGGAGGGCGTGGTACGCCCGGTGCAAAATCGCGTGACCATCAATGAGAACCAAACGAGTCATTGAGAATTAAAAATTATTTAGGGTGCTGCTACCAACGCCGGTTTGGGCAAGCCGACAATTTTCTCAAACTCTTCCCCCTCCAGAGTCTCTTTAGCCACCAGTTCCGTCGCCACTCTGTCCAGAATCTTTTTTTGCTTTCGCAGAATATCGACTGCCGATTTATAGCCGTCGTCAATTAACTTCTTGACCTCGGAGTCAATTTTCCCGGCCATATTTTCGGAGATTTTCTGCGGCTCAGCCACCATTCGACCCATGTAGGTTGTCGGCTCGGCGCCGAAATTAATCGGTCCGATATTGCTCATCCCGAACTCGACGACCATCTCCCGGGCCACGCTGGTCGCCTGGGAAATATCCGAGGAAGCCCCGGTCGTCATTTCCTTAAAGACCAGCTCTTCAGCCGCCCGGCCACCTAACATTGAGGCAATCTGTTCTACCAAATGCGATTTGGTTTCATGCAGCCGGTCAGCCGTCGGCGGAATTAAAGTGTGGCCCAGACTCACCCCCCGGGAAACGATACTGATCCGGTGGACCGGGTCCATGTGGGGCAAAAAGTGGGTCACGATAGCGTGGCCGGCTTCGTGATAGGCCGTCATTTTCCGGTCGGCATCGCTTTGCAGTCTCTTTCGCTCCGGCCCGAGTTTAACTTTGGTCGCCGCTTCCTCAAGGTCTTTCATGTCAATTTCAGTCTTGGACAGCCGGGCCGCTAAAATGGCCGCTTCGTTAAGCATGTTCTCCAAATCGGCGCCGGAAAAACCGACCGTCCGCCTGGCCATTTTGTCCCAGTCGACATCTTTGGCAAACGGCTTGCCGCGCATGTGAATTTTTAATATCGCCAGCCGGCCTTCCCGGTCGGGCAAATCCAGACTCACCCGGCGGTCAAACCGCCCGGGCCGAACCAGGGCCGGGTCCAAAACGTCGGGCCGGTTGGTCGCCGCCATGACGATCACATTCTCATTAGGCGAAAAGCCGTCCATTTCGACTAAAATCTGGTTTAGGGTCTGCTCCCGCTCGTCATGGCCGCCGACTAAGCCCATCCCCCGCTGCCGGCCGATAGCGTCAATCTCATCGATAAAAATAATCGCCGGTTTGGCTTTCTTCGCCATGGCAAAAAGGTCCCGAACCCGGGAAGCCCCGACACCGACTAACATTTCCATAAATTCCGATCCGGCCATGGCAAAAAAGGCCACTCCCGCCTCCCCGGCGACTGCCCGGGCCAGGAGCGTTTTTCCGGTGCCTGACGGACCGATCAGTAGAACTCCCTTGGGCGTCCGGGCCCCGACCTGTTGGTATTTCCTGGGATTTCTCAGAAAATCGACAATTTCGGAGAGCTCCTGCTTTGCCTCGTCCACCCCGGCCACGTCGGCAAAAGTGGCTTTTGGCTGGTCTTTAGAGTACATCCGGGCTTTGGAGCTGCCGAAAGACATAATCGAATCCTGAGCGCCTCTCGCCTGGCGGAAAATCCAGAAGAACAAAATGCCCATGAGCACGACCGGAAGGAAATTTGACAAGAGATTGATCCAGTTGCTTGTCAGCGAACTGTCCTTGACGGTTAAATTAACTGCGTCCGGGTTAATACCGGCCGCCTGCATGGTCTGAACAAATGAAGTGTTCGTTTCTATAGTTGAGTCGGCCGTCTGTCCGTTCTTGTATTTAACCGTCAAATTGGTGTCTTCGACCGTCACCGAGCTGACCCGGCCGTTCTTAATATCCGTTAAAACCGCCGAGAGCGGCTTAGTCTGGGTGGCCTGCGGCGGTTTAACAAACGAGCCAAGGACCGACAGAGCGATAAAAACGACAATTGCGTAGATAATCAGGTCTTTGACTCCGAAGCGTAATTTAAAGTTAAACCCGCGGTTTTTACCGTTTTTACCACCGTTGTGGTTGTTATTTTGTTTTCCGACTTTAGGTAAATTTATGTCCATAATTCCTTAGTTTTACCTCGCCAAAATTATGATAGGCTATCTTACGACTGATCCCGGTTCGACTTCTTTATCAAATTGGTAAAGAATGGCTTCTTCGCCGCTGTCGGCGGCCAGAATCATGCCCTCGCTTTCGTACTCCTCTGTTTTAATTTTAAATTTCTTCGGGGGAAGGTTGGTGATGAAGGCCAGCTTTCGACCCTGAAGTGAACTTGGATTATACCACTTTTTGATCCCGGAGAAGATTGTCCGCAGGCCGGTTTCCTGGCCAAAATTGACGGTTAATTTTAAGAGTTTTTCGCTGCCGGGGACTTCGGCGGCTTCTGTCACTTCCCCCACCCGGATATCCAATTTCAGAAAATCTTCAAAACTGATCTGCGGCTTTGTCATTAACAAAAATTTACCTGGCCAACCCCATTTTCTGTCGGACTTCTTTTAAAGTTTCGTCGGCAATAGATCGGGCGTACTCCGCCCCGTCTTTTAGAATTTGGTTCACTTCCTGCGGATGATCCTCAAAATATTTCCGCCGTTCCTGAATTGGTTGTAATTCTTTATAAATCGCTTCTGCCAGTTCGGTTTTCAGTTCGCCGTATTTTATCCCGGTGGTTTTGTACCTTTCCCGATACTGCATCGCCCGGTCATGACCTTCAAATAATTCGACGAAGGTCAGTAAATTTACCAGCGGGCCTTCCGCCGGAAACTTTTCTCCTTTACCGGAATCGGTCGGAACTTTCGCCAAGGCGGCCTTTATTTCTTCCAATGAGCTTGTCAGGATAATTCCGTCACCTTTGGACTTGCTCATCTTCCCTTCTCCGTAAAGCGAAGGAACAATTGGCGCATTGGTCTTAAAACTTTGCGGCTCCGGAAAAGTCTCTCCAAACATACTGTTAAATTTCCGGGCAATTTCCCGGGTTACTTCTAAGTGCGGCTCCTGGTCCTGGCCAATCGGCACCAGCGGAGATTTGTAAATCAAAATGTCGGCGGCCATGAGGACCGGATAATAAAGCAGCCCCATGTTGACATAATCCGGATGCTGGGTTTTTTTCTCTTTGTAAGTTGGCAGGTCCTCCAGCCGGGACACCTGATAAATGGTCCCGAAATAATAAGCCAGTTCCAGATGTTGAGCGCCGACAGCAGACTGAACCAGAATGTGGGCCTTTTGCGGATCCAGGCCGGCGCCAAGGTAGTCTAAAACAACGGTGCGGATACCCGAAGCGTAAGTTTTGGTATCGTACGGCGTCGTAATTCCGTGCAAGTCCACAACGCAGTAAAGGCAATCCAGGTCGGGCCGGTTTTGAAGCTCAATGGCTCCTTTGACCATGCCCAAATAGTTGCCCAGGTGAAGCCGTCCCGTAGGTCTGGTACCGGAAAAAACGCGTTTCTTTTGCTCCATGCCCTAATTTTAGCATGAACCGGCGTCACTTTCCCAGCTGCTCGGCTTTTTTGACAAGAAGAAGGTAGGTGATCGCCCAATTTACCGGTCCAAATCGCGGAGCGGATGTTTGAAAGAGGCCACATCTTCCAGAACCGCCTGAGCTTTTTCGAGAACAGACAGCAATTGTATTTTCAGACCCTTCTTTTCCGGGCCGGAAGCTAATTCGCTTTTCCAGTTCTTCTCTGCCTTTTGCTCTTCGCCGGATAGATACTGGCTTGTCGGAATCTCGTCGGAGAAATTAACCACGGCCCTATTATGCCACAAGAAAGCCCCGCTTGCTTATTAAAAAATAGCCAA
>JAJYKY010000035.1 GCA_021788195.1 bacterium | reverse complement strand
CCGTTTCAATAATCGCTTCCCGAATCGGTTTAACAATGCTTTGCGGAGTAATCTGGTGTTTTTCGTTCCAGGCAAGCTGAAACTTTCGCCGCCGGTTAATTTCCTGAACCGATTCCTCCATCGCCGCCGTAACCTTGTCCGCATACATGATCACTTCGCCGTGAACATGCCGTGCCGCCCGGCCCATGGTTTGGATTAAGGAAGTTTTACTGCGCAAAAAACCTTCCTTATCCGCATCCAGAATCGCTACTAAGCTGACTTCCGGCAGATCCAGTCCTTCCCGGAGCAAATTAATGCCGACGACGACATCATACTCCCCCAAGCGCAATTTTCTCAAAATGTCCGACCGTTCCAGGGTCTGGATATCGCTGTGAAGGTAAGCCACTTTCAGGTTTTCCTTTTCTTTCAAGTAGTCGGTTAACTCTTCGGCCGTTCTTTTGGTCAGCGTCGTTACCAGGGCCCGCTCGCCCCGGGCCGCCTTTTCTTTAATTCTTCCGATCAGATCTTTAATCTGCCCCTGCGTCGGCGAAATTGTGACCCGGGGGTCTACCAGGCCCGTCGGTCGGATCAGCTGCTCGGCGATATTTTCCTCCGAAACCGAAACTTCCCACTCGTCAGGCGTGGCGGAAACATAAATGGTCTGCCCCTGGCGCCGTTGAAACTCATCAAAACGGAGGGGTCGGTTATCCAGGGCGGCCGGGAGTCTAAAACCGTAGTCAATAAGAGTTTGTTTCCGGCTCCGGTCGCCGTTGTACATTCCGCGGATTTGGGGAATAGTCATGTGCGATTCGTCGATCATCAGCAGATAATCTTTGGGGAAATAATCCATCAGGGAAAAAGGAGCATCGCCGGGTTTCCGACCGTCAAAATAGCGGCTGTAATTTTCGATCCCGTTAACATAGCCGACTTCGGATATCATTTCCAGGTCGTAATTTACCCGCTGGTTTAATCTATGGGCTTCAAGGATTTTCCCGGCCTCATTTAACTCTTTGACTCTTTTTTCCAGATCTTTCCGGATTTGAACAAAAACTTTCTCGTAGCTTAAAGGATCGGTCATATAGTGCTTAGCCGGATAGACGGCATAGTCTTCCAGATTATCAATCAAGTGGCCGTCCAGAGTATCCATTTTGGCAATTCTGGTCAATTTCTCGCCTAAAAATTCCAGCCGGAGGCCGAAATCGTCGTAGGACGGAAAAATATCGACTGTGTCGCCCCGGACCCTAAAGGTTCCCCGTTTAAAGTCAAAGTCACTTCTGGCATATTGCAACTCGGTCAAGCGGGTTAAGATTTTGCGCCGGTAGTTTTCAACCTGGTTGCCGCGGGAAAGCTCCAGAACAAACCGCCCGTACTCTTCCGGGCTGCCAAGATTGTAAATACACGAGACCGAAGCCACGACAATAACATCTTTGCGGGTCATGAGGTTAGTCGTTGTCTGCAACCGGAGTTTATCAATCTCCTCATTTATTTCCGTTTCCTTCTCAATATAAGTGTCCGTCTGCGGAATATAAGCCTCAGGCTGGTAAAAATCGTAATAGCTGACGAAGTAGGAAACGGCGTTTTGGGGGAAAAACTCCCGGAATTCCTGATAAAGCTGCGCGGCCAGGGTCTTATTGTGGGAAATAATCAGGGTCGGTCTTTGAACCGTTTCGATCACTTTGGCCATGGTAAAAGTTTTACCACTGCCGGTCACCCCCAAAAGCACCTGGTTGGGCATCTTTTTCCCGAGGCCCGTAACTAATTTATCGATCGCCTGAGGCTGATCGCCGGACGGAGAAAAGTCGGAAACGAGCTTAAAATCCATAGGTCTATTTTACCATGATTCCCCTTGACAGTTTGGGTTTTCTTCGGGTAAGATGATTTTGTCATGCCGGTAGTTTTATACAAACGCCAACGTCAAATCTTAGAGTTCATCGCCAATTTCATCAAAAAATACGGCTACTCGCCGACTTTAGGCGAAATCTGCAAGGCAATGGGGGTCACTTCCCCCGCCACCATCTACGAGCACATGACCATTCTTGAGCGCAAGGGCCTAATCCGCAAAACCAAAGGCAAAATGCGTGGTATCGAAATTGTGACCGATATGCTCAATCTTGATTCCAGCCCGGAACTGCCTGAAGATTTGCCACTCCTCGGTTTTATCGCCGCCGGAAAGCCCCTGGAACCATATACGGACCCTACGGCTACTTTTAAGATTCCTTCAACTCTGATTCCTTCCGGCAAAAGCGCGTATGTTCTTCAGGTTAAAGGCAATTCCATGATTGAAGACGGAATCTTCGACGGCGATTTTGTGGTGATTGTCAAACAGGAAATCGCCCGGGACGGGGAAATTGTGGTGGCCTTACTCGAAAACGGCCTGGCCACCTTAAAACGAATTTTTCGGGAAAACGGCCGGGTAAAACTGATGCCCGCTAACGCCAAAATGGAGCCGATCTACGCTAACGACGTCCAGGTTCAGGGAAAAATGGTGGCCCTGATTCGTAAGTACGGTTAGGTCCTCTTTGATAATTTTGCCTGGAGAAAATAGCCGACGCCGAGTATCATGCTTCCGATCACCAAAATATCGAGAATGTGGAAGTAGGGCGTAATAACGTGCCAGTTATTTCTAAGCATCATTCCCAGGTAGGTTAAAACTGCTGACCAGATAAAGGATCCTAAACAGGTGTAGATCAGAAATTTTTTAAAGTCCATCTTGGCAATCCCGGCCGGAAGACTTATGTAGGTTCGCACCGCCGGCAAAATCCGGGAAAGAAAAACAATCGGCTCGCCGAAACGTTTAAAAAGAACCCTGGCGTGCTGAAACTCTTTTTCCCGAATCAACACATACTTCCCGTACCGACGGATAAAACTGGCTACTTCGTTTTCTCCCAAATAACCCAGCCCGTAGGCTAAAACCGAACCCAGTAAATTACCGGCCGTTCCGATAATTACCAGCCACCAAAAATTAAAAGTTCCAAAAGCAACTAACGAACCGGCAAACGGCATGGTCGCTTCGGAAGGGATAGGGATCAGGGCCGATTCTAAAGTCATCAGCAGAAAAACTCCCGGATATCCGGTAGCTTTGATAAGCGCTATAATAAAATTAGTCAAAAGCTCAATCATATGCTGTTTATTGTAGCAACCCCGATAGGAAACTTGGAAGATATCACTTTGCGGGCCTTAAGAGTTCTTCGGGAAGCCGATCTGATTATTGCCGAAGACACCCGCCATACCGGTCTGCTTCTCAAACACTTCGAAATTCCCCACAAACCCATGATTTCTCTTTACAAGGAAGTGGAAATTGACAAAATTAATGATATTTTGGCCAGCGCCAAAGAACTGAAAGTCGTCCTGGTCAGCGATGCCGGAACCCCGTTAATTTCAGACCCCGGATACAAACTGGTCCGGGAAGCCTTAACCCAAAACCTTCCCATAGAAAGCGTTCCCGGCCCTAACGCCGCGATAACGGCCCTTACCTTGTCCGGCCTGCCTCCCGATAAGTTTCTTTTTCTGGGCTATCCGCCGGAAAAAGAATCTCACACCAGACAGGTCCTGGAAAAATACCAAAACCTAAACGCCACGATTATTTTCTACGTTTCGCCTCACAAGCTGCTGAGGTTTCTCGGGTTACTTAAAGAAGACCGGGAAATTGTGATTGCCCGGGAACTGACGAAAATTCACCAGGAAATTTGGCGGGGCAAACCTTCAGAAGCTTTGGTAAAATTTTCTAAACCGCAGGGAGAATTTGTGGTTTTGTGGAACGCAAAACTATCCTGAGCGAAGTTAACGGATTGTCTTATGGCACTCTTAGCTTTGATTCGGCACGGGGAGTCGGAATGGAACGCCCAAAATCTTTGGACCGGCTGGACGGACATTCCTTTATCGGAAAAGGGTAAAGAAGAAGCCCGTCGGGCTGCCGGACAATTGCGGGGCCGCACCTGGGATATAATTTTTCAATCGGACCTTATTCGGGCTCAACAAACTACCGACGAAATCCTTAAAATGCTGGATATTTCCGATATTTCGATTATTACTTCTGACGCTTTGCGTGAACGCGATTATGGTATTTTTACCGGTAAGAACAAGCTCGAAGTCGAAAAAAATCTTGGCGAGGAAGAATACCGTAAACTGCGCCGCGGTTGGGATCAGCCCGTTGAAAACGGGGAAAGTTTAAAACAGGTCTATGCCCGGGTTGTTCCTTATTTTCAAAAAGAAATTGAGCCGAGACTGAGGGAAGGTAAAAATGTTATCATCTCGGCCCACGGTAATTCCCTGCGGGCTTTACTTAAGTATCTTGAGAATATTCCCGACGAAAAAATTGCCGACGTGGAGCTGGCCACCGGCGAAGCCAAAATTATTTCATTCCCAACTGAGCCAGCCGGTTATACTTCGCAATCCGTTCCCCCCGATCCATCCCCCCAAACTTGACATAATCCGCTTTTACGGCTACGGCCAAATCGGCAATCCAGTCATCATCCGTTTCTTCGCCGCGGTGGGAAACAATTATTTTCAGACCGGCCTTCCGGGCTGTGGTCACTGCTTCCAAAGTGGCGGTAATCGTTCCGATCTGGTTTGGTTTGATAATCACGGCGTTGACGGCAGACAGCAGGCTGGCTTTTTCTATTCGCTCTCTGTTCGTCGTGACCAGATCATCGCCGACCACCAGTATTTTTTGGCCGTGTGTTTTAGTAAATTCTGCCCACTTTTCCCAGTCCTCGTCGCCGTAAGGGTCTTCCAAAGAAACAATGGGGAACTTCGAAAGAAGTAAACCGTAATCCAGCGCTTGCCCTTGTTTGAAAGTTCCGGCCACATCAAGAGCGATGGATTTTCCCGGCAGGACCTTCTTAATCGTCTCCAGAGCCTGCTCATTTGTGTACGACAGCGGTGAGAATCCGCCTTCCGCTCCGACGGTAGTTTCCGCGTTCTGTTCCTCCAGATATTTTCTGACCCTAAAAAAATCCCTCCTGGCTTCTTCAAGTGAATCTTCCACGACCAAGAATTCCTGAATGGTAATATTGGCATTCCCGTGCTTTCCCCCTTCAAACATCAGAACCATAAGCTTAGGAAATTTTCCCGCCGGGGGAGTCTCTAAATTCAGGGCCTTCCAGAGAGCTGCCGAAACAGCCAGGGTTGCGTTCCCGCCGTAATCACGTGCCGAAATTTCCCGGTCCAGGCCTTCCTGGGTCCAGTCTTTTCCTTCGCAACTTTTTCCCATTTCTCCGATTTCTCTTATCGCTTCATCCGCCGGGACTTTTTTGACCTCAGACTTCCCCGCCGA